>JBAZVK010000001.1:0-547396 GCA_041660945.1 Patescibacteria group bacterium | reverse complement strand
CTGGTCCAACAGGTGCAACAGGTGTAACCGGACCGACAGGTGCAACAGGAGTTACGGGACCAACCGGAGCTACAGGTGTTACAGGACCCACAGGTGCAACAGGTGTTACTGGTCCAACAGGTGCAACAGGTGTTACCGGACCGACAGGAGCTACAGGTGTGACTGGTCCTACGGGTGCAACCGGAGTTACAGGTCCTACAGGTGCGACAGGAGTTACGGGACCAACCGGAGCTACGGGCGTGACTGGTCCTACAGGAGCAACCGGAGTTACAGGACCGACAGGAGCTACCGGAGTTACAGGACCAACTGGAGCTACAGGTGTCACAGGTCCAACCGGAGCTACGGGCGTGACTGGTCCAACAGGTGCAACAGGTGTTACAGGTCCGACAGGTGCTACAGGTAGAACTGGTCCCACCGGGGCTACGGGCGTGACTGGTCCAACAGGTGCAACAGGTGTTACCGGACCCACAGGTGCAACCGGAGTTACAGGTCCTACAGGTGCAACCGGAGTTACAGGTCCGACAGGTGCGACAGGTGTAACCGGACCAACGGGAGCTACAGGTGTTACAGGCCCGACAGGTGCGACAGGTGTAACCGGACCAACAGGAGCAACCGGAGTTACAGGTCCTACAGGTGCTACAGGTGTGACTGGTCCAACAGGTGCAACCGGAGTTACAGGTCCGACAGGTGCAACAGGTGTAACCGGACCGACAGGTGCAACAGGAGTTACGGGACCAACCGGAGCTACGGGCGTGACTGGTCCTACGGGTGCAACCGGAGTTACAGGTCCAACTGGTGCTACAGGTGTCACAGGTCCAACGGGTGCAACTGGAGTTACAGGACCAACTGGTGCTACAGGTGTAACCGGACCAACCGGGGCTACGGGTGTTACAGGACCCACCGGAGCAACAGGAGTTACAGGACCGACAGGTGCAACCGGAGTTACAGGACCCACAGGTGCAACAGGCGTTACAGGTCCGACAGGTGCTACAGGTAGAACTGGTCCCACCGGGGCTACGGGCGTGACTGGTCCAACAGGTGCAACAGGCGTAACCGGTCCGACAGGTGCAACAGGAGTTACAGGACCCACAGGTGCAACCGGAGTTACAGGTCCTACAGGAGCAACAGGCGTTACTGGTCCAACAGGTGCTACAGGTGTTACAGGACCCACAGGTGCAACAGGAGTTACTGGTCCTACGGGTGCAACGGGAGTTACAGGTCCAACAGGTGCAACGGGAGTTACGGGACCAACGGGAGCAACAGGTGTAACCGGACCGACAGGTGCAACAGGTGTAACCGGACCGACAGGTGCTACAGGAGTTACGGGACCAACGGGAGCAACAGGTGTAACCGGACCAACAGGAGCTACAGGTGTGACTGGTCCTACGGGTGCAACCGGAGTTACAGGTCCTACAGGTGCGACAGGTGTAACCGGACCGACAGGTGCAACAGGTGTAACCGGACCCACAGGTGCAACCGGAGTTACAGGTCCAACAGGAGCGACAGGTGTTACAGGTCCAACTGGAGCTACAGGAGTTACCGGACCAACAGGAGCTACGGGTGTTACGGGTCCGACAGGTGCAACAGGCGTTACAGGTCCAACTGGAGCTACAGGTGTTACTGGTCCAACCGGGGCTACAGGTGTCACAGGTCCAACGGGAGCGACAGGCGTTACCGGACCAACAGGTGCAACCGGAGTTACAGGTCCGACAGGTGCAACAGGAGTTACAGGACCAACAGGAGCTACGGGTGTTACGGGTCCGACAGGTGCAACAGGCGTTACAGGTCCAACTGGAGCTACAGGTGTGACTGGACCGACAGGTGCAACAGGAGCTACGGGTGTTACGGGTCCGACAGGTGCAACAGGCGTTACAGGTCCAACTGGAGCTACAGGTGTGACTGGACCGACAGGTGCAACAGGAGTTACAGGTGTTACAGGCGTGACCGGACCAACAGGTGCAACCGGAGTTACAGGTCCGACAGGTGCAACAGGAGTTACAGGACCAACAGGAGCTACGGGTGTTACGGGTCCAACCGGGGCTACAGGTGTCACAGGTCCAACAGGAGCAACAGGTGTTACAGGACCGACGGGTGCAACAGGCGTAACCGGTCCAACTGGTGCGACAGGTGTGACTGGACCGACAGGTGCAACAGGAGTTACAGGTGTTACAGGCGTGACCGGACCAACGGGTGCGACAGGTGTTACAGGAGTCACAGGACCGACAGGAGCTACGGGCATGACTGGTCCTACAGGTGCAACTGGAGTTACAGGTGTTACAGGCGTGACCGGACCAACAGGCGCAACTGGAGTTACAGGTGTTACAGGTCCAACGGGTGCTACAGGTGTTACGGGACCGACAGGAGCGACAGGAGTGACTGGTTTGACAGGTCCAACCGGCGCGTCTGGAACTGTTGGTCCAACAGGTGCAAGTGGTGTTGGAACAACTGGTGTCACAGGTGTAACGGGACCGACTGGTGCGACTGGGATAACGGGAGTTACTGGACCAACGGGTGCAACCGGAGTTACAGGTCCGACAGGTGCAACCGGTGTCGGAACAACTGGTGTTACGGGCGTAACTGGTCCAACTGGGGCTACGGGTGTTACAGGAGTCACGGGGCCAACGGGAGCGACAGGAGTCACAGGTCCTACAGGTGCTACAGGTGTTACAGGACCCACAGGAGCGACAGGTGTTACAGGAGTCACAGGTCCTACAGGAGCAACTGGAGTAACCGGCGTTACAGGTGTAACCGGAGTATCTGGTCCGACAGGAGCAACGGGTCTTTTACAGGCTGGAACTTCCGCCGGTCAAACTCCATACTGGAACGGTTCTTCATGGATAGTTGATGCTAATATTTACAACAATGGAGCCAATGTTGGTATCGGTGACACTAACCCAACTTTTAAATTATCGGTCGGAGGTAATATGGAAGCTGAAATATACTATGATTCGTCTGCAGTAACCACATATTTTCTTGATTTAGGTGCAAGTGGAGCGGGAGTTAAATCATTAGTAACGGCCGGAGATATTGATGTTGCGGGCGGAACAGGAAAAATAACCGTAGGAACGATCGATCCTCCTTATACCATTAATGGTGAAAAATATGCCACATATCTGGCGTCTATGACCGGCGTCAAAGAAGAAACTACCGGGAAAATCAACCTTAATTTAAAAGATGCTAATTCAAAAACTTACTATCAAGTTATTGATTTTAATAATCAACCTGAGGGATCGGACCTCTGGTTATTTGCAAAAGCCACTCAATTAAAAAATAACGTAAACGAATTAACGGTCTTACTTTCAAACTCAAGTAGCAGTAAAACTTGGTATAAAATTAATG
Organism: Patescibacteria group bacterium; assembly: GCA_041660945.1. Lineage (GTDB taxonomy): Bacteria > Patescibacteriota > Microgenomatia > UBA1406 > GWC2-37-13 > GWC2-37-13. The sequence continues at coordinate 544,057 of JBAZVK010000001.1, read as the reverse complement.
AAAGCGCTTTTACATTAACAATATTTTCTAATTCCCCAGGTGAAGTTTCATATCGATTAACCGCGCCAAGATTTGATTCAGAAAGTTGGGCAAATAGAAGATCTAATAGTGATACTGCCGTAGGTTTCGTAATCAATGATGATGGAAATATCGGCACCGGCTCCCCGACCCTATCAATTAATAAGGCAGAGTTAATCAAACCAGAAGGCATCATCTATAATGGAAATCTAGATAATTTTAAACAAACAAACTCACTCTTTAGTCTAGCTGGTGATTTTGTCGAAGAGTTTATTTCAGTTAATGAGGTTTTAATTGCCAAATTAAAATCCGGATTTATAGAAGCAGAAAATATTGTTGTTAATAATTATCTTGTTGCTAAAGAAATTATTACAGACAAAATTACCGTTAGTGAAAAAATAACTTCACCGATTATTGAGTCAAAAAATATAATTGCTACTGATACAGCCAAGCTTAATAAAGTTGAGACGAATGAAATTAAGCCGCAAAACGGAGACCTGATTATAAATCTGGAACCGATTCCAACTGTTGCCGATCAACAAAATGGCGACAAGGGCCCACTGGCTAAACTGATCATCAAAGGCCTTGAGGGAAAAACCGTGACTACACTTGATGCGTACGGAAATGCCAGTTTCTCTGGCCAAGTAGTCGCCGACACATTAACAATTAATAACGATGCAACGGTATCCGGAAATCTGAATTCCAATACATTAACGACTAATGAAGCTTCTGTGTCTGGAACATTAAAAGCTAAAGAAATTCAATCCGACAACATAACCGCTATAGAAAATTTATTAGATAAAACCGCTAGTGATTCCTCAAATTTAACAACCAGCATTAATGATATCCAGAAGCTTTTAGCTGACATAAAAAATCAACCTATCCCCGATCTTTCTAATCAGACAGATTTATCAAAATTAGGGTCATTTGAATCAATGACGGTGACCGGACTTTCAAATCTTTATGATGTTTCTGTTTCAAATTCCTTACTGGTTGGAACAACATTAATTCAAAATAACTCAATTATATCTTTGGCGTCCGAGTTAAGACTTTCTTCTTTCTCAACAATTAATCTTCTTGATGGAGCTGTTATAATCGCAAAAGACGGTACCATAACGACCCAAGGAGAGCTAATTGCTGAAAAAGGAATACGGACGGATGAAATAAAACCTTTAACCGATAATGGCCAAGTAACAATTAATAACTTAGCAGTTAACAATCTGACAATTAATAATATTTCTACAAATTCTGCCGTCATCGCTGCCCCGGATAACTTTAATTTAAATGGAATATTTGCCCCGGCAATTGAAACGTCGACCGCTTCAGCTGGACTTGGAATTATTCCGTCAAATCAATTAGAAATCATTGTTTTTAACGACCGTGTAAAAGATGGTTCATTGATTTATTTAACACCTACATCCCCTTCTCCGATTAATTCACAACCGACCGTCGTAAAAAAAGAGTCATGTTCTTCGGGAACCACAAGTGGGAATTGTCGACCATATTTTAAAGTTGCGATCGATAAAATAAATAACGAAAAAATAGATTTTAACTGGTTAATAGTTAATTAATATTGACAATATTTTTATATTGTAATAAAGTTAATTTATAAGAAAAAAAAATAAAAAAATGATAAATAAGAACAAGATAGAATGGGGACTTCTTTTTGCCCTTCTCACAATGTTGGTACTTTTTATTGTTGTCTTTTTTTCAATAAAACAAACTGCTGTTCCGACTGAAAACGGTCCGACTTCAATTGAATCGGATAAAAGAGAAAAAATAACCCCGACAAATACTCCTACTCCCAAACCAATCCCCCATGGAAAAGTAGAATTTGGAGTTTCTGTTGGTAAAGGAACAAAAGGGCCAATCATGAGTCAAGGATCTATCGACCCTTATGACCCAGAGCATGGGGCAGTTCAAACTCTAACAATTGAAGTCTCCGAACCGGTTGAAAAAGTTGTCGCAATACTTGCTACCGATAATAAAGTTTCACAAGAATATAAATTAAAAAAAGTAAAGGGAACGACTTGGAAGGGTAGTTGGAGAGTTAATGACAGTTATTTATATAATTATATTTTAACTATCAAAGCTACCGGACCTACCGGCACATCAAAAATTGATTACACCTTAAGATAATGAACTATAAAAGATTATTGTTTTTAATTATTGGCATACTGATAGTATCTTTTTTTAGAGTAGTTAGTGTTAAAGCTACCGAATGTTCTGATACTGATGCAAATAGTGACCGATATACACTCAGTGGAAGTTGTACTTTTCCCGGACAAATTGATGGGATAGATGCAAATGGAGCAAATTCTACTAATTCAGCTATATTAACTGTCGTGTCAGGAGTTACTCTATCAGTATCAAGCAACCAAACTCTGGCAGTTGGAAAAATTGACATGAAAGGTGGTGGCGCAATAATCATTCCAAGAAACGTCGGGGCCCAAATTAAACTCAAAACTCCCATTTATATGACTGATGAAGATAATGATGGTACCCCAGCTTCACCTTCAGCAATTCTTGTTCCTAATGGGATAGATAAAAGAATGTACACTATTTCTGCGGCCAAAAAATCTTTATCGGACTGTAATGATATTCCGGCAAACGGAGGCGCAAATGTATGGTCAACAACTACCTGCTCTCCAGACCTAGATGGCGATGGTTATACGTCTTCCGCACAATATACCTGTACCGATAACGCAACCTGCAGTTCGGTTGCCTATGCCGGCACAGCAGGCACAAATGATGTCACCCTGTATACTGTCGGGGAACTAAAAACCCCTCACGAAACTCCTAGCGGTCCTGACTGTAATGATGATTATATCGATCTTTCTCCTAATGCTGATAAAGTCTATCAATCAACAACTTGTTATGCCGATGCTGATAACGATAATTACGGGAGTGCGACGTCAAAAGCTTGTGTTGGTAACGCATCATACACATCTTATTCATCTGCTTATTACACTTGTTCTAATGCTACTTATGGAAGCGCCGCGTCAAATGGAGCCACAGCATCGACTGGTAATTTTTCATCCGTCAACACTGACTGTTGGGATGGACATGCTTCATATAATTATGATTGCGAACCTTTGGCCTTTGGTGACGGAAGGGATGGTCAAGATCTTGCCTATACCGATGCTGATTATGCTCCGGGTATAACCACGTCAACTGCTTCTACCTCCGCCGGTTCCGGTTCAATTGTCACTACTTCTAATATATCCGGTTTATCTCAAGGAGATATTGTCTTAATTGCTAATCTGCAAAGAGTATCCGGTACTTCTGCTAATGTCGGTAAATATGAATTTAAATTAGTTAATAGTGTCAATACCGGTACAAAAACCATAACTTTTTTTACTAATTTGAGTTATACATATGACGGAACAACCCAAAAAATAATCGTCCAAAAAATTCCTCAATATACAAATATCACCGTTTCAGGAACCATAACCCCCCTTGCCTGGGACGGAACAAGCGGTGGAATTTTTGCCATTAAAGCAACCGGGACCGTATCAGTCCCGAATGGAACTTCTATTGACGCCTCAGGAATCGGATATCAGGGAGCTCCCCAACCGGCAGTTGCTGCTGCAGGAGACGGCGGAGAATCACTATGCAGTGTCACCGGTGGTGGAGCGGGTAATGCCGCAAGTGCTAATGGTAGCCCCGGATCGTGTGGCGGCGGTGGAGGAGGAGCGAGCAAGTTAGGTGGAACAACTGGAGGAAGCGGATCAGCTACATCTGGAGGGGCAGGTGGCGGCGGTGGAAGAGCCACTACAACTACTACTCAACTTAATGGTTCGGGTGGTGGAGGTGGATATGGTGCGCTAGGAGGCGGGGCTGGAAATGCCGGATCAAATGGCGGTACTAACGCCAGCGGAGACGGTGGAGGCGGGGCCATCCCTTCTGCAGCAATAGGTGGAGGAGGAGGAGGAGGAGGGACTTATGGTTTGGCAGATTTATCTAAGCTATTCTTTGGTTCAGGAGGTGGAGCTGGCGGATCTCTTGGATCTGTTTTTAAAGGTGGTGCAGGAGGATACGGAGGCGGAATAATATATATTTCTGCTACAACAGTGACAAATAGCGGAACCATTAAATCAAATGGAACAACTGGAGGAAGTAGTACAACATCCGGAACAAGCACAACTGGAGCCGGAGGCGGAGGTGCTGGAGGTTCAATATATATACTCGGAAACAGTGTCAGTTTAGGCACAACTATTGTCACCGCTTCCGCCGGGTCAAAAGGTACGGGAGGAAACGCCGCTGGAAATGGTGGAGTCGGACGTATCGCGGTTGGAGGCCCAAGTATAACCGGCACAACAAGTCCAACTTATACAGCTCTTGGCGATATAGTAAGTACCCCAACACCGGTAGCAACACCAACACAAGTACCAACATCAACTCCGACCCCAACACCAGGACCAACATCAACGCCAACACCGACACCAACCATTACCCCAACGCCAGCAGGGGGTTGTTGGGCAATCAGCAATGTATGCGATGCCTTATGTCAATATAATAGTGTCACTAATCCTGGCTGTGGCAATAGCTTTGCCTCCGGAACAGCATGTTCTGCTAACGGAACCGGATCATGTTATAAAACAAGCGCTAGTTCCGTAATATATTGGTGTTATGATTCTTTGAACGACCCCACCCAATGTTCAGATATTGGATACGGATGTCTTTATGATTATTCTGCTCAGCAGTGTACTTGGAAACCGTAAATTATTTTTTTACTGATACGTCTCTCTTATTTTTAGTTTAAAGGCGATTATATTTGTCAAAAAATGGATAGGAATAGTAATTATTAAAGCAATAAAAAAAATCCGTAAATTTATTTTTTCCCAAAAAATCGCAAATATCGGATATGCTAAAAAAAGATAGTCTGATTGATCAACTATCCAGAATGATTCCCCGCGTTTAAGTCCTAACCGTCTTTTAATAAATCCTGAAACTATCGCTCCTAAATATACCGCCAAACCTGATAAAAATCCATTACTATGAACTATTATTCCTCCCACGATTCCTCCTAAAAGAGCTATCGGAAATCCAAAAATAGTCTTACTATCTCCCAAAATCCTACGTCCGTCAAACCATAATTTATTTCCATCCAAAGGATAATCAGAAAGACGATATTTTTTTCGAAAAAAATAAAAAATATTTACAAAAACATTTGCCGTCCATAAGGGAATCAATAATTTTGATACTTCAATCATTGATGCAATATAAACGAATAAAATCCAAGTCGTTGAAGATGGGAAATTAAAACAGCTCGTGAATCAAAAAGGCAATCGTTATATTTATAATCTACTTTGTAAATGTTTTTACTTGGCGACATGGTTTCTAAGGTGATTTGTGAAAGAAAAGGATCATTATAACTTTTCCAAAAATAAAATTTCCCTTGAACGACCGATATCAAAGTTGACTTAGATGATATTTTTTTTGAATCACAAGTTATTCCGTCGACAGATACTTCATGATAAAATAGATGACTATATTTTGCTAAAATAGAAAAAATTGATTCTTCTTTTTTTACATCATATCTATACAAATAAAGATTATTTTCACTTGTAACCAAAGGCAGGTTCAACTTGTTTTGAGATAAAATAGTCACTTTATTTTGAGGATTTACTTTTAAAGAACCGTACTTAATGTATGAGACTACCGGTGAATATAGATGAAAATATATCCCTAATATAAAACAAATTATAGTAAATAATATGTATTTTTTTTTATTTCTAATCAACAATATTAATCCAAGACCTGTAAAAAAAAGTGCATATTCCACAATCGGCCGGGTTTTAAGCATTTGGATGCTAAATATTGAATTCACTCCAGCTTGCAACAAAACAAGGACAACGTAAATACTAATTATACCCATTACCAATAAGTTCACTATTTTTTTCTTTGGCAGAATTTTTTTTTGATTAAAAAAATAAACAAGCAGCCATAATAAAACATAATTGAGATATGCTTCATACCATAGCGGCCCGCCATCTATGATTGCTTTCATTATTCCATACGAAAAAATTCCATATACCCAAAGAAAAAACACTCCATGTTTTTGACCTAAATAGATTCCAAATCTCATTAACTGGAAAACAGTTAAAAGCAATAAAAAAGAAGACATTATGTAAAATAATCGCAATTCTTTAAAAGCTTGAAAAAAAGTAAGCCCGCTTCCATAATATGGAAGATCGCGGATACCAAAAATTGTTAATATCCAAGTTAGAACCGGTTTGAAAGTATGGATATGAAATGGTCCCACCGTCGTATCAAATCCGCCATTATAAATGAAAGAGGAAGTTTTATTAAAAGGCAAATCAAACGAACGACTGACATATATGTAAGAAAAAAGACTTAAGGCAGCTAATATAAAGATCGAGATATTTAAAAATATTTTATCTCGTCTTTTAATTTGAATTTGATGCTTTACAAAACATGTCGCAAGAAACATTACCGCTAAATATAATAAAAACACTAATATTTTAGCATCAGAATAAGCTGTAAAAAATATATTGGAAAAAAATATAAGTGATATTGCCAGATATTTTGAAAAAATTATTCCTACGGCAAGGCCTATCACACCAATAAACGACAGTAAAAAATAAATTTTTTCGTTAGCCTTCGTCATTAAAATATTATATATCTTTATTTTGTATACTTATTCCATTAGAATGAGAATGTCTTATGAAAAGATTCCTTATCCTGAATAAAACTAAAGGATTTACTCTTCTTGAAATTTTAATTGTTATTGCTTTGCTGGTAGTGATTGCCATGGCCATAATTGTTTTTTTAAATCCCATGCAACAAATCAATAAGGCCCGGGATTCTAAAAAAAAGTCAGATTTAAATGTTTTTAAAAAAACTCTTGAGGACTACTATAATGATAAGTCGTGCTATCCAAAGCCTTCAGAAGTTTGCTACAACGCTAAAGCACAATATGCGCCGGCGGAAGCAATTACTTGTAATATTTGCGGTAGTAATCCCTTATCTCCTTCTTTTACCCCATATTTAACTGCACTTCCCTGTGATCCTGAATCGCCAAAAAAAGAATTTCTCTATCAGGTTGATGATCTGAACTGTCCAAAATGGTTTAAGGTTTATTCTGAATTAGGTTATAAAATTGATCCTATAATCGATGAACTTGGATGCACAGACAAGGCATGTGGACCGAAACCATTTTATGGATATGATTTTGGAGTTACCAGTTCAAATATTGATGTTGAAAAAGCAAATTCATTCTATTGTCTTGCAAGTAACAATGTATGTAATCCGTGCGGAACACTTATTGAATGTAAAGATAGAAAGACCTGTCAAGTTTACAATAAATATTATACGAATAGCTCTGACTGTTGTACGGACAATAATTTATGCGCACCTGCCCATTGCACGGATATTTTAACCGGCGGATGTTTTAATTGCGGCTATTCATTTCTCGACTGCTATGCAACCGGAAAATGCGTCGCAAAATCAGCAAAGCCTGGTCTTTGCCCTTAAAACACTGTGAAAAAAATTATTCAAAATACTAAATATTTTATATTAGATACGCTTATTTTTTTACTCCCCCTTTTTTTTCTGAATACCACTCAAGAATTTTTTGCCACCAATAAATTATATCTTTTGGGTTTTGGAATTTTATTACTTTTGCTAATTTCTACAATCCAATTAATATTTTTAAAAAAAATCTCTTGGCAAAAGGATACTTTTGACGGGCCAATCATTTTATTTTTAACGTCTGTCGCCGTATCAACTTTTTTTACTCCAAATAAGGTCCAATCTCTTCTTAATCTTAATTTTGGGCTTGCAATGATGGTTTTTTTAACAATTTTATATTTTTATGTTTCACGAAATTGTGATGAAAAGGGCGACCACAAGGGGTCGCCCCTACAAATTTTGTCTCTGATATCCGCGTTATTATCTGCAATAACAATTATTTTGTATTTTCAACCTTTCAAGAATATTGCCCCGCCTGGATTTTCTCCGGTTGGGTCGCGCTTGGATTTAGCAATTCTACTGGGATTTTTTGTTATTTGGGCGATTGTGTCATTTCCGCGAAGGCGGGAATCCAGTGATTCTGGGTCCTTGATCAGGTCAGGAATGATGTTGATAATTAATTTACTTGCTCTATTTCTAACTGTTTATTCTCTTATCAAACCTAACTCGGGTTTGATTTTGCCATCGTTTCGTCTATCGTGGTTTGCCGCTCTTGAAATTCTAAAAAATCCGTTGACGGCAATAACTGGAGTCGGTCCCGATAATTTTTCCACTGTGTTTACTAAAATTAAAGATTTTTCCTACAATCAATCCCCCTTTTGGCAAATTAATTCCTTTTATGTTTCACGTTCGGCTTTTTTACAAATTATCACTGAAACCGGAATTTCTGGTTTATTGTCTTTTTGTGTTTTGATATTTTACACAATCAAACAATTAATACGGGTCGGTCACGACCGACCCCTACAATTATTTTTATTAATTTATCTAATTATTTGTTTATTTGTCCTGCCTTCTTCTTTGATCATCTGGTTTTTATTTTTTACGGTTTTGGGTTTGACCTTGCCTACCGGCAGGCAGGTGAATCAAGCCACTACAAAATTAACGATTGATCTAACCGATTTTCTCCCTGTCTACCTTGGAATTATTATAATTTCCCTTAGCTTAATCGGAGGCTTCGGTTATTTACTTGGCCGATCATACACGTCAGAATATTTTTATAAAAAGTCACTTGACGGGGTGACAAAAAATAACGTCGAGCAAGCATACGAAAATCAAAGACAGGCAATTATTTTAAATCCCTATATCGAAAGATATCGGAATAGCTTTGCCCAAATAAATATCTTTATCGCCAATAATTTAGCTAAAAAAGAATTAAAAAAAATATCTGAAAAAGAACGTCAAACGATCACTCAAGCAGTTCAGATGGCAATATCTGAAGGAAAACAACTTATAAAACTAAATCCAAAAAAAGCCCAGTATTGGGCTAATTTAGGCGACATCTACATGAATATTATTTCTCTTGCTAAGGATTCAGATATCTGGGCTATTGCGTCATATCAAAGAGCAATTGCGCTTGACCCTTTCAATCCTGTTTATCAATTAAATATTGGAGGTGTTTATTACCGTATCGGAAGATATAGGGAAGCGATTCCTTTTTTTGAAGAAGCAACTAAATTAAAACCCGACTGGTCAAACTCTCATTATAATTTAGCCTGGGCATATTTTAGAAATAAAGAGTATCAAAAAGCTGTTCTTTCAATGCAAAATTCTGTTAATTTAATTAATAAAAATAAATTTCCTAAAGAATGGGAAACAGCTAACCGTGATTTTGAATTATTTAAAAATGAATATGACAAGTCGAACGATAGTCCGAAATAGATAAAGGCTATTTCAAAAAATTAAGCGGATTTAGCAGCGCTCCGCCGGACCGGATTTCGAAATGCAGATGGGTCCCTGTCGATCTTCCGGTTGAACCCATAACTCCAATCTGACTCCCCTGACCAACCGAATTACCTGCCTCAACCGAATATGAAGATAAGTGTCCGTATAAAGTTTGATATCCGTTACCGTGATCAATAATTACATGACAGCCATATCCCCAGTTTAGACAACCAGCGTAGACAACGGTTCCTGAATCAGCGGCTAAAACAGGGGGGGACCCAGGATTAGCAATATCAAGAGCCTGGTGGTACCAAACATAATATTGGGTAATGATTCCTGATGTTGGCCAAATAAAATTCGAAGGCCCTTGTACTCCCGCCTGAATTGAAGCAACAAACTGGTAAGCTGGTTTTTCCGGCTCAATTGTACCGCCTGGCACATATAAAGTCTGGCCGGCTATTAGCGAAAAAGTATCTAGATCTTCGAAACTGTTGAACGGAAAATTTAATATATTTTGGGCATTGGTATTGTATTTTTTGGCAATAGAATAAATTGTTTCTCCTGATGCAACTTTGTGGATAATACCTGTTACCGGAGAAATTTTTAGAACTTGATTGGGTTTAATTAAATCACTTTTTAAATTATTGGCCCATTTAATTGTGTCAACCGAAATATCAAATTTATTTGCAATTGAAGCTAATGTTTCTCCCCCTTTAACAGTATAATTTTCTACTTTATCGCGTGGTTTAACCGAAAAAACTGTTGATAGTGAACCGCCATAGGGGTTATAAGAAACGACCAAGGCCTGATAATTATTTTGATTATTAAACGATTGGAAAAAAGGAGCATTTTCAGCAATAATTGGACCACCGACAATCGCTGCGGCCACAATCATTAAAAAGGAAGTATTTAAGAAAGATGAAGAATATTTTCCCCTCTTAACAATTAAAAAGGCGACAATTATATCTTTAATGCCTTCAAATACTTTACCCGCGCTAATCAGTCTGGATAAAAAATAGTCTTTTAAAAAGATTGTAAACTCGCCTATTTCTCTCATAAAACAGGCTTACATTATACCACGAATTACAAATCGCCACGCAGGGGTTTGATTAATCAAACCCCTACAATGATTAAATTTAAATCCAATTTTTTACACCATCGCTGATGTGATTCTTCCGATTGCAACCTCGAAAGCTGCTTGCTTCAAAGGCATTTTTTTCTCAACTGATTTTTTCCAGATTGCCTCAAAAGCCCGTTCCATCATAACTTTCAGTTTGTCATTAACTTCTTTTTCGCTCCACCAAAATCCGGCTTTTCCTTGAACCCATTCAAGGTAAGAAACAATCACTCCACCTGAATTGGCAAAAACATCAGGAACGATTATTTTGCCTTTTTTGGCTAAATACTCGTAAGCTTCTTGGGTTAATGGACCATTGGCCATTTCAACAATGATAGGCGCTTTAATTTTGGCCATATTTCTTTCATTAACCATATTCTCAAGAGCGGCCGGTACCAACACATCAACATCTAATTCCAATAGCTCCTCATTGGAAATAGTCTTTCCGTATGAAACTGTTCCTTTTTCTTTTTTATTTTTTAAAGCACGATCTAAATCAATTCCATTTTTGTCATAAACTCCGCTTTTGGAATCGGAAATGGCCACGACTTTAAAACCGACTTCAGTCGCCAACTTCGCAAAATAGTAACCAACGTTTCCAAAACCCTGAACGGCAACCGTTGTTCCCTTTGCTTTTTTCTTCATCTTGGAAAGCAAAGATAAAAGACCAAACAATCCACCCCGGCCGGTTGCTTCAGTCCTTCCCAAACTTCCGCCCAGTGCAATTGGTTTTCCGGTAAATGTAGCCGGACTTTTATAACCGATTATTTTTTGATACTCATCAAGCATCCAGCTCATAATTTCCGGAGTTGTATTAACGTCAGGAGCTGGGACATCAACATCTTCGCCTATAACATGAGCAATTCTATTGGCAAATGCCCTTGAAAGCCTTTCTAGTTCGGTTTTTGATAGTTTTTTTGGGTCAACGACAATCCCACCCTTTCCTCCACCATACGGGAGGCCGGCAACGGCACATTTAATCGACATTAACGTCGCTAATGCTTGGACTTCTTCGCGGACAGTTTCAAAATGAAATCTAATTCCACCCTTATAAGGTCCAAGGGCACTGTTATGTTGAATTCTCCAACCTTTAAAAACCTTTTTTTTGCCATTATCCATGGTGATAGTGAGAGAAAATTCATGAGCAAATTCCGGCTCAATGAGACGTTTGATCATTTCACCGTCTAACTGCATTTTTTCGGCGGTTTTTGTAATCAATGCCTGTGCCGATTCAAGCATTTTTTTTCCTGGACTTTCCATAAAAAAATAAAAAAATTTATAATAATTCCAAATATTTCTCAACCTCAAGCGCCGCCTCAACTCCGGTTCCGGCTGCCGTTATTGCTTGTCGATAGTAAGGATCAGCGCAATCTCCGGCAACAAAAACTCCTTTAACCGATGTTGATCTTCGTTCAAAAATTTTTATGTAACCTTTTTCATCAACCTCTACTTTTCCTTTAAATAAATCTGTATCAGGTTTGTGACCAATTGCAACAAACACTCCATCAACTTTTAAAGTTTTATCCTTAACTCTAATACCCTCAACTCTTAATTCCCCTAATATTTCTTCAACTGAGCTATTCCAAATTATTTCTATCTTTTTGTTTTCTTTAACCCGTTCCTGCATTATCTTTGACGCTCTAAAAAAATCCCGTCGGTGAATAATATATACTTTTTCAGCGAACTTTGTCAAGGTTAAAGCTTCTTCCAAGGCTGTATCCCCTCCACCAACTACGGCCACTTTTTTTCCTCGAAAGAAAAATCCGTCGCAAGTAGCACATGCTGATACACCTTTACCCCGCAAACGGGTCTCTGAAGGAAGATTTAACCACAAAGCTTTTGCCCCTGTGGCAATGATGATGGATTTTGACAAATAGGTCTTATTTGTCAAATTAGTCTTATGAGTCCCATTTGAAAAATCCACCGTCAACACGTTCTCATCCACAATCTTTGCTCCAAATTTCTTGGCTTGATTTCTCATTTTCTCAATCAATTCGCTGCCTAAAATCGACTCAAATCCGGGAAAATTTTCAACTTCTGAAGTTAGGGTTAATTGACCGCCGGGAGGCGATCCGGCAAATATCAAAGGTTTAAGGTCGGCCCGTGCTAAATAAATGGCCGCAGATAGTCCTGCCGGTCCACCACCAATAATAATTACATTTTCTTGCATATTGGTCTAATTGGTCGAATAAGTCTTATTTGACTAATTTACAAATTAATTGCTCTCTCCACCATCTTCCCTATCTTATCAGCATCTTCATTTGGTATTAATTTACAGATATCAGATATTACTATTTCCTTGGACAGTCCGTCAATAGCTTTTTTGACAGCCGATATTTGTTGAAGGATGTCAGAGCAGTCCCTTTTGCTACCAAGCATCTTCTCTATCCCCCGTAACTGCCCGATTATACGGTTTACCCTTTTCTTTGTGTCTTCCATACTGGATACCAGTATAGAGTATGTGAGATTAGAATGTCAAGAGCAAAAGTAAACAGCTAAATATTAAACTGTTAAAACCTAAAAAAACTTATTAAACATTAAACTTGTAAACAAAAACATGTTTAATATTTAAGTTTTAATAGTTTATTTAACCGTTTAAGTTTTAACCGTTTAACTGTTTTTATTCCTATAGTTCTCAAAAAGAAGGTATCAGAGTAGATATTTAGCAGATCATTTACGCACCCTTACTTAAGGAGTCCAAAAATTCCTGATTATTTTTAGTTTTACTCAGTTTTTCAGTCAAAGCCATTAATTTTTCTTCTCCGTTTAACAGATTCAACATTCTTCTTAAGGTATTAACTTTATTCATGGTTTCTTTATCAAATAAAAGTTCTTCATGGCGGGTTCCTGATCTTTCCGCGTCTATCGCCGGAAAAATCCTCCTATCTGCAAATTTACGGTCCAAATGAATCTCCATATTACCTGTTCCCTTTAATTCTTCATAAATCAAGTCATCCATCCGCGATTCTGTCCCGACCAAAGCTGTTCCAACGATGGTCAAGCTTCCGCCTTCCTCACAGTTGCGGGCCGCACCTAGGAATTTTTTTGCCGGGTAAAGAGCCGATGGATCGAATCCGCCTGATAAACTTCTACCGCTATTAGTGACGGATAAATTTAAAGCTCTAGCCAATCTTGTAACCGAATCTAACAAAATAATTACGTCATATCCAACCTCAACTAATCTTCTTGCCCTGTCTAAGGCTAAATTAGCAACTTTTATCTGTTGGCGTGGCGATTCATCAAAGTTTGAGGCGGCGACCTCACCTTTAATAAATCTTTTAATTTCATTGACTTCTTCCGGTCGCTCTCCAATCAAGATTGCCATCAGATATGCTTTCGGATAGTTTGTGCCAATCGCTTCAGCTATTTCTTTCAAGAATGTGGTTTTACCGGCCTTTGGCTGAGATACTATCAAAGCCCGTTGCCCAAAGCCTACCGGGGCAATTAAATCAATTATTCTCGTTGACAGAACATCCTTTGTTGTTTCCATTTTCATCTGCTTGTTCGGATGAAGAGCGGTTAGTTTTTCAAAATCTTTCCTTTTGGCGCTCTGTTCTTCTGTCATTTCAATTCCGTTAATTTTTTTTATCAAAAGAAGAGAGTGAAATCTTTCCCCTGGCTTAGGCGGACGGGCTAAACCCTCAACTTCGTCTCCACGACGGAGCCAAAATCTGCGGATCTGCGAAGTAGAAACGTAAATATCGGCATCCGGTGATAGAACATAGTTTTGTCTTAAAAATCCATAACCGCCAAAAGTAATATCTAAGATCCCTTTTGCCTGGTAGCTGATTTTCAAATCTTCCTTCAATCGTTCTTCAACCGGAATATCGTATCTTTGGGCCGGCAAACTAGGCTTAGAAGCTATGATGGGTTTTGCTTCCATTGGTACAATCGGTTTTGACTCCACTTTATCGATTAACTTCGACATGTCAAGCGGTTGATCAACGTTTAAATTTTCTACCTTATCCTTTGAGGATTTTTTTAATGCTGCCATAGATGATAATGGAGAACCAGAGATCCTCCGTTAAAAGGGTTGTTTTTGTCTTTTTCCCTTGAGAAAGTAAAGGGTTAAATGCCTCCTGCCGAAAATTATTCAGCAAGAAAATCATTTTTCTCAGGACCGCCTAGCGACCCTAATTCCCTTGATTTGAATTGCGTAAAGAAAAAGATTTTATTTATCTCCCTATTAGGAGGATCTATTAATAGTATATCTATTAAAATCTCTTTGTCAAGGCCAAAAATAATTATTTATTTTTCTTGATATAAAGAGCCATCCCGATAGTAATCGGGATAAGCAAAATAAGAATAAGCAATACTAAAATAAATTTGCTGCTGATTATATTCTTTATAATATTCGGAACTTTTTCTTCCGAACTTGTTTTATTAATATTTTTTTCAATTTCATTTAGTTGACCGGTTTTAGGATTGATAATTGGTTGATTATTTTTTGTCGAATTCATAAGGTTGAGGTTCTCATTTTCAAGATAAGATTTATTAAGTTCAACAAACTTCGATGTGGTAACAATTTTAGGGACACCGCCTTTACCGTCGCTCATTTCAAAATAATATTCAGGAAACGGAAGATTTTTCCCGTATATTGTAAAAAAGCCGGTATCATCAGCCGTCGTTGAATAAAAAGTGGCATCACTATCAATTAGTTTAACCGTGATTTTAGCTTTGGGCATTGGTTTGCCGGTATCGTCATAGGCATAACCTTCAACATAGTTTAATATCGGTTCATAGCCGGTTAAATTTTCATCTTGGAAATTAATTTTCGAAATATCAATGTTGTTTGATTTGATAATCGGTAAAGTTAAATTAACTTTTTCAGCAATTATATATAAATATTCCTGGACAAGTTTATTTTTATCAATATTAATAGTGAAATTACCGTATTTATCGCCGTTAACACAATTACCATAAACCTTCTTGGTATCTTTTCCGACTAAGCAGATCTTCGCTCTTGGAAAAGTTACTCTTCCTTTAAAGTTAACGAAACTACCCATATCCGTCGACAAAACTGAAGATTTAATGACAAATACATCCTCGATAGGCATTATATACGGGGCTCCTTTGGCAACTAACGGAATATCATGATGATATTTTGAAAAGTCAAAATCCTTAGGAGGATTCTGAGGAATAGGAATTTCATGAAATATATCCCCCGGCAAATAAATATCGGAGTAGATAGTCGAGTAATTTGGATGGAGAGACACGTTTCTCGTAAATAAATGGGTGGCTGGAGAAACAACCGACATCTGATAATCGGCTTCTTTTGAAACTAAAATATTATAAATTCCGTTATCAATTTTTGTTATTCCGTAGTTGTTAAAAGGCCCGTCAATTACAGCCGGCTTACCCTTATCATCAAGAAGGTTTACTCGAACTCCGGACATCGGCTCAAGTGATTGGGAATCAAACACCCGACCATACGGATCCCAATAAAAAGTAATGCAATCTTCCTGAAGTCCTGGTTGAGTAATATCAATGGTCGGTCCGACATTATTAACCGTTCCCAGTTGCTGGGAAGGATTCTGATCGTCAACCGGAGTTCCGGCTCCGGCTCCCATTTCTGTCGGGAGTGCCTGTCCGTCTCCGATCGCATAATAACTCCATTCAATATGGGCGGCATATTTACTGGAAACCTGTATACTGACTTTTCCGCTTGGAACTGTTGTCGCAGTCCCTTCTCCCAAAACATTTTTATCGTTATTATTTATGGCAATTTTTGTTTCACCTGGTTTCGAAGACAAAAAAGTAAAATCTGTTACTTGTGTCCATCCCGGTTTCATGTCGATATCCTTTTTAAGCTCTGCCTCCTCATGAGTTGTATCGTTACAGTAGTTTCTCGTGCTGCCATTTTTACAATCTTTTAGAATTCTTTCATTTGTTTCAACATTTGCATTAGCGCTATTATGCAACCAAATTTCGCATCCTGCAGAACCGGAGATACATTGACCGTCTAAATTTAATGTGGCATACATAATCATCTTGCTTTTATTTGGCTGATTCATCGGGCCGGCAGGTTTTCCAAGAAGACAGGTTCTGGTTGAACCCTGATCCATAATCGAGCTGATATCGGTAATTTTTGCCACGGTCAAAATCGGAAGAAAAAATAAAAAAAACAACAAAAACAAAGACATGGAGAAGAACTTCTTCATAAAATCATTATGACAGGGTTTTTATTTACTGTCAACTTCTCGGGATTTTTTTATATAAAATAAAACTGTCAAAGCTACTATCATGAGTATGGCTAATGCGCTCAATATTAATAAAAAGTTAATATTAAATATGTTTTTTTTAGAAGTATTTATTTTGTCAATATCATTTAAATTTCCTGTCACTGAATTGATAATCGGTTGATCGCTTTTGGTCGCCTGCATCAGATCAATATTCTCAGCGTCCAAATGGCTTTTATTTTTAGTCACAAATTCGGAAGTGCTATAAATTATTTTTTCTTTGGTAATCGGATTTACAAATTCAAAATAATATTCAAGGTAAGGCAATTTATTTGTGTAAATAGTAAAGAAACCGCTATCGTCAGCTTTTGTTTGATAAAAAAGTTTGTCGTTAATCTTTAATTTCACCAGCACTTCGGCTCCCGGAACTTTAGCTCCTTGTTTATCATAGGCGTATCCCTCTACATAACTCAAGATCGGCTCAAAATAAAAAACTTTTTTGCTTTTTGAATCTTGTAATAAAGAACCCGTGTTTAATGTGTCAACCTTTTGATTGTTTTTGTAAAGATCCAGGTTATTTAAGTCAACTTTGCCGGCTGTAATCTGAAGTTTTTTTTGCGGTACCTTGTTTTTCTCAATGGCAATTGTAAACATGCCGACATTGTTGGCGTTGACGCACTTTCCTACAGTTTTTCCGGCTTCATCAACTAAGCAAACTGAGGCCATTGGGAAAGTTTCTCTCCCTGTGTAGACAATAAAGTTGCCCATATTCTGCGACTTTAAGGTACCATTGACGATTTGAGCGACGGCTCCCCGATATGGAGTTGATATCGGCTGAAGTGGAATATCATAATGGGTGACGACATTGGTTTTTTCGATGATATTGATTCCCGGATAATATAGATCAGAATAAATCTTTGACCAGTTAGGACTTAATTTAGGTGTCGATGAAAAAGTGTGATTTGTGACCGGGACTGCCGTCATCTGGTAAGTTCCCTCTTTTTCTACTTGAATGTTATAAACACCATCAAGCCCGGTAAAGTCATTGCTCCAGTTGTATTTCTGGACTGCTTGTTTGTTAGTTAAGATATCTATTAACGTCACCTCGGTATCCGTGATCGGCTCCAATGATACCGCGTCAAATACCCGTCCGTAAGGGTCCCAAGAGATCGTCTTACATGTTGACTGCAGACTATTCGTTGTCTCTTGAGTCTGTTGTTTTAAAGAATCTAATTTAGCCAACTGCTGACTTGCAGCCTGACCGGTTGGGGCAATCTCTCCCCCTCCTCCAAGATCAGTAACGTTTACGGCGGCAGACCCAACTGCAGAAAAATCACTATTTGTGTGGCGCGCCGTGTCTTCCTGGATAATGATATCGATCGGTCCGAAAGGCAAAAGACCGGTCACCCCTGGATTTAATTTATTTTCAATAATATTACAAGGTTGATCAACAACCGGCTGAAGGGTTGCAAGAGCTCCATTATTAGCATCATGATTAACATGTTGACAATGTTTGCACCTATTTTGTTGATTTCCTGTCAAAGTCGAGCAGTCTGTTCCTTTTTCCACACCAACATAGTCGCTACAACTTCCCATGGCCTCCATTTGAGCTCCGGCCGAATTGATCCCTTGGTTCCAAACACAGGTACAGCCTGTTGGAGATTCGCATGTTCCCGTCAGTTCATAATTAGCTGTCTGTATTGGTTGGGCTCCACCGTGGGGGATATTGCCCACAAATGCCGGAATAAGACAAGTACGGATCTGCCCTTGTTGCGAAAGATGAGTTATATCACCCGCATAGTCTGCTGAATTTTCATTCAATTGAGCAAATGTGATTTTAATCAAAAGAGAAGGCATTAATATCAATATGAGTATAAGAAGTGTTTTAAATCTTTTTGCCATACTTAATTCGCCTACTTAATTTATAGTTATTTTTTTAAAAATAATCAAGTCCGATTTTGTTATAATCAATTGATGAAAATCAAATCATATATTTTTCTGGTAGTTTTGTTGTTGATCCTATTTTTTATTTTTGGGGTCCGCTACGGGCAAAAGGTGGAAAAAAATAATAAGGTGGTTGATTTTGTCCTTTCGATTACCCCAACCCCACCTCCTCCAACTCCTACCCCGATCAAATATACTGAATTTAAAAGCAAAAAGTGGGGATTGAAGTTTACTTTTCCCAATAATCTTGAAATTAAAGAAGACGCTACCGCTCCGGCCGTATTGTTTGAAGTAAAGAAATATTAAATTTTACTAGCCTCTGTGACTTTCTGGTGTTGGATAATCCGGATCACCCATGTGATTGACTGCATTACGAGATAAGGCGTTAAGTTGTTTGGCAGTCAAACCAGCATTTGAAACATCTTGTTCTGCTCTTGGCCCAAGTGTTTTTATAAACTCTCCTAGCGGATCCTTCTCGGTGGGTATGATTTTAATCTCTTTCGGTTTTAAAAAAGATAATATCGCTTGAATATAATGACCGACTGCACGAACAAGTTTACTGTCTTTAATTTTTAAGAATGCCTCTTCTATTTTTGTCTTTCTTGCAGCTTTTTCCATATCTGAAAGTAATTGTAACACGTCTTTTAAAAAAATCAATACTATAGGAGTTTGTGAGTTTTAATTGTTTTTTTTGAAATAAAAAAAGGCAAAAACAAAGACAGCAATCAATAACAATAGTAATATTGCTAATCCTAGTATTAATTTGTTTTTCGTTTCTTTCCCGTTATTTAATAAATTATTAAGTGAATTATTATTCGAGTTGTTGTTAATATTATTCTGACTGTTTTCGACGTAACTATCTGATCGGCCATTATCTTCGTTATTAATAACAACCTGACCTTTTCTTGTTCCTTTTAAAAGATCGATCTTTTCTTGGGTTAAATAGACATTATTGTCACTGACAAATTTAGCGGTTGTTTTTATATATTCAGACTTATCTTTTGGATCAATAAAGATAAAATAGTAGTCAAGCGGCGGTAAGTTTTTCGGCTGGATAATAAAGTAGCCATTTTCATTAGTGTTAGTTTGGTAAAAAGTGCTGCCGTTCATTTTTAATTTTACTTGGATTATGGCGTTTGCAATAATTTTTCCAGAGCCATCATAAGCATATCCTTCAACATATGGAAGAATCTGATCATAATCTAATGTTATTTTGTCATCGGATTGACCGGCATACAAATAATAAGCCGGATTTTTTGCAACTTGTATTCTAAATCCGTTTTGAGAAAGAACTTTATAATCCCTTACTAAAACCTTCCAAAAACCATTTTTATCTGTCATTGTCGGCAGTAATTCTCCATCCCCATTATCTTTTACAACAATATTATTAACAATCAACTTAACTAAAGATAAAGGATGAGTAACCCTTAAGGTAATTTTTATATACTTTTTTCCGCCTGTCCAAACTTGCTTGTATTCATTTTGAACAACTTCGATCGGACGCTTATATGGAGTATCTGCCGGTTTTAAAGCAATATCAACCCTTTTTGGATTACTTGATGATTCAAAAAAGGCCGGGTCCAACGGCATAAAAATGGTTTCATAAAGGCTTTTATAACGAATGTCAGGAGAAAAATTAGTAAATTTATGAGAGGTATAAGGAATAACATTTAATTTATACTCGCCATCTTCCCTAACCATTATGTTGTATTTTCCTAAACGATCTATTTTTACATTATTATTAGGAATCAAGGCTTGATTTCCATTTTTATCTAAAAGTGTCACCGTTGCCTCATCTTTATTTAAAGGCTCTAAAGAAACGCCGTCAAATAATCTCCCATAAGGATCCCAAGCAATATTAACGCATTTTTCTTTAGTTCCATCAGTTGGAGTACCAATTTGTTGAGTCCCTAACCCTTTTAATTCGGAGAGTTTTTGAGAGTTTTCATTAGTTTCTGAATTAGTTGGCCCGGGAGTCGGCGTTTGAGAATTTGCCGAAAGATTTCCTGTTGAACTTATGGCGTAAAAAGTATAGTAAACATGGTCATTTGGATTATTTAAAGTAATCGGTATATTAACCGGACCGTATGGAATAAAGTTGTCAGTTAATTTGCTGGATGTAAAAGACGTTGTATTTTGAGGCACCAAGTTATATGTATCTAAGATCGATGTAAAATCCTGGCCGAAATAAAATAAATCCCTATCGCTTTTCCCTGTTGTGCAATATTCATTTAAATTACCTTCAAATGTCTTTAACAATTCTATATATGTTTTAGGGCTTCCCTCACCAATACTTGGATGCTGGGCATTAAATTCATCAAAAGACAGATGACCTAAATCTTTTAAACTAATTACACACATTGCTAAATAACAACCGTTTTTATTTGAACAGTTTCCGCTTAAAGTTGTATTCAATACAGGCGGCGGTGTTTTTGTTTTATTTTCCTTAATATCGCTTGGAAGTTCGAGACATTCCATCGTATATGAAGATTGAATATCAGGATCAGGAGTCGGAGTAGGAGTTTGCGCAAACAGTGGATTTAAGAAAAAAAATAATGAAAAAATTAGCAATAAAATCAATAATATTTTTTTCATCTTTATAATATAACTTTATCAACTAATTCCATCATAAGCAATAGTATGGTGGTTAATTGATATAATAATTCTGTGAATAAACTTAAAATTGCCTATTTCGGATCGCCCGACTTTGCCGCCGATTTTTTAGAAAAGCTAATTACGGACACTACAATTAATCAATTAATTGAAGTGAAACTCGTTGTTACTCAACCTGATCAAAAAGTCGGCCGGAAACAAATCTTAACTCCCACTCCTGTAAAAGTTGTTGCCTTAAAACATAGTTTAGAAATTTTAGAAATTGAAAATTTGAAATTCAATGAAAATTGTAAATTAAAAATTAAAAATTCAGACCTCTGTCTTGTTTATGCCTTTGGTGACCTAATTCCAAAAGAATTATTGTCTTTGCCGAAATACGGTTTTTGGAATATTCACCCTTCTCTTCTTCCGAAATATCGCGGCCCCTCTCCGATCGCCGCTCCTCTAATCAACGGCGATAAAACTACCGGAATTACCATAATCAAAATGGACGAAGAGATAGACCATGGTCCCATTATTGCTCAAGAAAGTTATACTATCAAGGATTCGGATTATAGGCCGGATTTAGAGAAAAAATTGACGGAGTTAGGGTTTGATTTATTTAAGAAAACAGTTGTACGGTTAACGGGTTTACGGGTTAACGGGTTAAAAGTAAAAGAACAAAATCATAAAGAAGCAATTTATACAAATAAACTTTCTAAACAGGATGGGTTTATTTCCTTTGAAAATTTAAAATTGAAAATTGAAAGTTCCCCTGGAAAACTTTATAACCTTTTTCAGGGGCTATATCCTTGGCCGGGAATTTGGACAGTCCTTCCCAACGGTAAGAGATTAAAGATTATTGAATTAAAAATGAAAAGTGAAAAATTAATAATTGAAAAAGTACAGTTGGAAAGTAAAAAAGAAGTTGATTTTGAAACCTTCAATAAGGCGTATAAAACATTCTAGGGTTATTCTCCTATTATCTTGCTATTATTGGTATTCTTATTGCTCTTTTTTCTTCAACTAAAACTTTTTCCGTCGCAACATATAAGCCCAAAGATAATAGTTTTGCTTTTGTTTCATCAATCCCCAGCTCTTTTGCCTGTTCTAATACGTACCAAAGGTCAAGATTAAAGGCTTGGGTTTCTTGATTATTATCAACATCTAAAGTTGTATTCGGTTGAGTATTCACTACTGCAGCAATTTCATTATGATTTCCTTCAAGATTTTGAATATCAGCGAATTGACTATTGTCTTTAATAAGTTTATGACCTTCAGGCAAACTTCCTGTATCAACTTTCGTAAGACTCTCAATAACTTCTTTCCACGAATTAATATCTTTTGCTAAAGTCGGAACGGCCTCAACTAAAGTTTCCCAAATTTCCTTCTCATTTTTTGCCAAAACATTAATAATTTTTCCTAAATTATCTGCAAAACCGCAATCCGATGTTTTTATATTGTCAGCATGTTCTCCTTTATGCAATCCTATTCTATATCCTTTTTTTGTTAAAGTATTGATAGTATCATTTGCAACTGTTTCAAAGGTATCTGTAGGTCTGGTTAAAATCCAATTCAAAGCTACCGGATGAAGGCTTCCTCCTAAAGTTTGAATATATGGTCCTTCTATTTTTTCTTTATCAGTTGTTTTTCTTTCCCCTTTCCTACCGTCAACACAAAAATTTGCGACATTTATTCTATATATTGGAACTTCAACAAAATTACCCAATATGGCTGCATTTTTTTCCGGAGAAATAGGTCTAAATTCAACCTGTGTTGGCATTATGGTCATATTATTTATATAAATTAATAAAAAAACATTATATCAAATCAGATTATATTTTATTTTTTAAAATTGACTTTCTTATTCCCTCAAACAACTTCTCCATCACCCACAAATTATGGAAAGTGGCCAGAGTATAACCAAGAATTTCCCGCTGTTTAAATAGATGATGTAAATATGATTTAGTAAAATTTTTACAAACATAACATTCGCAGTCAACGTCAACTTTTTCCAAATTATTTTTATAAATTGATTTTGTAATATCTATTTCTTCGTTTTTAAATTCGTTATTTGTCTTTTGAAATTCATTTATCATTTGTAATTTGATATTTGACATTTTATATAGCGTTCCCATTCTCGCAAGTCTAGTTGGTTCAACGCAATCAAAGGTATCAATTCCGTATTTTACCAAGTCGATTATATCGTCTATCTGCCCTACACCTAATAAATGAACCGGCCTGTCCTTCGGCAGATAATCCGATACCCACTTCACCTGATCCCTCATTTCCTTCTTTGTCTCCCCGACCGACACTCCCCCGATCGCCACCCCGGGAGTATTTTGAGAAACGACAAATTTTGCTGATTTTTTCCGCAGATCTTCAAAAGTACCACCCTGAATTACTCCATATAAATATTGGTTAGAAATCGAGCTTTTTTTATACTTAATGCAACGTCTTAGCCATTCATGAGTTCTTTTCATCGCTTTTTCCGCATACTCATGAGTCGCCGGATAATATGTGCATTCATCAAACGCCATATTAATATCCGCCCCGATCTGCCTTTGATACTCCATCGATTTTTCCGGCGTAAACTCAATCAGTGCTCCGTCGTAAGTTGAGCGAAACTTTACTCCGTCTTCGGAAATTTTTACTAAAAATGGTTGTTCTTCCCCACGAACGTTGGCTTTTTTTGAAAGCAAAGACGAAGACACTAAATTTTTTGCGACTTGGGATTCCCCGCTTCCTACGGGGAGGGCTCCCACAGAGCCATAAAAATTTATGTGTCGAGTCTTGCTATTTCTTGCCAGTGAAAAAACTTGAAACCCTCCAGAATCACTCATCAACGGCATATTTAACTGCGAATATTTATGGATTCCTCCGGCCTTTTCGATGATATCAGCTCCCGGATGAGTGATTAAATGATAGGTATTAACGCAACCCGCTTGAATTCCAATTTCTTCAATTAACTGAGGCGATAATGATTTGATCGTTCCTTTTGTCGCAGCTGAAATAAACGCCGGCGTCTTCATCACTCCATGATCCGTAGCAATCTCTCCCAATCGCGACTTGGAGTTTTTTGAGTTCTTTAAAACTTTAAAAAAGTTAGTCATAATTAGTCATACTGTTTATAAATACGTAGGATGAATTTGATTTCAATGAGATTGAATGAAATTTATCAATTTAGTATCTTCTAATAGTTCGACGGCCCTGTCTATTTGTTTGACATCTGTTCCATCATCCAACCAAATTTTTTCATCTTTATCAATTTGAGGTTTTATTATAATGCTTTCAGCAATTTCTCCTTTGTCCTCTTGTTCTTTTGTATATTCGGTTAAAGTAATTGATCCAATTCTTTCCGGTGTTTTTCTTTCTAAATCTGGAATATCAACTCGAATTAAATTTCTTTTTCCTGTTTCATTATTTTCAACTAACATTTCAAAGCGGTCAGGATAAGCTTCTCTTATTGTTTTTTGGTTCCATGCCCTGACATCTTCATATCTTAAATAGGTTATCTGATAATTATCTTCCGGAGATCCTATCGCACCCATTGTTTTTCTAAAATAGCTTTGTTTTTCCGGATCTGCCTCTTCTATTCTGGTTTTATCGGAGCTCATGCATTTAGCCACGGTGTTCCATGTTCTAGCCATCAAATTTCCCGCGTGAGCTTCAGGCTGATCTATGTTGTTTGCATAAACAACAGATAACGGTTGATCAAATAATAAAGGTTCTGTCAATAATCTGTGAGGGTTTCTTGTAACATTCCGCCCCAAATCATTAACTAAAAAGTCATCTCCATTCGAAATTAAAGCTCTCCCAATATTTCTCGATAAGACTACGTCTTTTAATGATTGTGGAGGAGTTATTTTATTTTCACCGGGAGGTAAAGAGCCAGGCCCAACCATATTTTTTATTTAAATAACTAATAATAAGATTAACAATCTGACCTTTATTAAAGATAATTATACATTAGATATTGTTTTTTATAGAATCATCATCACATCACCAAATGAATAAAATCGAAAATCTTCTTTAATAGCAATATTATACAGTTCAACCAGCCTTCTTTTTGTTCCTTTATACTGTAAAAACGCCTCGACAAGCATCATTAATGATGATTTCGGCAGATGAAAATTTGTGACCATAACGTCAACCATTTTAAAATCGTAGTGAGGAAAAATAAAAAGATTTGTTTGCTTAAGAGGTGAAGGTACCAAATTTTTTTCACTTTCGGGGTGTAGGGGTCCCCGCTGCGATAAAAAATTTCGGTACCGAACCTCTGTTTCTAAAGTTCTTACCACCGTTGTTCCAACGGCAACCAACTTCTTCCCTTCTTGTTTCAATCTATCGATAGATTGAAGTGTTTCTCCGTCAATTTCATAATATTCTTCATGAAGTTTTTTCTGTTTGATATTATCGTCCGTTATCGGGGCAAAAGTGCCGAGACCGACATGAAGAGTGACAAATAATTTTTTTATTCCCTTTTTATCCAGTTTATTGAATACATTGTCAGTAAAATGTAAAGATGCTGTTGGGGCAGCGGATGACCCGTCGGTCTTGGCAAAAATTGTCTGGTATTTTTGCAAAAGTTCGTCTCTCTTTAGCGGTGATTTTTTTAAATAAGGTGGGATCGGCATTGTTCCGTATTTATTTAAAAGTTCAAATAAATGTTCCCGACTGAAATTAAGTCTCAGATCAAAAATATTTTCTTTTTGAGCAATTATTTTCAAATAATTTTCTTTATCAAAATAAATCTTTTCTCCAACATTGATCTTTCTATCAGTCAATGATCTAATAACCCGTGAACCCGTTAACTCGTTAACAAGAAATAATAAAACAACCTTTCCCCCGCTCTCTTTCTTCATGGTAACCCTGGCCGGAAGCACTTTGGTATTATTCAAAACCATAAAAGAATTTGAGGGAATGTATTTGCTTAAATTATAAAAGTGATCAAAAATTATTTCGTCAGATTTTGTATCGTAAACAAAAAGTTTTGAAGAGTCACGAGGCACAGAAGGACTTAAAGCCAAATTTTTTTCAGGCAATAAATAATCGTAGGCATCAAGATTCATCCTAATATGATAGCATGAAGCTTATTTATAATATTCTTTTACTTGGAAAAGAAAATACAACGAGATCAATCCTCCAATAACTAATCCTCCGACATTAAAGCTGATTATATTTTGGACGATACCAACTAAGGCGCTCCAATAAATAAATGTCCAGCCTTTTTTCGATCGGGAAAATAATCCCGGGATAGCTAATCCTTCAAGCACGATCATTACACCTAAAAATAAGATGCTGATGATATATCCGACACCCAAAAATGGTCGACCTGTCATCATTCCTCCAACCAATCCTAAAGGCGCCAAAAATGCTCCGGCTCCAAGAAGAGCTAACACTCCCGGAATACCCATTACGACACCAAGGATGGCTAAATATGGAGAAAACTTGACGATAATTTCCTTAACATTCTTCGGTAATTGAAACGGTGCTTTCTCTACCAAGTATTCATCCAATGTTGTTTCTAATTTCCCGAACATTCCCTTGAAATCTGTTCCTTCTGTGGCTGTTTTTGCCATAATTAAAATTTGAATTTATAATATTAACCCGACTAACATAATTAATGCCGGAATTAAATACATAAATGATTGTACCATACCTGTCACCGGAACCGGCGGACTTGTAACAGTTGTTTTAGCTAAGACTATCTCGGTTGGAGTGGCGGTTGGGGCGCCCGGAGCCGTACAACAGTTGTTATAAGTTGGGTTGGTTCTGCAGGCACTGACATATTCTGAACGGGAACAATAATTTGATCCGTCATTGGCTTGAATACAGCTAAATCCTGATTGACATGGGTTAGTGGCATTGTCGCAGTCTTTAGTTCCGCAAAGAACCGGAGCCGGAGTGGCTGACGGACCGGGAGTATTTGTCGGTGTAACAGTTGGTGTATTTGAAGGAACTATCGTTCCCGTTGGAGTGGGAGTTGGAGTATTAGTAATAACCGGTGTAGCAGTTGGAGTTGGGGTTGGGGTTGGAGTATTTGTTGGAGCAAGACAATCATCTAAGCACGATGCAGAGCTTGTGTAACAAATTCCAGTTGTCTGACCTGAAACGTAAGCTGCTAAATTTTGGGCGCAGGTAGACCCGCCACCGCACTGAATACTGGTGACCGGATCATAAGTTGAAGATGTTTGTTGACAAGTAAAATCGGTTGTCCGGCAATAATAAAGAGGTGTACACATCGGTGGTGTCGTCGGCGTCGGGTTATTGACCGTCGGCGGGGTTGGGGTTGGAGTTTCAGGCATACATTGTGGACTATTCTCTTGTCGAGTTGTATCTAAACTATTAACACAATAAATCCCTTCACATATACATTCATTCCTATAGGTTCTAACTAAGGTTGTTCCCTCACAAACACCAGGTCCATCCGACTCTGATTGACCATTTAAACAATTTCTT
This sequence comes from Patescibacteria group bacterium, assembly GCA_041660945.1. Taxonomy (GTDB): domain Bacteria; phylum Patescibacteriota; class Microgenomatia; order UBA1406; family GWC2-37-13; genus GWC2-37-13. The sequence continues at coordinate 516,367 of JBAZVK010000001.1, read as the reverse complement.
GGGGTACCGTTTGGTTTTTTTTTACTTGTACACGCAACTCCATAATTATCACAGTCAGGAGGAGCCTGGTTTGCTTTAGGAATATAACTTAAAAGCTTGTCTTTTAAAAAAAATCCTGCAGTTAATATAAGAATTAACAACAAAAAAAGATTCCCGAAGATCAGGAATTTATTAAATTTTCTTTTTTTCTTTTCTGTTTTCAAAGGAGTAAAGTTGTCCATTTGATATCAATATAACATATGTTAAGAAGTTTTTGAAAAGTTTTTTATAATATTAATCCGCCAAATATTATCAGAGTTGGAATAATATAAATCCACCAGGCCGATCTACCGGTAACTGGAGGCGGTGCGGTTGTCACCGTCGTTTGAGCTAATATAATTTCGGTTGGAGTGGCGGTTGGCGCACCGGGGGCCGTACAACAAGAGTTATATGACGGGTTGGCTTTACAGGCATTGGTAAAGTCGGGAGACGTACAATAATTACTTCCATCGTTCGCCTGAACACAGTTGTATCCGCTTCGACATGGATTGGTGGCGTTATCACAATCTTTAGTTCCGCAAATAACCGGAATTGGAGTGGCTGATGACCCTGGCGTATTAGTTGGGGTTGGTGTTAATGTGCCCGTCGGAGTCGGTGTTAGTGTTCCAGTTGGGGTGACGGTTGGTGTATTTGACGGAACAATCGTCCCGGTCGGGGTAGGAGTCGGCGTTGGCGTTCTGGTAGGAGTTGGTGTTTTCGTAGGGGTAGGAGTATTAGTTGCCCCGGGAGGAGTTGGTGTAGGAGTTGGAGTACTTCCTCCCGCACTTCCACCACATGCTTCAGGCCCAACTCTTGATATAAAACCACCTTGCCAATCTATTTGTTCACTACCGCATACATCAGGACCACCATCAAAACAAAATTGCTGGGTCCCAGCATTTTGAAATCCAAGGTGGGTTTTACTAACTTCACCTGTTTGAAAATCATTTGGACAACCAGCATTATTAATTGGAAGATAGCTACAGGTATAATGATTAGCGTCTCCTGCTTGTACGGTACAATTATAACATTTATTGTCAATTTTAGTGCATCCACTTCCTCCTATAATCCCCCCGCCACCTCCTCCTCCAGCTTCACAAATATCTGAAGATTCTTTACATTCGTTTTGTGTAAAACTCCATTTACAAAAAAAACTCTGACCATTACTTTTATAAGGAGAACAATTACTATCACATTGACTTGGGGATCCATAGCCGCTACATTGCTGATGCTCATAAGCTTTCTGTTGTGTGGTTTGTAGTTTTTGATTGTAATAAAAGATTCCAATTGCGGCGACTAAAATGACCAAAAAAAGGTTTCCGAAGATCAGGAACTTATTGAATTTTTTTTTCTTTTTTTCAATCGGTTTTAAGGGAGTGAAGTTGTCCATTAAAAATAGTATAAAGTATTTTGTATAAAGTTTCTAGTACAGAATCTACTTAATGAGTTCTATAAACTTAAATTTTATATCGTCGGAATTATGACTTTTCTCAAAAACTTTTTTCTTAAACTCTCCATATTCCGGAAAAAAAGCATCTGCTTCCGAAAACTCTTTATCAACTAAAGTCAGATAAAGTTTATCGGCGTATTTTATTCCTTGCTCATAAATACTGGCACCGCCGATGATGAAAATTTCAGAGGTTTTCTCCTTGGCTGAATTTATTGCTTCTTCTATTGAATGACAAACTATAATCCCATCCTCCTTAAAATTAATATCCCTCGTAACGACAATGTTAATCCTATTTGGCAATGGCCGGAATTTTTCTGGCAGAGATTCATAAGTTTTTCTTCCCATAATGACAACGTGCCCCGACGTTAAATCTTTGAATCTTTTGAAGTCTTGACTGATATGCCAAAGAAGTTTATTATCTTTTCCCAATTCGCGGTTCTTACCGATAGCGGCAATGATACTGATCATATTAAAATCCTCCGACAACCGTCACCTGTGCTTTAATTACCGGATGCGGATCATAATTGACAACCTCAATATCTTCATATTTGAAATCGTCGATCTTTTTAATTTTTTTGTTTAATTTAACGGTAGGAAATGGACGGGGCTCTCTTTTCAACTGTTCTTTGATTTGGTCTTGGTGATTTGAATATGTATGAACATCGCCAAAAGTATGGACAAAATCGCCCGCAGGAATTCCGACTATTTGAGAAACTAAAAGCAATAACAATGAGTATGAGGCGATGTTAAAAGGAACTCCCAAAAAAATATCAGCGCTTCGTTGATAAAGTTGTAAATTAAGTTTATTTCCTAAAACATTGAAATGAAACATCGTATGGCAAGGCGGCAGGGCTACTGATTTTTCCCGGCTCGACGCCATTTCATAGATATAGGCCGGATTCCATGCTGAAACGATCAGATGTTTTCTAAATCTCTGCTTCGGATCTTTGAGTTTTTTTATCACCCAACCTAATTGATCAACGGTCCTTCCCCCATCCGACGGCCATCTTCTCCATTGCACTCCATAAACCGGCCCCAACTCTCCAAATTGTTTTACAAATTGGCTGTTTTTTGGACTGATTTTTATTTTATTAACATATTCCTCTTGAGTTAATAAATTTTTTATTTTTAATTTTTTATTTTTCATTTTGTATTGTTTATATCCCCACTCGTCCCAAATATGAACATCGTTGTCAACTAAATATTTGATGTTCGAATCGCCCCGTAAAAACCAAAGTAATTCATGGGTAATTCCCCTCATGAAAACTTTCTTTGTTGTCAGCAGCGGAAAACCTTTTGATAGATCAAACCTTATTTGCCGTCCGAAGACGCCCTTTATATAGACTTGAGGATTACCCCAAACGGGTTTTTTTACACCATTATCCAAAATATCTGTAAGTAAATCTAAATATTGTTGCTCTCCAGAATTCATAATGATTAAATAAACAAATAATAAAATAATTAAATAAATGAAAAAATGAATGAATGTATTTAATCATTCATACATTTAATTATTTATTTCTTCATTTCTTTATTTGCTTATTTTGACATTTCAGCTCTTTTTTAGCAAGTGATAAATTTCCCCTATTAAATATAGCGAACCTGTAACCACAATTGGTTCTTTTTTATCTAAAATATATTTCCATGCCTTTTTCAAATCCGGAATAATTTTTGCATTTAATTTTATTTCCACTGGATCAACCGACTTATTAATCAAGTCTTGATCTTTCGTAAAAAAACTTGTCAAAACAATCAAATCCGCTTGAGGAATTATTATTTTTAACATTTCCTGATAATCTTTTCCTTTTTTGAAAGCTATGAGAAAATTAAATTTTTTATTTGGATATTTTTTAACTATTGAATCAATAAAGGCTTTCATTTTTTGGGGATTATGAGCGCCGTCGAAAATAACTGTTTTTTTATTTATTTTTTTGATGTCAAATCTACCTGGAAAGTACGCTGTTTGAAAAACTATCTTTATTTTTTCTTTATCTAATTTAAATCCGTCTCTCTGACTTAAATAATTGACCGCCGCCAATGCCAAACCGGCATTTTCTTTTTGGTATTCACCGAATAAACCAATGTGCTTTACCAGGGTTTGATAAATCAAATCCCTACCAATAAATAATATTTTTGATTGTTTTTTTTCTGCAACTTCTTTTATGATTTTTTCCGCCTTTTGATCCTGATTGATTGAAATCGCTTGGCTTTTTTTATTAATGATTGAGGCTTTTTGAAGGGTAATTTCTTCAATTGTTTTTCCCAAAATATCGGTGTGGTCCAAACCTATCTTTGTCAAAACCGAAAGCTTGTCAGACCGGAAAACAACATTTGTCCCATCGTACTTTCCTCCTAAACCTGTTTCAATAACAGCGTAATCAACTTTTTTTTCATAAAAAATCAAGTAGGCTAAGCCGACTAAAATTTCAAAATATGTTAACTGTCCAAGAAATGTTTGACCGGCCATTTTAATTATCGGAATAATTTTATTTAAATAAAAAACGAGTTCTTTTTGGGAAATAATTTGATTATTTATCTGAAATCTTTCCGTCACGTCGGTCAAATGCGGTGACTGGTGAAGGCCAACCTTAAATCCTTGAGATGCAAGAAGAGAGCTGATCAAATAACAGGTTGATCCTTTTCCGGAAGTCCCGGCGACATGAATAATTTTTAGTTTTTCCTGCGGGTTTCCAAGAAGTTTTAGAAAATATTTCGCCCTTTTTAATCCTAATTCTCCTGGAAAAGTTTGCTGAGAATTTTTAGGAATATGAAGACCTAAATATTCTTCTGCTTGACGAAAGGTTTTTATTTTAAACATTGAAAATTCAATGAAAATTGAAAACTGAAAATTAGATCTGTTTCTCTCTCTTCTTTGTCGTCACTCTCCCCCCCTGCCATTGACCCTTATATTGAGTTCCGCCCCCTTTAACCTCGTAAAACTGGGCATGGGCAAATCGGCAGCCCAGTTCCATAGTAACGGGAATTGACCCTTCGTTAACGGCGGCAAATGTTACTTTTCCATGGTAACCGGGAGCAACATTACCAGTTCGCAAAATAATTCCGGACCTAAAAGTCGTTGTCCGCGGTTTAAAATTAACTGTTAAATCAAGCGGAATATTGAAAGTTTCAATTGATGAAAGTAAGTAAAACTGTCCCGGTTTAATAGTTATTGACGTGATTTTTTTTTCATCATACTTGGCAATCGTTTTTATTTTCGGTGTCTCCCTATGAGTTCTACCCAAATATGCCTTTCCCCCATCTAACGCATGAACTTCACCAAGTCGGATATCAAATCCCGCCCCTTCCGGGGTTGTTAACTCTCTTTCGTCTAAGTTCTCAACTAACTTTATTTTTTTTACCAATTGTAATAATTTTTTTGGGCCTAAAATCATGGTAGTAGCATTATACAAGATCCAAAAAAACTAATGATATATAAATAGTCAATTCTGACGAGGCCTATTAAGAAGACCCGCTATCTGTCCAACAGCAGAAGATAAAAATGCAGCAGGTAGCGCAGCGGTAATCTCACTTGGAGCGTTTAATAAAGATAATACAGCAATCCCTGTTAAACCTATCGCTGCTTCAATCCCGGCTCCAATTAGGATCTCTCTTTGTGGGTGTGAAGTTGAGTTGCCGTTGAGATAACCGAAACTACCACCTAAACCAAGCCCTATAAATCCCCAAAAAAAACTATCAGGGATTGTTACTACTATATCTTTAGGCATCCTAGAAAGACCAAGTATCGAAGGAACTAACAATTTTGCTGTTCTTCCTTTCAACTGTTCTGATATTCTTTTAACAACTTTTGGTAAAATCTTTTTTTCCATAATTCTAAAAATTTGAGGATATTATAGCACTAATTAATATTATTTTCAAGTGTTATAGGATAAAAATAAAACAATAGTTTTCTAGTATATGAACATTGAAAAATGAAAGTTAATCTTTCTTCAATAGTCTGCCGAATTTTAAAATAAAAAAAGATATTACGGCCATAACGGTTCCGTAATAGAAAGTTGTTGCCGGACTGATTTTATACCATAATATTCCGGCGATCCAGGAAGCAAAAAAGGCACTAATCGCCGTGGCGCTTTGATATAGGCCAAAATAACTTCCCGATTCTTTTTCGGTAATAAATTCCGATACATAAGCTTTGGAAACACCGTCGGTCGCGGCAATATATACTCCATAAATTGGAAATAATAACCAGACAAAAGCCGGATTTTTTATAAAGCCGAAGAAAAAATAAACAATTGCAAAGACCAAAAGTCCGCCTTCAAAGACTCTTTTTGCTCCGATTTTATCGGATAATTTACCCAGCGGTATTGAAAGCAAAGTCTGGGAAATGTTGTAAACGACATAGGTCAAGACAGCCAATAATGTCGTCAATCCAAGATTTTTCGCCCGTAAAATCAAAAATGCATCGGAACTGTTTCCCAAAGAAAAAATAATACTGGCGATAAAAAATAATGATAGTCTTTTGTTTTTCCAAATAAGGGAAAAATTCTCTGAAAAACTAGGAGACCCGTTTTGAGACAATCGCCTGGGGCCCCTTTGGGGTGAGGCGGTCGAAACAACGGGGATCCTAGTTTTTTCTTTTACAAAAAAGGTTAACAATAATACTCCAATTACTCCCGGGATCGCGGCAAAATAAAAAACAAACCTCAAGTTTTCTTTGAAAAAATAAATTAATATTAGGCCGATGATTGGCCCAAAAACCGCTCCAACCGAATCAAATGCCCGATGATAACCGAAGATAAATCCTTTATTGTTTTTTGTCGTATTTTGTAAAAGCAATGAATCACGTGCACCCGTTCGGATTCCTTTTCCCAATCTGTCTATAAATCGGGCCAGTAAAACCATGGGCCAAAAATTGGCTAAGCCTATTAATATTTTTGAAATCGTAGAAAAACTATAACCGCCGATCACAAATGGTTTTCTTTTTCCCACTTTATCGGAAAGATATCCAAAAATGAATTTTCCAACGGCGGCTGTTGCTTCAGCAATTCCCTCGATTAAACCAACCACTGGAGTTGATACTTTAAGAATCGTCGTTAAAAATATCGGGACAATCGGATAAACCATCTCTGAAGCCATATCATTAAAGAAAGAAACTAACCCCAGGATAAAAACATTTTTTGGAATTTTTGATTTGATTTTCATCAGTAGTGTAATTATAATATTTTTTTATGTCCAATCATACTTGCGATGCGTTTGTTGTTGCCTGCATTGATTTTCGATTTCAAAAATATTTGAAACAGTGGTTGGATGAGAACATGAACCAGGTAAATAAAACTTATGATTTCGTCGGCTTTGCCGGATCAACAAAGAGTCTGGAAACAATTATGGGGCAGTTGGATATTTCGGTCCGGCTTCATCAAGTCAAGGAAGTCGTTTTAGTTCACCATGAAGAGTGTGGGGCATATGGATCAGAAAGCACTCATGACCGCCATGCAGAAGACCTAAATAAAGCCAAAAAAACTATATTAGAAAAATATCCCAACCTTAAAGTTGATCTTTTCTACCTTCACCTTAACGGAGAATTCGAAAAAATACAATAAATCTCTATTAAGTGATAAAATTAGTGCATGGATAAAGTCTTTGTTTATGATCCAACCGCTTCTGACAAACTAAGTTCTGTCCGCGGCATCGGCCGTTATCTTCAAATTTTAAAAGAAAATTTTGCAGATGAATTTGAGTTTGTCTCCAATCTATCATCTATCATCCATCATCCATCATCTATCTTCATTAACCCGTTCTTTAATTTTCTTCAACCGCCTGTATGGACCAATAATTATTGGTCCCTACATAAACGAATTGCCCGTAAACAAATTGCCGTCATTCATGACCTTATTCCCCTCAAATATCCTGATCATTTTCCTGCCGGAATGAAAGGCTCTATATATATACTACTAAACAAGCTTGCATTGAAGAATTACGATTTAATTATTACTGATTCTGAAGCCTCAAAAAGAGATATTATAAAAATATTAAAGATCAAAGATCAAAAAGTAGAGATTATTTATCCATGTTTACCGAAAAATTTCATAAATTCGAAGTCCGAACTTCGTACTGCGAATTTTTGCTTATACGTCGGTGACGCGACTTGGAATAAAAACCTGGTCAATCTCGCTAGAGCAATCAAAATCGCCAATGTCACTTGCTTGTTTGTTGGGAAAGTTTTCCAAACCTCCGCAGTTGAGGAGCGGAGCGGGAAAACCACGGGGGTTAATAATGGGTGGCAAAAAGAATTTAAGGAATTTATTAATGAAATAAAAGACGATAAACGTTTTATTTTCGCCGGCTTTGTCCCTGATTCCGAACTGATCAAACTTTACCAACAAGCTTCACTTAATATCCTACCTTCACAAGATGAAGGATTTGGTTTTTCTTACTTGGAAGCAGCTCAATTTTCCTGTCCTTCGGTCTTATCCGATATTCCCGTTTTAAAAGAGATTTCAGGTGGAAATTCTTTATTTGCCGACCCTGAAAATCCTCAAGACCTCGCTGACAAAATCGGGGAGATCTATTTTAATAAAAATTTAAGAAATGAAATTGGAATAAAAGCAAAAAAAAGAGCCGAATATTTTTCTTCGAAAAAATTTAAGAGAGATTTTTTATCCGCAATTAAATAATCTTTTCGCGTTTTCAGTTGTTTGTTTTTTCAATGAATCGATTGAACAATTTAACAAACTAGCAATAAATTCTGCAATTATTTTTATATTTTTTGGCTCGTTGGAAAATTTTCTATCGGGAGATAAGAACGGTGAATCGGTTTCCAAAACCAGCATCTCCATCTGAACATTTTTAATAAATTCCTGTTTTTCTTTGTAATAAATTACATCACCATCAACTCCCACAAACATTTTGTGTTCTTTCGCAAACTCCAGCAGTTCAGAATCGGGCTCACAGCAGTGAAATACTGTCCGGCCTTCCAGTTTTCTATCCCAAACGCTTTCTAATAAGCCTAACATATCGTTCTTTGCCTCTCTGCTATGCAGAATTAAACTCTTGTTATGTTTTATCGCCAGTTTTATCTGTTCTTTTAAAAATATTTTTTGCAGTTCAATAAATTCCTCTTCAATTTTATAATCCGGATACTTTGTTTTTTGGTAAATATGCCGGTCAATTCCCACTTCACCAATAGCGACGACTTTAGGATTAGTTAAAAGTTTGGAAAGCGAGGAAATGGAATTTTTTTCACTTTCGAGGAAGGGGCCCCGCTGTGATAAAAAATTCTGTTTCCGAGCTTTAAATACCTCAAATACATGATGCGGATGAATTCCAACCGCCGCAAAAACCCCTTCAAATTTTTCCGCAATCGCAACCGCCTTTTCTGACGTCGGGACATCTGTCCCCGGAATAACAATCTGATCGACGCCGGCTTGCCTGGCTCGGTCAACGATTTCTTCCACCCTTCCATTAAAGGTTCCAAAATTTAAATGACAATGAGTATCGAAAAACATGTTATAATTTTACCATGACTCTTTTCATCGGTGCCGATCACAGGGGAATTGAACTTAAAAATGCTATTATCGAATACTTCCATGAAAAGAATATGAGGATTGAAGATCTTGGTCCTTATGCGCTTGATCCGTTGGATGACGCTATTGACTATTCCCAAAAAGTTGCCCAAGCCGTTCTGCAAAATCCGGAAAATCATCTGGGAATTGTTATCTGCGGTTCCGGCTGTGCCGTTTCCATGGCCGCAAACAGAATCAAAGGAATTAGAGCCGGGGTGGCCATGAACGAAGATCAGGCTCATCATATCCGTGAAAATGACCTCTGCAATATCATTGCTCTGGCCGCCGACTATACTCCTCTTGAATTAGCCTGTAAACTAATTGATGCTTTTCTTTCCTCTACTCCAAAAACTGAGGAAAAATACATCCGGAGAATCGAGAAATTGGATAAATAAATCTGCTAAAATTTATCTATGCCTAAAGAGCAAAGAGCAGAAACAGGGAGAATAGATAGACTACTGGAAAGATTGCAACATCAATCATTATTTTCATTAAAAGAGTTTTCTTCACCTTTGAAAATCGTTGAAGAAGCCAACAGACTTACAAGATTACGGTATGTCAATCATGATGGCTTCTTACGTGAAACGTCTGATGTTTTTGCAGGATTGTCTAAAAATGACGACCGTAATTCAGTCGACCCCAATAAGTTGACATCAATTATCCTTACCCTTCAATCACCTCTGGATCCATCTAAATGGAAACCCTCAAACGAAATTTTGAGTTACTCAACTACTCGTCTGCAAGAAGCGCTTTTAGGAAAAAATGCCGATTTTTTGACCGGTAAAAAGGAGTCAAACTTCATTATCCCTGCTTATTTAATTTTAAGAAGTTTAAGAGAAAGATCATCAATGTGGTTAACGGGGACCTTTTTAAGACTCAAAAAAAAACAGCAGGAAAAATTAATAATTGAAACTGATGAACTGAAAAATAAGATTCTATCTTCAATTAATTTGCCCTGGGTTAAGGAAAAAGTCGTAGAATTATTTAATCAAACGCTTGATTTCAATATTCTTAAACCGGAAGCAGAAATAATACAAAAAGAGGAAGAGAAACCATTATCTAATACTGTTCCAGCTTCCATTTATATTAAAGAATTTGATAGATTCGCAGATGAAAGATTGCAGCCGGTCAACGAGTCGGCCCATGAAACATTTTCTTTTATTGATGCGGTCAGCCGGTTTGTTAATGTTGATTTCACCCGAGGAAAAATAAATATTCCTGATAGAAAAATACAAAAAAAAATAAAAGCTGATCCTGATTATAAAATTTTTTACGGTATTTTTTCCACTGATTATGATCAGCTTGCCACAGCTTCTACCATAAGCATCCTCTCATCAGAAAATGATCTACCAAATAGCTCATGGACAAAAAGTTCTGAAGAAAAAAAGGGGCATCACCAAAAAATAAGAAACATTACAAATGCTTTTGGTAACGCTTTTGAAGAAATTTGTACTGATAATAATGTTTTTAATAATCTGGTCGATACATACAAAAAAGTAATATCAGATGAAAAAGTCGAGAGTTTCGAGGGTTTGAATTTTGGTTTGTTAAATCAAAAACTGACGGCTCTTTTATATTCTCATTATCCGACGACTAATAAAAAAGAGGATCCTGATATGATCAACCTGGCTGATTTCCTAGAGGTCCCCGGAGTTAAAGAATCACTTTTAGCTTTAAAAAAGGCATTGTTGATAAAAATGACCAAATCCGGTTTTTCTAGATCACTTAAAGAATCAAATATCTATTTTGAAAATTCGGATATTTCCACATTTATGATTAATCATCATGATTTTTTACATCAAGACGGTGTTTCTTTTTATTTAAAAGATCTTAAAAAATTAAGAAAAGATCAATTAAATATTAATTTAGCTTATTTAAATATTTCCGAATATATACAACATAAAAAAATAGGAGTAAAATTAGTGGAAGAAAAGGAAGATCGGTTTTTAGTTGAAATTCCGGACGAAATGTTACCGGGTTTTGAGGAACCGATATCTATGAATGGATATCCCGTTCGCTTATCACTAAACACGACTCGGGGCGAAAAGATGGTTGGTTTAAAATTTTCATGGAAAAATGTTGAAGTTGCTATATTACATGCCAGTTGAAAATAACTATATTATAGGGTATAATATTGTCAACAACGACTATGTCACTTATTGAAGTACAAAAAAAAGGGGTTGAAAAAGCGCAAGGTTGGTCGGCAAGAAACAAGATTCTTCCAAAAATTACAACTGCTGTTGCATTGTCTTTGAGCGCTGCTGCCTGCTCTCCAGCGATTGAACAAGTGGTCAATCCGAATCAATACTTAATGCCTGATCTAAGTAAGCCTGACTTGGGATTTGATGAAAATCAAAAAAAGGAATATGAACGAATACAACAGAGTTTTTCACTGGCTGATAGTCAAAATAAAATACTTTTTAAAAATGATGACGGTAAAACTTTTAGTAAATCAAATTCACTAGATATATTAGCAAAATCAACAGGGGTTAATCCTGAACAGATCACTAATGTTACTCCTGATACTTTCTTTTATTTTAAAATTGGAAATTTAATTTTTGCCGACCATAAATTCAGTAAAGATGGTAAATCTTTTATGATGGTTTTTGGTTCAGCCGACCAAACTAATTGGGCACAGACTTTAATATTGGATCCTGTCCAAATTAATCCTGACGGTACAACAAACATAAAATCAGGCTCACGATTCGTCGACCCGGAGCAACAACCAATTGGCGGATTTTTGATACCGACAGAAACTCAAGGAGAATGGACAATTCTTTTTAATCCTGAAACCGTCGGATCAAATCCGACACCAGTACCTGCAGTTCCCACCGCCGTAATCGCTCAGAACGAAAACACAGTCTCTAATATCAGTCTTCCGGCTAATTTTGATTTATTTCCCTTGTCTGTCCCTGTTGAACCCTCTAACCCCACCCCGGTTAATCCTACCCCCGTTAATCCCCCTACACCCAGCGAAACCTCCACCCCTCTAACCCCTTCAGTAAATCCGGAATATTCTTCCCTCCAAACTTTGTTTGACGGTCAAAAAGTGCCCTACACGATTGTTGAGGGCCAAATTGAAGTCGGCGGACATAAGATCATCGCCAATGATCTGGGGTTGATTATTTTTGCCGACCAAACTGGTATCCAAACATGGAACCAGGAAAAAAATTCCTGGCAGGCCATTGATCTTGCAGATGAAACGACCTTTACCGGAGAAATGAAAGTAAATGTTGATAAGTGGGCTGAGGATATAAAAAATGGAGGAAATTATGGCTCTACTCTACCCGAACATCAAGCAAAGTTTGATAAACAGTATCAATTCCTGATGAAGACCTTTTTATTAAATCAGACTGATTTCCTTAATCAAAATGCCGAAGTCATAAAAAGCTGGGGTTATAATTCTCTAGGTGAAATGGACGCACAACATATTTCCTGGCTTTTTGATAAATATAATATTGAAAATCATAAAGCCTCAATGCTGCTACCAAGTGAAGTATTAAATAGTTTTAAAGAAAATAAACCACCAATTTCGTATCAAGGACTAGACGAAAAATATTATCAAGGATTCGCTTCAGATTATAGTCTCAAAGAAAAGGATAAAAATTTTGAACTTTTTTTAAATACCGACTTATATAATAGGTCCGCCATTAATTTAGAAATAGGAGGTGTTCAAGTTCCAACCACCAATCCAATTGAAAGGAGAATTTGGGGGAGCTTAATTGCGGTAAAAATCATTCCCGGAATTTCAAAAGAAAAAATGATTGCAGAAAAATTACTTTTTGGTCCAAGTCCTATCCACCCTAGTTTTAGCTCAACTATTAGAATTGTTAACTTTGAAGATATACCAAGCCTGATTGCTTTCAATGGACCTAATAGATATGATCTTGATGATATGCCGGGAGCCTCTTTTCCTAGTGTATTTGCTGCTCGTGATATTTTTGATATAAGTAAAAAATGGTCTTTTTTGGATTTCATTAATAATTTAGGAAATCAAATTGATTCGGGTGGTAAATCTCAAAATATCACCTTAGCAAATGGAGAAACAAAGCCTGTAGGTGTTTATTTTCCGTTAGGTCCTCAGATGATGATACCAGGAAATATGACTGTGGGTTTTTATCCGCCAGATTTTGCAGAAGCTCAAGTCTGGCCTTGGAATCCTTCTCAATAATTTTTCTTCTAACTTTTGAAGTTTAAGTCATTTTCTGCTATTCTTTTTCCATGAGACGGGTTTTTGTTTCTTTATTTATTTCTTTATTTGTTTATTTCTTCATCTCTTCATTTGTCGCTTCCGTTCAAGCAATTTGCTATTGTCGGACTAATTGTCGAGCCAATGAGGAGCTAGTTGATACGTGCCCGGGTTATGCCTCAAGATATTGTTGTACTATTACTGCGCCAACCGCAACCCCAAAACCTGCGCCAACAAGTTCTACTGGATGCAATTGCAACATTCCTCAACCTGGGGATTGTACTGGGGCAACTTGCGTAGCGACCACTCAATGTGGAACCGAAGGAATAAGCTGTAATACACAAGATAATGCTACTACTACTAAATATTGTAACGGTCTTCAGTGTGGAGCCACTGGGAGATGTGCATATAGTCCTACTTGTGGTGGTACTAGCCAATGTAAACCGGGAACTGCTGGTTGTACTATAACCCAAGTCAATGGAGGTTGTGGAGGAGGAACATGCAGTGCGTGTTATACCCAAACAGGTACAATAAGTTGCACAGGATTAGGACATTGCAGCGACACTTGTGTTTTTGATGCATCGTGCGGAACCAGCTGTGGACCTGCCCCTACTAATAATCCCGGACCCGGCAGTGCGCCGACGTGCGTTGACTGGCAGTCAATTACCATCAACTCCTGCACCTTGGCGGGGTTTCAATCCAACCCGATTGGAAGCAACTGTTATACCCCAAATCAATCAGTCACATTACATTTGAGCAGCAATGCCCCTACCTATATGGGTTTTGCTAATGTGCCTTTAGCTACAGCCTGTTCAGCCGTCCCTGATACTTCTTTTCTTCCTCTTGAGGCCTATTCAACAACAAAAAGCTGGACTCTGGCCGCAGGCACCGGAACAAAGAAGGTCTGTGTCGGTTATGTAAAAGGTCTTTTGACAGCCAAATGCCAAGCTCGAATTATAGTTGGAGTAGCCCCCACAGCCACACCGACCCCCACAGCCACACCACCCCCCACAACCCCCACTCCAATTCAGGGTCCTTGGACTAAGCTGAAGAACACCTCTTTCATTTCCAAAAATTCCCTCACCTCTTCTATTCCCCTCGTTCCCGTTTCGTATGATCTTGATGATGACGGATCGACCAATTTTATTATTAACAGTGAATTAATTGTTGGACGCCCGTCCACTGCCGGTGTTGCCGGAGCTCCGGCTATCAATATTACCGGTGTAAATATAGCTGCTAAAACCAGCAGTCCTAACGAATATAAAGTTGCCGGTTATTCTCCTTCATATCTGATGGCTCCCGATTCCTTTCTTTCCTATATTAAGGCTCGTAAACAACATACTGCGATTACTCATTCCGATTTAAGCGAGATTACCGGATCGGGGATTTATGTCTATCAAAACGCCAATCCCCAACTACCTCCTGATCCTCTGGATATTGGCATTTCTAACTCTACCGTTTTTAACGACAAAAATCTTGTTTTAATATCCCAAGGAACGATTAACATTAGCTCTGATTTTAACCCAACCGGATCAGTAGCTATTGTGGCTGATCAAATCATTTTTGGTAATACCGTTGCTCAAGCCCGAGGCATTTTTATCGCTAATGATATTACTACCGGAAGCACCGCTAATCAAGGATTAAAAATCGTCGGCAATTTGATTGCTCAAAATTCACTAACTAATAGTCGTAAATGGTCAAATACTAATATTCCATCATTATTTATCGTCTTTGATCAACAAAAATACATCAATCTGTTACCATATTTAAGTACGGCGAATTATGATTGGAGGCAAATACAATGAAACACAAAGGCCAGATTTTACTAATAACCGTCATGCTTCTTGCCACCGTCATGACGATTGTTCTGTCGGCTTCTTTTAAGTCGGTGACGGAAACTCAAGTAACTAAGCTCGAGGAAGAAAACCAGAAGGCTCTGGCGGTGGCTGAATCGGCTATTGAAGTAGCTTTAAAGGAAAATAGCTCAAATAGTTCTGTTACTTCAGTTGCTGTTTCATCAATCAGCGGAATTACCGGTTTTGGAGGTTCGGCAATAATTGAATCACTGGCAAATAACACTTTTGTCACCCCAAATATTGCTAAGGACGGAAGCTATACTTTTTATCTTGGCGCTTACGATGTAACCGCAAAGACGATTGGGGCATCACTTGCCCAAGCAATTACGGTTTGCTTTGAATCGGGAACGCCAAATCCTGCCATTGAAGTAACTCTAGTAAAAACAAGCGGAGTAAAAAAATATGTTGTTGATCCGAGCACTAGCCAATCAGGCCGGATCGCCGGTGTCCCCAATGGTCTTCCTGTTTCAACATCCTGTCCAAGCGGTTATAGTTATTCAATTAATATTCCGGGGCTTGATACAACCGGAGTGGGTGCTGATAGCAAGTTTATGTTAGTCCGCGTTCTTTTTGCTCCAACTAGGCTGTTATTCTATCGTGCCACTACCCTTCCCGTCCAAGGGAGGACAATATCCTCTAATGTTACATCATCGACTTCAATCGGAGTCTCTAAAAAAGTAGTTTTATTCCAAAGTTATCCTCAGATCCCTGGAGAATTTTTTTCAACAGCATTTTGATTCGACTAATGAATCAAATTTGACCAATTGATCAAATTGAATTCACCAATTTATCTGCTTCTTGATTTTGTTCACGGGGAACCAAATGATAACTAATAGGAAGTTTAATTTCCTGTTCTAGTCCGCGGATTCTCAAAATATATTCTCTAATTCTCCCATTTTTAACTTTAAAAAGTCCTTTTACCTGATTAACCATTAAGCGGGAATCGGAATAAAATTCTACTTTGGTAATATTTTTAAAATTCGGAGTTTGTTTTAGTCCTTCAATCAATGCTTGATATTCAGCATCATTGTTTGTTGCTATTCCGATTGATTTTTTAAAATCAAAGATCTTTTTTTGATCTAAATAAAATACTCCACCTATTGATGATGGGCCCGGATTACCTTTTGAACCACCATCGGTATAAATTTTTAAAATCATTTAAATATTATACAACATAATATCTATCACTAAAATTATCCTATCTCCATACCCTATTCTCGCATGTTTGTAGGTTATAAGCAGTAGACACAAATTGGTCAAATTGGTCTAATGTGTCTTATTAGTCTAATTAGACCAATTTGACCAATGGAGAATCTTTTGCCAATCTTATGATTACTCTCTGTTTTAAAGAGGGCTATCTTCTCGATCAACTTGTAAGATCCCAGCAAGAAAAATTTATCAAGACCGGTGGTTTTAGGGAAAATCTTTTAAAAAAAAGAATAAACTACAAAAATAATGAAATCAGATAATCAATTATTGTATTACATTGGCTTTTCGTATTGTCTTGGGATTGGCCCAATGAAGTTTGCGAGCCTAAAAAGCCATTTTGGTACGGCAAAAAGTGCTTATTTAGCAAATAGAAAAAACTTGGAAAAGATTTTAGGTTTTAAATTAGCAGAAAAATTTACTGAATTTAGACGAAAATTTGATCCGATAAAAGAACTTGAAAGACTTAAAAAAAATAAAATTCAGGTATTAACAGTTGATGGTAAAGAATACCCTGAAAGTCTAAAAAATATTAGCGACCCACCTATTTGTTTATATGTTAAAGGCTCGATCCCAAAATCCGGAATTTTATTTGCAATTGTCGGGACTCGCAAACCAACCTCTTACGGCATTCAAATTACAAAAAAATTCACTCGCGAACTGGTAGAGGCAGGTTTTATTATCGTTTCCGGAATGGCGCAAGGTATCGACACAATCTCTCATGAAGAAACGATCGGTAACGGAGGTAAGACTGTTGCAGTACTTGGAAGCGGAGTCGATGTAATCTATCCATCTTCAAACTACCGACTTTACCACAAAATAATAAATACCGGAGGTGCAATTGTTAGTGAATTTCCACCCAATCAATTTGTTTTAAAAGGTCTTTTTATATCACGAAATAGAATTATTTCCGGTTTGTCCCGCGGTGTTTTGGTTACCGAAGGAGGGGAATTTTCTGGAGCATTAATTACTGCTAAATATGCCGGTATCCAAGGAAAGGATGTTTTTGCTATCCCTTCGCCGATTAATTCACAAATGGCATCAGCACCAAATTTGCTCATCAAACAAGGGGCAAAAATGGTAACGTCGACCCAGGACATATTGGATGAATTTGGAATGTTAATTACTCCAAAAAGAAAAGAGGATATTCGAAAAAAATTAAATGATTTAGAAAAATTAATTTTTGATATCTTGATAAAAAATCCTCAGACGGTTGACTATCTGGCGCTTGAGCTCCATCAAACAGCCAGCCAAATACTTAACATCGTATCTTTAATGGAGATAAATGGAATTATTGAAAAGAATATTGAAAAAAATTATCAGATAAAATTGCCGTGAATGACGGATGTTTTGAATTATTAACATAATAAGTGTTAAAATAAAGTCATGCAAATCTGCCCTTCTATGCCGGAACCAACGATGGAAGCTTTGGCTGCGACAATTAACCGTCTATCTCTTTATTACAACTATTTTCAGATCGATATCGGTGACGGAATTTACGTTAATAACCGTACAGTGCAAATTGACGAAATTATGAACAATTTCAGCCGTTTTGATAATCGCCAAAATTTATATTTTGATTTTCATCTTATGGTGTCTGACTTTGAAGCCGACATAGTCAAACTTAATTTGCTTAAAAGATCAATGCAAATTAAAAATATATTTATTCATTACTCAGCTATTTCTGATTTTTCTGTATGGCCTCAAGAGAAAATTTTAGGTTTATCCTCGATTCCTATAGGCTTAACTCTTAACCCTGAAGATCACATTACTGATTTAACTGATCATTTCACTCTACATACGATTCCTTGTATTCAAATAATGTCCGTTACTCCTGGAGTTCAGGGAAACCCTTTTCTACCTGATACGTTGTTAAAGATTGAACAATTAAGGGTATTCGGTTATAAGTCTAAAATATTTCTTGACGGAGCGGTAAACGATAAAACGCTTCCGATAATAAATAGGTTAAAATATAAACCCGATATTCTTTGTCCGGGAAGTTTTTTAACAAAAGCGAAGGATTTGAAAAAGAATGTTGAATATTTAGAAAGTTTTAATTAACTTATGTATAAATTCGTAATTGTCCGTCATGGCTTGTCCGAATGGTCTAATCGTTTCACCGGCTGGACCGATATTGGGTTGGCTCCAAGCGGGATTGAAGAGACAAAAAAATACGGTTTGAAATTAAAAGAGCTGGGATATACTTTTGACCTTGGCTTTACTTCCTACTTAAAACGGGGGATAAAAACTTTAGAAATAGTTTTGGAGGCCATGGGTTTATCAAAAATTCCGGTCATTAAAGCCTGGCAATTAAATGAACGACATTATGGGGCTCTACAAGGATTAAATAAGCCTGAAACCGTTGCTAAGTATGGAAAAGAACAGGTTGATATTTGGCGCCGGAGCTACGACATTCCGCCTCCTCCGCTGGAAAAAGCCGATCCAAGACACCCAATCAACGACCCTGTTTACAAAAATATCGACCCTTCTTTATTACCTTCCAGTGAATGTTTAAAAGACACTTACAATCGTTCTGTCCCATATTTTCAAAAAATGATCGAGCCGGAAATAAAGGCAGGTAAAAAAATTATTCTTTCCGGCCATCATAATTCACTACGGGCGATTATTAAATATTTGGATAATATTTCCAATGAAGATATCGTCAGTTTAAACGTCCCTTATTGCATACCTTTAGTTTATGAGCTTGATGAAAATTTAAAATCAATTAAACATTATTATTTGGCACCGGATGAAGAAGTAAAGCGGGTAATTGAAGGAATCAAAAACCAAACAAAAAAATAGTATAATACCATTATGTTAAGCGGAAAGATTTACCATAATCCGTCTGTGGATTTTCTTGTTAAAAAAGTTCTCGAAAAAAAAGAAGCAATTGAGTCCGCCAGCAAAACCCTCGTTGTTTATACCGGCCAGTATACAGGCCGTTCTCCTCAAGACCGTTTTATCGTTGATACAAAAAAAGTTCATAATAAAATAAATTGGGGAAAAATTAATGTTCCTATTTCACCCGAACACTATAAAAAACTTGAAACCAAAACTAAAAATTATATAAATAATCTGCCGGAACATTTTATTGTTGATTCTTATGTTGGGGCAGACAAAAAATATCAGCTCTCCGTCAGAGTTATTTCAGAAACTGCCTATCAGGCATTGTTTGTCACATATTTATTCCGGCGGCCAAAGACGATAGATAAATTCAAGCCTGATTTGACTATCTATGCCAGCCCATCAACAAAGGCTGATCCAAAAACAGACGGCACCAATTCAGACGCTTTTATTATTTTAAACTTTGACAAAAAAACTATTTTGATCGGTACAACAAAATATGCCGGCGAAATAAAAAAATCCGTTTTTTCGTATATGAACTATCTCCTTCCCCAAAAAAATGTTTTTCCAATGCATTGTTCGGCTAATGTTGAAAAAAATACCAAGCAAACCGCTTTGTTTTTCGGACTTTCGGGAACGGGAAAAACAACGCTTTCTGCCGATCCTGACCGTTACCTGATCGGTGATGATGAGCACGGTTGGAGCAAAAACGGGATTTTTAATTTTGAAGGCGGATGCTACGCCAAATGTATTCGTATAAAAAAAGAGTCGGAGCCGCAGATCTGGTCAGCTATCCACCGGCCGGGCACCCTGACTGAAAATATTGTCGTTAATAAAGACGGCAGTTTTGATTTTGAAGATGATTCTTTTACGGAAAATACCCGGGCCGGTTATCCCTTGGAATTTATACAGAACGCAGTAAAAAACGGTCTTGGAAAACATCCGAAAGATGTGATCTTTTTAACGGCTGATGCCAGCGGAGTTTTACCTCCGGTTGCCCGCCTAACTCCAAATCAGGCAGCCTTCCACTTTTTATCGGGATACACCTCAAAATTGGCCGGGACCGAGCGGGGAATTAAAGAACCAAAACCGACTTTCTCCGCTTTTTTCGGCGCTCCTTTTATGCCGTTAAAACCGATGATATATCTATCTTTGCTGCAAAAATATTTAAAAAGGTACCGGACAAAAGTTTTCTTGGTCAATACAGGCTGGATGGCCGGACCGTACGGAACAGGATATAGAATACCGATTAAAGAAACTAGGGCAATTGTCAGCGCAATTTTATCGGGAAAATTGAATGATGTCCCCTGTCATCAGGATAGGATTTTTAATCTTTTTATTCCAAAAGAGGTTCCCGGGGTCGATAAAAATATTCTCGAACCTCAAAATTTGTGGAAAAATCCGGAGGAATATATTACTCATGCAAAAAAATTAGCTATACTTTTTACAGAAAATCTGAATAAATTTGCCGGCATCCATGAAGAAATTATAAATTCCGGTCCGAAAATATAATTTTCAATTACCAATTTACAATTTTCAATAAATTTTCATTTTGACAATTTTCAATTGAGACATTGAATCATTGTGTAATTCAATGTAAATTGAAAACTGAAAATTGAAAATTAACAAAATATTATGAAGATTTCGAAGCGTGCTCAGAATATTAACCCATCTCTTACCCTATCAATTACCGCCAAAGCCAAAGAAATGAAAAAGCAGGGGCTTGATGTTGTTTCTTTTGGCGCCGGAGAACCGGACTTTGATACGATGTCTCATATTAAGGAAGCAGCAAAAAAGGCGATTGATGAGGGCTTCACCAAATACACAGCCACTTCCGGGATCATTGAACTTAAAGAGGCCATTTGCGCCAAATTCCGCCGCGATAATTGGCTTGACTATGAACCAAAAAATATTATTGTTTCAACCGGGGCAAAACAATCATTATTCAATATGATCATGATAACCGTTGATCCGGGAGACGAAGTTATTATCCCGATTCCTTACTGGGTCAGTTATGAAGAAATGGTAAAGATAGCTGACGGTAAATGTGTTTTTTTAAAGACAAACAATTTTAAAATTAATCCCCAGGACCTGGAAAAAGCGATCACCCCAAAAACAAAAATGCTTATTTTTAATTCTCCGTCAAATCCAACCGGGGTTGTTTACGACGAAAAAGAATTAAAACACATTGCGGCTATCTGTTTGAAACACAATATTTATATATTGAGTGACGAAATTTACGAGAAATTAATTTACGGAAAAAAACATATCAGTATTGCTTCGGTCAATGAAAAAATCAAAAAATTATCTATCGTCATCAACGGTGTTTCAAAATCTTATGCAATGACCGGGTGGAGGATAGGTTATGCGGCCGCTGAAGAAGAGATTGTTAAGGCGGCAACCCGGCTTCAGGACCATTTAACATCAAGTCCATCATCAATTTCTCAAAAAGCGGCTCTTGCGGCTATTAACGGACCGGAAGACCATGTTGAAAAAATGGTTTATGAATTTAAAAAACGCCGTGATTTTATGGTTGACCGTTTAAATAGAATTGAAGGAATAATTGCTCCCCGGCCCGATGGCGCTTTTTATGTTTTTGCCAATGTTTCAAAATTTTATAGCGGACAAATTAAGGGGTCGATGGTTTTTTGCCAAAAACTGCTGGAGGATGCTTATGTAGCCGTTATCCCCGGAGTTGCCTTTGGCGATGACCGATACATCCGCTTAAGCTTTGCCACCGGCATGGATCATATTAAACGCGGGCTGGATAGATTGGAGAGGTTTTGTGAAAAGTTAAGAAAATGATCTTCTTAAGTATTTGAAATAATTAAGAGTTTTTGTTATACTGCTGGCTTAATTATATGGCTGAGCTCTTAAAGAAATTGTTCATTACGAATATTCATTTCGACAAAAGAGATAATGGCCATGATAAACTTCCTCAAAGCTTCGCAACTAAATTTCCTGGTGTAAAGATTCAAGAATATCTTGATTTTTTAACTATGACTAGTCCCGTTCGAAGGGGGGAAACTTTAAGTCCATGGATAGATCCCTTAAGAGTAAAAACGGTTATTGAAAATATGGATCAATTATTTGAAAATAATATTTATCGCGAACCTACTAATGAAACGATGCTTTTTGGCTCAACCTCAAATATCGATGCTGTTTCATACTTAAGTGAAGAAAATGCTCAAAGAAAAATAGACAGGGCTTTAGATGATGCAATTAAGGAAGGTGCTGTTTTAGGTAAAGATCGAAAAGGTGTTATTGAGGAAATTTTTAAGATAATTGATAATCCGGATGAAAAAACACTACCTTTAAAGGTAAGAACCAAGGCCGAAGTGGTTGGTTTTGTCTTAAGAATGTTTCGTGACAAAGAAGGAGGTAGAATTAAAATAGCCGACTTAGATAATGCGCCGGGATCAGCCAAGGAATTGAGAAAATGGATCGAAAATGTTTTTGAAACTGATATGATAAAAGTCGGGGGTGCTGCCGCCCAAGTCTCAGACCTTCTTGATCAAATCGGAGAGCCAGGAATCATTGTACATTCTCAATTTGCCTCACCCGGGCAGATTCAAGCATTTAATAATAATCCCCATTTTCTTTTTATTGCTCCGAGCGGTCGGATCGAAATAATAGAAAAGAAAGATGCCTCAAATGAAAATGATCCTACCAAGGTTAATCCGGTGATTGAACGTAAAGCAAATGTATCAGTGCGTTTTGAAGGCAGAATAGTTACCTCTCCAGAATCTAACCGATTTATTTTTTTAAATGATTATTATGATAAAGATGAAAAAATTGTTAAAGTCGATCCTATCTTTCTGTTTCCCGACATAGCTTTGCAGCAATTCAAAGAATTAGGTATAAAGAAATTTTTTACAACGACCCCAAATTATTTACAGAGATATGAGGATGACGCCGATTATAAAAAAAATTCAATAAGATTACGTGACCAATTCCGAATATTAAGGCAACAGGGAGTAGAAATACTATATGAATTTTCTGGTGATACTAAAAAAGATATTAGATATTTGAGGGATGTTCTAAAAGATAATATTAGCAGCTTTAGTTTAAATGATGAGGAATTAATCAAACTCGTGGAGGCAATAAAAGAACGCGATGACTTTAATATTGAAGTTATAAGAGGAAGTGATCCTATGAGTGTTTATAATAATGCTGTTGCGTTAGCTAAGTATTTAAATGTCGATAGAGTCCACGTTCATGGTCAAAATATTGATATATGTGTGCGAAAAAATGCTACAAAAGATGATATGGCAAACGAAGTTGGATCTTTGATGTATGCCAAAAAAATTGTTACGGAATGGATTCGCGGCGTGTTTTCCGCCCAAGATCCAAAAAGCGACAGGCCATCCAGAGCATTAAAGCTTGAAGGCTACATAGACTTGCTATTTTTTGCCAAAAAACTTGGGCAGGACAGTTTAATCGAAAAAGGTTATTATCAAGTTGATGATGGTTATTCCGTAGCCGTAATACCAAGTAAGTGGGTTTATAATCCCCCGGAAATTACAACCAGTTCAGGAGATGTTGTTGCCATTGTTGCCGCTATCCATGCACTTCATAAGAAATAGCATAATATTTGTAGATGCCACCAACTGTAATTCCCTTTTCTATTTTTTTTTATTATCGTAACCATCTATCGCCTGCAATATTGACCGTTCCCAATAATAGTCATGAAATAGATCTACCCCCTTAGTTATTGCTTCAATTAAATCAATGTTTTTTTGAGCAATAGAAACGATTTCTATCTTTCCATGATGATTTTTAATAAATCCACTTAAATCAGATGTATTAATAGGAACCCTGGAATTAGTAATAAATATTTTTAGCGGAATATTTTTTTCATTACAGGTTTTAATCATTATTTCTAAATTTTTATCCCAACCTCTTTGTAGCCTTCCATGACCTAAAAGAATATTAATGCTTTTAACATTTGCTTTTAATAGATGGTTCAACGTTATATCTGCCACCGTTCCAAACGTGGCGGCTTCATCATCATAAAGCAACACATTGTGTCCAGATAACAATCTTATCTCATCTTCTGTTAACGGATTTGAAGAGCTCTCAATCGTATCGCCTTTACGAAATTTTGAGAGTGACACTCCCTTCATTTTTAAAATGTCGCATATTCTTCTTGCAACCATGGTACGACCAAAATCAGGTCTGACTTCAAGCCAATCATTTGGATCAAACGCTTTTTGACTGTTCAAAAAGGCTCCGATTAATTCATTTTGTAATGATACGGGAATCAATCTCATACCATAAACTGCGGAGAAAGCTTGAGCGGCGGATGAATGGGTCTCATAAGTATAAATATTGTTAATAAATGGTGAAAGTGCCTGCATTGTAACAGCGATCGATGGGATCTTTCCGGTGTGTTTTTTTACTTTTTCTTTACCTGTAATTTCAACTGTCTTATCATCTCTTTCACCTTTTATAAAGGGAGCTATTAAATTGATTTCAACATCTTCTCCATATTCTTTATATTTATGGGCCACATGTAGAACATCTACCAAATCGTGATCATCAACGATCGAAGCAACAATGTAAACTGTTCTCACTTTCTTTCTTCCAATAATGTTCCTTCCTTGATCACCGGTATCCCCCTTATAATCCTGTCTTGATAATGTTGCTACCGGATATTTTCCTGATTTATTATCTTTCAATTTTTTTAAAAAATCTTCAGTAAAGTCTTTATTTTCACTTGTAGGATTTCGTGGAGGAATTATAACAATTTGATAATCTTCCTTCTGAAATTGTGTTCTTCCCTTAGTCATTGCTTGGTAGTCGGCGCTCGACCATTCTCTCTTAAGGGTTAGTGCTTTTTTATACACAATCTCGCCATTCCGCCCTAAAAAGGGTAGGGTATCTTTAACGAAGGCACCTAAAGGAACTTTTGTCGGACCAAGTAATTGATACCTTTTTTCATAATCAAAAAATTTTTGGGGCGTCTCCCTCATATTTAACATATTATTGAGGATAAATTATATTATATTTTTTCCTTATTTTCAACGTCCTAACAGTCTAAGTATGTCTTTGAAGTTAAGTGCCCCGTCGTTGTTAAGATCAAATGGCAGTAATGATTTAAATTTTATTTCATTATTATCTTTTTTGAAAACAAAAAATTCTTGTCTTGGTAGGTGATAGGGCTTCAGTAAAACCACTCTATATAGTTCATCAAGCGCGATATTTTGAATATCTTTTAATTCTCCCAAACCTTGTTTGACCGTCAGCTTTTTTTTCTTAAAAACCAACCTGTCATCAACATTAAAGATCTGGATTTCGTAGTCGTCTCCCCTCCCCTTTCCAAAAGGAAAAAACCCTGTTTTAAATTTCAAGGAAGGTAATGGCAATATACTTATGTTCCAATCATCGCTTTCTAAAATATTTTTGTCATTTTTTTGCAGAATAAATTTAATTTTTTTCTGCGCTAAATTTTCATTCGTTTTCAAAGTAAAATAAACCTCTTTTTCTTCAAACGGGTTAATATCTTTTAAATCCTCAAATATGTATTCTGGGTTCTCTGATTTTTCACTTTTAATTATTAATTTATAATTATTATTCTTATCCCAAACCGCTTGCCCTAGATTCTCTAATTTAATTTTAAAATTATAAGTTGATTGGACAACTAGATCTGTCGGGAACTTAAAATTTATCCAGCCTTTTTCAATTTGTTCCGGCTCTCCCTTTATTTTTAACATTGCTTGGACAGTCGAATATTGGATATAATATTCCTGTGAATTAAATTTCTTCCAGGAAAATTCAAGAAATGGTTCACCTTGATAATCAAAAACAAATGGAGTAACGGCTACTACCCGGGTATCTGGGCCCCAGATCTGATCAAAAGCTATCTGAAAATTTTCCGCAACTATTTGCTCTCCCCCCCGTTTCCATCCTGTTTCCGTAATAAATACCGGTAATTCTTTTGTTACTCCTAAATTTCGCAATAACCCCAGTTCCCATTCATAAGTTCTGACCGTTCCCCGCCCGGAAGTAAAAGGACTACCGGAAAAGCCGGGATTTGGATAAGAATGACTTGCCCAGCCATCGATATACTGAAGACTGTCTTCGTACGAAGACAGTCTTCTTAAAAACACCTCCTCATCTTCCATTCCGGGAGGCCAAGAAGGTGCCGACGCATCAAATCCCGCTAGCATAATAAAAAAATCTTTGTTTTTTTCTTTCAATCTTTTCGCAAATTCTGCCGCAATCTCAGCATAACTTTTTTCATCAACTTCCCCACCCCATTCACTTCCATGATTCGGCTCATTAAACAGAACTACATAACGATTTTTCACTACCCAATTAAGGGAGTCAAGAAAGTCAACCCATTCCTTAACATCTTTTATTTCCGGACGGCGCCAGTTTTCTCCTTCAGGCTGAGTGGCTAACCTGATAATTGGAATTAAATGATCCTGACGCATAAGATTAAATATATCCTGCCATTTATTTTTATCACGGTCGTTTTCCTGAATTATTAAAGTAACGTATCCCCAGTCTCCATTATTAGAATTAATTAATTCTTTCACCTGAGTAAATTGATCTGTGTTTGGTTGGGCCAAGGAAATGCCGAACTTGTTGTTAGGAGCAGAGGCAAAGATGGAGAGGGGGAGAGATAATAATATAAATAGAATTGATATTGTCTTTTTCATATTTGACTAATTGGTCTAATTTGACTTATTAGACTCATTTTATCTCAACAATTATCCCCGCCTTCTTAAGTAGTTCTATTCCCGCTTTATCATGATGTTCCATTTTACAAACAACCCTAATAATTCCCGCATTGGCCAGTATCTTTGCACAACTTGAGCAAGGATTAGCGGTTGAATAAAGAGTTGCCCCGCGGGTAGACGATCCATGATAGGCAGCTTGAATAATGGCATTTTGTTCCGCGTGTATGCAGACACAGCTTTCTTCGTATTCATAACCTTTTATTTCCCCATTGTCCCGCCTTCGGCAGCGTAAACAACCGCCTTCACTGCAGTTTTTAATTTTGTGAGGCGTCCCGTTATATCCTGTCGAAATAATTCTGAAATCCCTGACAATAATAGCTCCCACTTGACGTCTTGTACAATCAGCTCTCCGTTTTGCCACGTCAGACATCATCATAAAGTATTCGTCCCATGAGGGTCTTTTATCTCTTACTGTCATATCCTTTCTATTATAATATATCTCGTCATGGATAAACCAAAAAAAATCGTCAATAATTTATTTTCTCTTCTTAAAATTGCCTGGGATGAAGATAAAAAATTTCTTTTAGGTTATTTTATTACTTCATTTTTTTCCGCCCTTCTTCTTTTTATTGTCTTCTTTTTATATAAATTAATGATCGATCAGGTCTTTAAAAGTCTAGTGAATAAAGAAATTACTTTTGTCTTTCTTATTGTCGGCTCCTATCTAATGTCTGAATATTTTTCCCGTTTTTTCACAAACGTATTAAACACTCAATATTTTGAGTATATCCTCCGTTCTAAATTCCAAAATGTCCTTACCCGGCTTTTCATGCAAAAATTAGCCCATCTGGATTTTTCTAATCTGGAAAACGGTGAAGTAAGAAACCTAATAGCTAAGGTTGAAGATACGTATAGCTGGCGGTTGTTTGAAAATCTTCGAACAATTAATTATATGATTTACAGTTCCGCCTCATTGATTCTCGCTTTTTTTGTTGCCTTGCGGTTTAACCCTGTCTATTTGATTGTCTTATTTATCCTCTCAACCCCTTTATATTTTTTCCGGGCTAAATACGGAAATATTTATTGGTCTATCTATACCGAAAACTCAAAAAAAATAAATTACCTTTGGTACATGCGTTATCTTTTTACTAACTTTAATACTCTCTCTGAAATAAAAATTTATAATTTAAAAAAATTTTTCCTGGAAAAAACTAAATTACTGCAAAATGAAATAGTCGATCAATATAAAAAACCGATCTTAAAATATATTTTTTTTTCAACTTTAGCTTCATTTTTTATTCCTGTCATTATCTTTTTTTTCTTGAAAAACTTCATTAATCAGATTATCTTTAGTCAAAGATTTTCCCTTGGAGACTTTACTTTTTTTCTTAATGCGATCTTTACTTTTACCGGTCAAACATCAAGTCTTTTAGTTAATATCGGCAGTATTGTTGAAAATAACCTTTATGTTGAAGATTATTTCAAGCTTCTTAGTATAAAAAATAATGTAAAAACCAATAAAATTTCAAAAAGATTAAAAAATCTTATTCCTCGGGAAATAAGATTTGAAAATGTGTCATTTGCTTATCCGGGCAGTAAAAAATTTGTTTTAAAAAATATCAATCTGACTATAAAAACCAGTCAGGATATTGCCATCGTCGGACCAAACGGAGCCGGTAAAACAACCTTGATCAAGCTTCTTTTCCGTTTTTATGATCCCTCCTCGGGAAGGATATTGGTTGACGGTAATAATCTGAAAAATGTTGACCTTGATGACTGGTACCGGCACTTAGGAGTCCTTTTCCAGGATTTTGCTAAATATTATCTGACAGTAAAAGAAAACATTGAATTCGGAGATATAGGTAATGTTAAAAAAAAGAGCGTAAAAGAAGCATTGGCCAGCGCACAGGGTAATGACCTGCTTGATTTGCCGAAAAAAACCGACCAAATTCTTGGCCGTTGGTTTGAAGACGGGGAGGAAATTTCGGTCGGCCAATGGCAAAAATTGGCGATTGCCAGGGCCTTATACCGAAATGCCCCCATTTTGGTTCTGGATGAACCAACTTCCAACATTGATGCCCAAGCTGAGTTTAAAATATTTAATAATTTAAAAAAAACCTATCATAAAAAAACCCTGATCTTTATTTCCCACCGTTTTTCAACGGTAAGAATGGCTGATAAAATCTACGTGATTGAAGATGGACAGATTGTTGAACAGGGAAAACATGAGGATTTAGTTATACAAAAAGGCATTTACGCTAAATATTTTAATATCCAAAAACAAGGATATGAATAAGGATATTTTAAAACAACTTAGCAAACGAAGATCGTTTTCCCTTCAGGCTGACGGAGAAAGCATGCTTCCACTTCTTCATCCGATGGATCTGGTTAATTATCAAAAAATCAGTTTTTCAAAAATAAAAACCAATGATTTGATCCTGATTTTTAAAAAAAATATTGCCTTTACCCATCGGGTTATCTATAAAGCTAAGAAATATTTAGTAACAAAAGGTGATAACAATCTTGAGTCTGATGGAAAAATCTATCTCCGAAATATAGTTGGAAAAGTCACGTCCGTAAAAAGAAAAAATAAAATTATTGATCCGGAAATGATATACCTAATCCAGTCGAGCTTATATTTTAAAGAGATCATAAAGATCGTCAATGCTTTTAACAGGGAAAAAATTGATTATGTTTTTCTTAAAGGCCTTCCGGTTCATTTATATTATGAAAAAACCCACCCCCGCCGAATCTATCAAGACGCTGATATTATGATAAGGCGTCCGGATTTTGAAAAAATACAGCGGGTTATGTTTAAATTTGGTTATAAATTAGCCGACAGCTCCCTATCTTCATTTCAAAAAAAACTTCAGGATAAAACTTCGGAAATTTCATTCTATAAATTGATCAACGGCTTTCCAGTTGTCTTTGATATCCATCAGGAAGCTATTTTTTTAATGAATCAACTGGGTTCTCTTGAGGCTTTGTATCTGCAAAAATATATTGATCAAATAACGGATAAATTTTTTAGAGAAAAAATAAAAGTTACATTAAACGGCTCCAGCTTTTTTCTCCTATCTCCTGTTAATTCGATCATCTTTCTCGCCTTTCATCTTTTTCGGCATAATTTTATTGGACCTTACCGCTTCGAATTGTTGAATAAAGTTATCAGAAAGTCGCACTTTAGGTCTGCATTAATTGATATGCTCAATAAATACCGTCTTAACAACTTTATTTTACCGGTTTTTTATTTATTAAATAAGTATTACAAAACTCATTACAATGCTGTTTTTTTAAAAAAAATAAAGAAATATGAAAATATTAATATATTTGATGATCAAGATCGGTTATCAATGGGCATTAACCGCTTTTTTGTTCTTTTTTCACTTTCTCCCCAGCCCTTTTATAAAAAAATTTTGATCTTTACCTATCCGAAGGTTATAAACGCTGTAGTATTCAGCATATCGCAAAAATTTAATAACCTATTGAAAAATGTTTTTAGTTCTCCTACACTGAATCTATGAATAGTTCAAGTAAAATTTTAAAAATAATTTTTTTTGTTTTGTTAGCGGTTGCCGTAGGAGAAGTTTTCTATTTATTTTCAGGTAAACCAAATAATAAACTAAAACCTAGTGGATTAACACCTACCCCTTGTCTTAACTGCCAGAACGTTGCCTCGGACAAATTAGCCTTTGATCCTACTGCTATTCAATATTTAGGGACTATCACTAAAGACGATTGGAGCTATACTCTGCTCCAGGAAATAACCGGCTCTGTTGTCAATTTTAAAATTAGTGGAGATCAAATAACGTTTGACTTAATTGATGATAAAAACGTATTAATTGAAAAATTCAATAGCTCTGTCACGAAGTCAAAATTTCCAAGAAAAATATTCTTTCAAAAAGGGGAAGATAAAACACTGGCTGATGATCAGGCATTGTTGGCTTTAAAAAACGGCGATAAAATTAAGGTTACCCGTTATTATGATCTAAGTCAATTCGTTAAAGACGGCTTTAAATTTAATGAATTGATCATTTTTAAATGATATGAGATCTAAATATCACAAACCAAAAGTTATTATTAAAAAAATAAAATTTAACCTGTTTTACAGAAATTCCCGTAATCAATTTAATAATACAGAAGGAATTCTCTTAGCTGGTTGTACTTGTGTTAATGGAACAAGATCGCCAGGAAGTTGTGGATGTTGGTTATAGTTATTTTTACTTAATTACTTCCTCTTTTAATAATT
This sequence comes from Patescibacteria group bacterium, assembly GCA_041660945.1. Lineage (GTDB taxonomy): Bacteria > Patescibacteriota > Microgenomatia > UBA1406 > GWC2-37-13 > GWC2-37-13. The sequence goes on along the minus strand of JBAZVK010000001.1, from coordinate 485,347 downwards.
TTAATATAAGATTTTTAACGTCGTTTTCCCCCTTTTTAATTGTTAAATTATATTTTTCAACCATTAAGGTAATAATTTTATTTACCATTATTCTTTTTTTGAGTTTTTCAAAAATATAGCAGGCTGTTTCATTTAATTCTATTATTGTAGATTTGTCAGGGTCAAAAATGGTAATTTTTTTACCTTTTTTTTCATAAATCAACCCTTTTTTTATTTTATATTTCATTTTTTTGAATAAAATCTAATAGCTTCCTTTTATTTTTAGCAAAATAAAAATAATAAAAATTATTAAAACTATGGGTGAACCTATATATTAATTTTGTTTTCTTGCTCATAAATTCGTCTTCCTCCGTCCAAAACTGCTTAATAATTTTTTCAAAAATAAGACCTCTTTCCTTAATAATTTCTTCTTTGAAAAAATTTTGCTTTTTTAAAAAATAAACTTTTCCTAAAGGTAATTTTTGATTATTTTTCTTAACCCACCATTCTTTTTCGATAAAAGGTGTCTGATATAGATAATATTCACAATTTTCTTTTCTGATAATTACCGTGTCGTCAGCTAGGGCCGGATAATACGGTTTTAATAGTTTCATTGTCGTTGATTTGCCTGCACCGTTATCACCTGTAAACAAAAATGCCCGTCCATGGATATTGGAAGCTGATCCGTGAAGTATAAAACCGTTGTTGGTTAGCAACCGGCTTATTATTTGCCTTAAAATCACTTGAAATTGAAAAATACTGACTTGATAGAAGGTATTTATTTCCTTACTGTTTTTTTCTTCATAAAAACTCATAAACTGTTTTTTTTCTTTTTTTTTATATATAACCTCCAAATAACTTCTCTCTACAAAATTAAGTGTAAAATCTACTTTTACCGGTTCTATTGTTATGAACCCCTTCCAGAATTTATTAATCTCTTTTTCTTTTAATTTAAGGGCGAATTCCCACTCTGTTGATTTAAAGTTTATTTTGATATTAAATCCGGCAATATTTAGAAACAGCGGATTTTTTTGATTAGGCATAGTTTATAGTATAATTCGATTATGAAAAAGCTTCTTCATTTTATCAAAAAAAATTGTTTTTTATTTATTTTCACAGTTTTTATTATTTTTGTTGCTTTATTTTCTTTTAATAAATTATTTATTTCAAAACAAACTTATATTTTCGCCAAAGTAAAAATCGGTCAGGGTTTGTGGTGGGCAACAACCGCAGAACCGCCTTTATGGCTGGTCAATTCATTAAGCAAGCCTTATGAGGATCCTGAAGCTAAAGTTTTAAAAATAAACTATTATCCTGTCCCTATATCCGGAATTAATTCTCAGCTGTTAAGTCAGGATAACGATCAATATAATACTTATTTGACTCTTAAACTTAAGGTCACGACAAGTAAAAATGGCAGTTCGTATTATTTTAACCGATCAATGGTTGCTATTGGTTCCCCTATTGACCTTGATATATCGAACGTCCAGGTTTCCGGAACTGTGGTTTCTTTTTCGAAACAGCCTATTAAAGATGAATATATTGAAAAATACATTTATATTACTAAAGAAAATCCCTTTGCTTGGGAATATGAGGCAATAAAAATTGATGATTATTATTTTGATGGGGAGAATAAAGTTTTTGAAGTTGTTGGTAAAGAAATTGTCGATAATGGTAATGCTTTGACTGTTAAAGCTAAAATGCGGTTAAAAAAAGTTGACAACTTACTGATTTTCGGCGAGGATAGAACAATTACGGTGGGGAAAAACATCAGTATATTTACCAACAATTTTAATTTCAGTAACTACACCATTTCCCGAATTGATTGAGTCGTAAACGATTCGATAAGTATTCTTAAAATAAAAAAGTTCGTATAAAATGTCAGATAGGTCCTTGGATTGAACATCGCGTAAAGAATAAGCGCCCAAAAAGAGATGATTAAGGCCTTGGAAATATCTTCATTACTTTTTATTATTTTTAGATCTTTTTTAGCAAATATTCCGAGAATAAATAAAAAAGACAGCAAGCCTACTAATCCGGTTTCAACAAATACCTGAACTAATAGATTATGAGGATAAAGCAAGGTTGCATCAAAAAACTGTTTATTCATCCCGATCATCTGATATCTTCTATTTTTCATAAAGGACGGTAAATGATCGTAATAATTACCCAATCCCACACCGGTTAAAGGGAATTTTTTACCTATCGATATGGCTTCATTGATCAATATCCCCCGGGAAGTCAGGCTTCCAATATCTTCCTCTTTATCTTGAAGTAATAATCTATCTATCACTGAATATCCTTTTGTCTGGTAAATATAGAAAAATCCACTGATAAAGATTAACGCAGTAACCAATAAAAAAATAATATTTTGCTTTATCTTCATTTTCAAGATGTCTTCTCTAAATATTATTAACGTGATTAATAACGAGAAACAGGCAACTACAAACCGATCCCGATAGTTGGACCAAAAAGCCAATAAAACGATTCCTAAAGAAGCAGTCCAATAAATAAATTTTTTAACCAAAACTTTTTCCTTTATAAATAAATATAAAGTCACCGGTAAAAAAATTTCTCCGTAAGATTCAAAGTACAACCTTCCCCTGTTGATATTAAAGGTAAATATATCGAGGACCGACTGATGAATAAAGCCGTAAAGAAAATTGATTACTTGAGGAAAAAAGAACATTGACAGCTCCAGAAAGACATTGATCACCACGGTTAAATTAATTAATTTGATGACTGTTTCAGTTTTCTTCCTGCCGTCTAATAACAAATAAGAAACTAAGGTAAAAATTATCACCGCGATGAGTCTTTCATAAAAATATAAGAAAGTATTAAAGTTTAGAACATTAATAACTGATAAAGATTGATAAATAAAAAATATTATAAGTAAAATAGTTATTCCTTTAAGATTGATCTTTTTCTTATCAAAAAAAATCAACTTTGTTAGAAGAATCAAATTCAATATTCTAAAAAGAACGTGGCTTGAAAGGTTAAATGGTAATAATAGAGGAGGAAGTCTTATTAAAAAAAATGATAAGTAGAATAAAATTATTGGCATTTTAGATTATTATCAAAACAAAAATCTTTAAGGATTGTTTCAACATCGCTTTTTTTTGGAATTAAAACTTTCTTTTTAAATTGGATAATGAATTCCTCGGTTTTTAACTTCCCTGTTTTTTTTCCTAAAATATCTATGTTTAAAGCAAAAATTTTATCTAATAATGACAAACTTAATAATGGACTATTATAAAGGGCTTTTTCATAATAATAAACAGCCGATTTTTTATCATTTAAATCAATACTCAACATTCCTTTTTTATAATTTGAGATATAGTCATTTTCAAAATAATTATCATACTGACGCAAATTCATTATTCCTTTTCCATATTCCCCTTTACTAATATTCTGTTTTATTAACGCTTCATATCCTTTGCTGTTTAACGGATATATCTTTAATGACAAATCGGCTAATCCGATATTAGTAAAAATTTTTCCTATCATAATTAGCTGACCGATAAAAAATATAGCCGTAATTAACAAGAAAAAAACCTTGTTATCTAACCAATAATTACTTTTGTTATTGTTGGTAGATATTCCCATTAAAATCATCCAAAAAAGAAAAACAGATATATATTTATAGCTAAAATCAAATAAAAAGACCAGACTCAAAGATAAGAAAAGATAATAATATAAATCTTTTTTCATTTTGATAAAAGCGAAGGTTAAAAAAAATAAAAAGCTAATTACGGCAAATGCTCCATTTTCAGCTAAAATGTCCAAAAACAGATTGTGTGCGGTAGTTGTTGCCTCTTCATCATTGAATTGTTTTTTTATGGTTGAAAAATAAAGATTATTGGGACCAACTCCAAATAACGGCCTTTCCAAAATTGTCAACCATGTATAGTAATAGTGTTGCTGTCTCTTACCGGTTAAGCTTTTTCCTTTTGGGAGCAATAACCTTTTTTCTAAAAAATTTCTGACCGGATCCGGAAATATTTTGTTAACTTCCTTTGTCGTATTAAAAAATATGATTACTCCGACTAAAATTATATTTAACAAAATAATCTTTTTATTAAAATTGAATAAACTATTTTTAATAAAAAGAAATAAAATACTTATGACAATGACCGACAAATAGGCTGTTCTTGAATATGAAAGAATAAAAAACGGCAAAATAAGAAATAAGGCGTATTTTAATTTATTTTTGTAATTAAATAATATTTCATACAAACAAATAATTATTCCCAAAACCAGGAAGTTTCCTAATTCATTATGAAAAAAACCTTCATAAAAAAAACTCCAATTACTAAATAGTTTCAAAACAAAAATTTTATTTATTAAAAATAAAAAACACGAGAATATTGAAATTGATATTAAAAACCACTTAAAAGACTTCATCAGCTCCCTTTGGTAATTAAAAACAAAAATAAAAAAAGGGTAACCAACTATATATGTTAGCAGACCTTGAAGCGCCATTTCTCTATCTATGGCAAAAAAAGCAGAAACAGTAGAAAAGGAGATAAATAAAAAATAAAAAAAAGTTTCTTTAATCGGAAGATATATTTTCTTCTTCTCCATTTTAACTAACAAAAAGATAAAAAAAGGAGACGATAAAGCCAAATAAAAGCCAAACTGTGAAGTGTTGTAATTAGCAAAAATATCACTTAAAAATATTCCTGTAATTGAAATAAAGAATAAAATCAACGAAAAAGGCATAAAGAAATTATATATTACCTAATCATTGAAGTTATTAGAGATTCGAGGCGTTTAAACTCAATCTTTTTTTTGGCCTCTCTCATCACCATCCCAACTAAGAAATTTATTACGTTGGTCTTGCCTGATTTATAGTCTGCGACAGCTTTTTGGTTTATTGATAGGATTTTTTTGATTATCACCAACAACTGTTCATCGGTAATGTCGTCTACTGCGACTGACTTTTTAAAATCATTCAAAATTTGGTAAAGACTGTTTTTATCAAAGGCGGTCTTTATTTTTCTATTAACAAGTTGGTTAACTAGCCTAACAACATCAAGTTTTTGTTTTTTTGCTTCAAAAAATAGATTGTCCAACCATTTTGACTCCTCAGCGGTTTCGAAAAGCAGTTCCGTAAATTTTCTATCTACTTTATAATCTTTTTCCCAACGGGCAAAAACCGAATCAATTAACTCCGGTTCTGTTGATTTTATTTCGTCCATCCATCTATCATCAAGTCTGATTGGTGGAAGGTCGGGATCTGGAAAATAACGATAATCAGCCGCTTCTTCCTTCGATCTTTGAGTATAGGTAATTCCTTTTTCGGAATTAAATCCTCTGGTTTCCTGCACCGGCGTTTTTCCGGAATCTAATATTTCCTTCTGTCTTTTGATCTCATATTCTATCCCCCGTTCCAAAAACCGAAATGAATTAATGTTTTTTAACTCAACTTTATAATTAGGCAACTTTGTTTCTCCTTTTTTTTGTAATGATATATTTGCCTCCAACCTCATTTCTCCTTTTTCCATATCACAGTTGCCGATATCAAGGTAGCGGACAATTTGTTTTATTTTTTTGGCATATTCTTTCGCCTGAATGGAAGAATGCATGTCCGGCCCTGTTACAATTTCTATTAAAGGAACCCCGCTTCGGTTAAAATCTACCAAACTTACTTTTTTACCATTTATGGTTTCATGGATCAATTTTCCGGCATCCTCTTCTAAATGAACCCTTCCCACTTTCACTTTACCGAAGGATGTGTTAACAAACCCCTCAAAACAAAAGGGCAGATCATATTGGCTGATCTGGTAGCCCTTTGGCAGATCTGGATAAAAATAATGTTTTCTATCGAATTTTGAGTTTTTGTTTATTTTGCAGTTTAACGCTAATCCAAATTTAACCGTCCATTCTATAGCTTTTTTATTAGCAATAGGAAGCGCTCCGGGAAGACCCAAACAAACAGGACAGGTATGGATATTTGGTGCTTTGGCGCTGGAATCATTTTTACAACCGCAAAATAAACCTGTTTTCGTCTTTAGTTGAACGTGAATTTCCATCCCGATGATTGGTAAATAATCTGTCATATCTTTTTTAACCAAGAATTCCACGTAGTTGCTTCTTCATAAGCACTGGCAACTTGTAAAATTTTTTCTTCATTAAAATAATCTCCCATTATATTTAATCCGAGGTAAAGATTGGTTTTTGAATTATACCCACAGGGTACTGAAATACCACAATTACCAGCTAAAGAGCTTGGCTCAACCAACATATCCTGCAATTCTCCAAACATCGCATCGCCGGAGGTTGCTCCAAGCGGCAAAGCGTAACTCGGTGAAGTTGGCGAAATCAAAACGTCATAACGAGAAAATAGCTCCTTAAAATTTGTTATATAAAGACTGCGGACTTTTTGAGCATATTCATATACTAATTCCTCCTGACTAACTGAACTTGATAAACCAAATACTCCAAGCATTATCCTATTTTTTGCCTCATGACCAAAAAAACTCCTATCTTTTCCATATCTGACCCCATCATATCGAGATAAATTACTCGATACTTCAGCTCTTTGCACTATCGTATAAACACTGATCGCGTGTTCATGATTTAATATTTTCCCTTTTTCCAAATGATGTGATGTCAATACCATGTCAACTTTTGCCCCTAAAGATTCAAGTATCTTTCCCGCTTTTTCAATAGATATTGCCGCTTCTGTTCCTTTTATTTTTGGATTATCGATATAACATATTCCAATTCTCATTCCTTTCACGCCTTTTTTTAAATTTTTTGTGTAATCGGGAACGGATAATGGAGAAGTAGTGGCGTCGTTTTCATCACGACCGGCGATTATATTTAAGAGCACGGCTGAATCTTCAACGGTCTTAGTTAACGGACCCGGGGAATCAAGAGATGATCCCATGGCAACCACCCCATAGCGGCTGGTCCGGCCATAGGTGGGCTTTAACCCAACCACACCGCACCAAGCCGCCGGCTGACGAATTGAACCGGCTGTTTCACTACCAATAGCCGTAATTGTCATATTATCTGCAACTGCGGCCGCGCTTCCTCCGGACGAACCACCTGGTAAATAATCAGGGTTTCTTGGGTTTTTTGTCGGACCAAAATCAGAAGTTTCCGTTGAAGACCCGTGTGCCCAAGCATCCATATTTGTTTTACCGATAACAATTCCTCCTGCCGATTTTAATCTTTTTGTAACTGTCGATTCATAGGGAGGCATAAAACCATCAAGGATCTTTGCTGAAGCAGTTGTCGGCAATCCGACTGTCAAAAAATTGTCTTTGACGGCAATTGGTAATCCTCTCAACGGCTTATTTTTTTGTTCTTCGGCTTTTTTTTCAGCGGTTTTGTCTAGTGAAAGATAAATGTTAAGTTTTTTGCTATCTTCTTCCATTTTCTCGTTAATATCTCGATATATGTCTTTTAAAGCGACTTCTTTTTTATCTATCAGATCGATGGCTTTTTTTAAAGTTAGTTCATTGAGCTTCATATTAATCTTCCGCTAAAATTTGGTCAACCACAAAATATCCGTTATGTTTATTTTTTGTGTTACTTAAAGCCTGTTCTTGAGTCAGCATTTTTTTATCATCAACTATGTCTTCCCGTAAAACATTTTCTAACCCCGTCACCTGATGAGTTGGTTCAACTCCTTTGACATCAACCTTAAAAAGGTTGTCAATTACTTCCAGAGTTTTATTAAATCCTTTTGCGAGCTCTTTTTCTTCAGCATCAGAGATCGGTATTCTTGCCAGTCTGGACATGTGTTTTACTAAATCGTTAGAAATTTTTACCATGGGTATATTTTACACCAAAGCTTAAGAAGATTTATAGCCGATTTTTCGTAAGAATTCTTTTCTTGATTTTTTTTCCTTTTCATTCTCGACACCAACCGGAGAGCTACCATCAATTACCCCAATTATCCCCCGGCCTTGTTTTGTTTCGGCAACTATAATTTCGATTGAATTGGCGGTTGCACAATAAATGTTTACAACTTCACTGATGTTTTTAATTCTGTTTAAAACGTTAATCGGAAAAGCGTTTTTTAAAAAAATAAACAGTGAATGACCGGCCCCAACTTTTTTTGCATTTTCAACGGCAAGTTTGATCATTTTGTCGTCTGTTCCGGCTTTGCGGATTAATTTTTCTCCTGAGGCTTCACAAAAAGCCAATCCAAATTGGATCCCTGGTACTGTTTCGACTAATGTTTCATAACAATCCTCGACTGTTTTAATAAAATGTGACTGAGCTAAAATAAAATTAATTTCCGAAGGTTTTTCGATTTTTATTATCTTTATTTCCATTCGCATATTATAGATCATATCTGTGATAAAATAAATCAACGAAACGGGGTATAGCTTAGATGGCTAAAGCGTCAGGCTGGGGGTCTGAAGACCGTGGGTTCAAGTCCCGCTACCCCGACTTTATTTTTATGAACAGGCTTCCATTCTTTCAAAAAGGCGATTCAAAAGGATTGCATTTTATTTCGTCTGATAATAAATTAGTTGAAAACACTTTTTTTGCTTATATTATATTCATTTTTCTTTTTATTATTATTTTATTTTTGAGACTTTTTCAATTAACAATCGTCAAAGGCAACTATTATCGGACTCTCTCTGAGCAGAACCGGCTTAGAGAAATTGTCATCGAAGCCCCCCGAGGAGAGATCGTTGATCGCAAAGGATTTGTGATCGCCCAAAGTTTAAATCCCAATGTCAATCAAAAAATTGAACCGGGATTATTAAATAATAATCAAAAAATAATTTCAAAAAGGATCTATTACAGTCCGGAGTCTATTTCCCCCTTGATTGGCTATCGACAAATTGCCGATATTAATGACCTAAAAAATGATACCTGTCAAATCAAGCTTCAATTAGGCAGTCGAACCGGAAAAAAAGGAGTGGAGAAATTGTTTGACTGCCAACTCCGTGGGCAACAGGGTAAAAAATTGGTTGAAATTGATGCTCAAGGACATTACTTAAAAACTGTTGATGTTATTCCTCCCATTCCAGGAAGCAACGTTCAATTAGCTCTTGACTTTGATCTGCAAAAAAAAGCTTACGAATTAGTAAAAAACGTCAAAGCTGCCATAGTTGTCACCAACCCAAAAACCGGAGAAATATTAGCCAGTGTTTCATCTCCTTCTTTTAATTCTCAAGATTTTGAAGATAATTCGAATACCGCTATACAGAATTATTTAACCAATAAGGATAATCCCTTATTTAATCGTGTTACTGAAGCCACTTACCCTCCGGGATCAATCTTTAAACTGATTGTTGCTACGGCTGGTCTAGAAGAAAAAGCCATTGATGATAAAACAGAAATTGATGATCGCGGAAGCATTAAGGCCGGAACAGCTACTTTTGGCAATTGGTACTACTTACAATACGGAAAGGTCGAAGGAATGGTCGATGTTATTAAAGCAATCAGAAGATCTAATGATATTTTCTTTTATATTACCGGAGAAAGAGCCGGAGTGGAAAAAATAAAAAAATGGTCGGATATTTTTGGACTGGGAAAACATACGGAAATTGGATTAGATGAATCCGAAGGGCTTATTCCCTCAACTTTTTGGAAAAAAGAAGTGTTGAAAGAAAACTGGTATTTAGGCGATACTTATAATCTATCGATTGGCCAAGGGTACGTGGGAACGACCCCTTTACAGATGGCATTGGTCTCTGACGTATTTGCTAATGGCGGATATTTGTGTAAACCTAAATTACTAAAAATCCAAAATACAAACGACAAAATACAAAATTGTAAAAAATTACCTATTTCCCAAAAAACCATTGATCTAATCCGTGAAGGAATGAGGCAGGCCTGTTCAACCGGAGGCACCGGCTGGCCGTTATTCGATTTTGCTGTTGGCAAAAATAAAATTCAAGTCGCATGCAAAACCGGTACAGCTGAGTCACATGCGAAATCTGGCATGCCTCATGCTTGGATTACTGCATTTGCTCCTTATGAAAACCCTGAAATTTCAGTAACGGTATTAATTGAAGAAGGAGGACAGGGATCTGATGTCGCCGGACCAATAGCAAGGGGTATTTTAAAAGCTTACTTTGAAAGAAGCCAGTAATCAAAATTTTTCAAAAATAATATTCTCTAAAGGAATATTTTTGGCTATTAAAAATAATTTCAAAGACTCAACAACATTTCTTCCTCCACAAATATAAAATTCACTATTATCAAATTGTCCCTCTACCGCTTTATTAATGTGTCCGAGATCGAAATATTTTCTATCGACTTCCGGAATCATATTGAGACTTTCTTCGCGGGATAAACAGATTTTGATATTAAATTTTTTAAATTCTTCAAACAAATAAACATCTTTATAATTTTTTAGTCCCCAAAATATTAATAAGTTTGAATTTTGAAATTTGAATTTTGAGTTTATAATTGATCTAACTGGAGCAATCCCTGTTCCCGTCACTAAAAATATTTTTGTCCGATTATTATCCCTTAAACTAAATAGGCCGGCTGGCCCCTGGAAAATAACCTCGGTTTTTTCTTTAAGCGAGTATAAATAATTTGAGGCAAGTCCTCCAGGGATCAATCCGACGATTAATTCAAAACTATTCTTGTAGTTGTCAGAAGAAGCAATAGAATAAAGTCGGGAAACAGGACCTTTATTCGATGGAACTTTTAGTATCACATACTGACCGGGTTTAAAGACTAATCCTTTTGGATCTATTAGGTCAAAGTGAAAAAGGTAAGTATTGGAATTAAGTTGAACTTTTTTGGAAAGAACAGTTTTGTAAGTTAATAACATAGATTAAAGTCTTGCTCTCTGGTTAATCTCTGCCTCGACCAGTTCTTTCGGCCGGCCATATTTTAATCTGGATAGCTGAATAACTGCTTGAGCAATTTTTTCGTTGGCCCCGGCTTTAAATATTTTAATATCTTTAGTCATATCGACAGAAAAAGGCGGCACTGGTTCATTATCAACGATTGTTTTCATATAAGCATGAAATCTTTCGATATTGATCAGGTCCGTTTCGCCAAACACAGGCTGATATTCTCTCTGCATATAAGAAGCATCCGTCACTCCAACTCGAAATGAGATCAACGTCCCGACGTTTCCAAAAATGGCATTTTTAACTTCATCATCCATCTGTCCAATAAATTGGTTGGCAACGGTCAGGTTAAGATGATATTTCCGGGCCTCTGATAAAATTGTGGCAAAATCCGGAGTGGCAAAATTTTGGAACTCATCAACATAAAGAAAGAAGTCCCTACGCTTATCTTCCGGTATTTCCTGTCTGCTCATAGCTGCAATTAAAATTTTTGGGATTAAAACTAATCCTAAAAAGCTGGAATTTTCTTCTCCTAATTTTCCCTTTGATAGATTAATCAGTAAAATTTTTCCTTCGTCCATTACCCGGCGGAAATCAAAAGCAGAGTCAGACTGGCCGATGATATTTCTCATTGTTTTATTAGTAATGAAGCGGCCAAATTTAGAAACTATATAGTCCAAAACTTCTGATTTATGAAAGTCTGACGTTTGGGCAATTTGATCGGTCCAATAACGTCTGACAATAGGATCTTGGACTTTTGGCAACAATTCCTGAACATATTTTGGATCGGTTAATACGCGGACTATTTCGACAAACGTTGACCCTTTCTCACTCATCACCGTTAACATAGCATTTCTGACAGCATGCTCAAAACGGGGGCCGATAATACCTGTTCTTTGCGGATCATAAAGTTTGTACATTAGATTTATTATTGAAGTCGTTATAAAATGTTTTTGATCTTCTGTTTTTGCTTCCAATAAGTTTAGTCCCATTGGGCGTTCGACATCGGAAGGATCAAAATATATTACGTCTTCGGCTCTTTCCGGAGGAATATATTTAATAATGTCATCAATTAAGTCTCCGTGCGGATCAATTACACAAACACCGTGACCGGCTTTAATATCCTGGATAGCCATATCATGGAGTAAGACAGATTTTCCAACTCCTGTTTTTCCAATAATATAAACATGCCGCCGCCGGTCTTCTACCCCAATTGTCACCGGTCGTTTTACTCCCCGGTAATAACCATCTCCAATTAATGTTCCTCCTGTTTGAAGTACTTCTATTGGAACGGGGGCAGTCTTTGCCTTTAACCATTGAATATGAGGTGTTTCGACGGTTTTATTGGGAAAATGAAAAAGAGTTGCCAATTCATCAGTAGATAAGATTGAAACAGATTTCTTAAAAGGCCAAATTGAAAAATCGATTATTGGGAAAAATTTATAAATAAAATTAATCATAAATCCACCCTTAAACAGATCTTTTGTCCCCGTAAAATTATTCAGATCAGAATTAAATTGAGTAAAGGCATTTTTAATATTTTTTAGGTGAGTATCGGCCATATCTTTAGTTGAAGCAGTCACAACAAAACGAATAGTCGCATCAAAACCTGACCTAGAACACTTATCTTCAATTTTTTCCAGCACTTTAGGATCGGTTTTGAAAGTGGCCTTTTCCGGATTGGCTTCATTTTTCTTAGTACTGGAAACGTAGCTTTTTCCCTCTTTTTTCCATTTTCCACCGGCCGGACGAATTAAAATTTGAATAATTCCGGCTTCATTATCGTCAAATTTTGATAAAGATGAAGTAATCGCAGAAAGAGAATCCGTCGGCAGATCCCGATATAAACGGATAGGCATATAAGCGGACTCTTTTTGAACTAACCCTCCAAAGACTACTTTTCCCTGCTCAGAAAAAATATTTGGCTCATCAACTTTTTTGATGTCAGCCATCGGATAATAACCATATATTGTTTTTTCAATTAGATCAATGATTCTATTCGGGGCAGAAACATAAAATCTAATTTCCGCTTTTTTGCCAATAATTTCGAATGAAACAACGTCATCAACTTCCAGAAAAGAAAAAAATCCTGATTTTTTTAAAGAAGAGAAAGAGGAAAACATTTGGTCAGCCGCATCGATTTTAATTTCATTTTCTTTAGCCAACTTTATCTCTAAAGTCACCATTTCCAAAGAAATTTGTTCTCTTTTTTTTAAACGAAAATAAATAACTATCAAATAAATAAGAACCAAAGTCAATCCTGCAGCTAAAATTGCCGCTAAGGTCGCCAAACTTACAGTAATTAGTCTGTCAAGTATTATTTGATAATCTATCGGGTCCATAGAAAAAGTATATAATATATGCGTCTATGAAACAGTATCAAAATATTAAAAATATAATTCTAAAATTAAAAATTTTTCAGTTTTGCTTTGTGATTTTAATTTTTTCTTTTTTATTTTTAAATTTTTTCCTTAGCCAATCAATTTCTCCAGTTTATTTTCAATTTATCAATAATGACAAGGCTATTACCATTAATTTTTTGCAAAAAATAAACAATTTGCCGGAGTATAAAAGAATTTTAGAAATGAATAATATTATTTATGGTTCAACTATTAAAGAACAAATTTTTGTAAAAAGTAACATTAAAAAAGTGCTTATAAACAATCTTGAACAAAAATTAACAATTAATCCAAAATCAAGAGACGTTCTTTATGGTCTTTATCAGCTATATTTAGAGGAAGGAGATAAAAATCGAGCAAATAATTATTTAAGACAGGCAAAGGAAGTTGATCCGAATATTAATTAAATATGCTTAAACAAGTTCATCTTTTTATTAATGGAGATGTTATTGGAGTTGGCTTTCGGGCTTGGACGAAAATTCAGGCAAAAATTATTGGGGTGACGGGATGGGTAAAAAACAACGAAGACCGAGTTGAAGCCCAAATCCAGGGAGAGGAAAAGAAGGTTGATCAAATAATTAACTTAGTAAAAAAAGGGCCTTCGGTTTCCCACGTTTCCGATGTTGAAATCTTTTGGCAGGAACCGAAAGAAGTCTTTGATCAATTTGAAATAAGAAAATAATCTACATTATTTTTCTTTCCTTAAAACTAAAATAATTATCTTTAGTAATAATCAAATGGTCAATAACGGTGATCCTTAATAATCTCCCTGCTTTAATTAGATTTTGAGTGACGATAAGATCGTCTTCTGATGGTTTTAATTCTCCTGATGGATGATTATGGCAAATAATAATTCCCGCTGCATGATTTTTTATTGCTATTTCAAAAGTTTCTCTCGGATGGATTAAGCTTGAATTCAATGTCCCAATTGAAATGACATCGACGCTTATTATTTTATTTCTATTATCAATTGAGGCAGCCATAAAATATTCTTTATTAAAATTTATAATCTTTTCCTTTAATAACGGATATAGATCACTTGGAGACTTAATGATTATGTTTTTGTTTTTACTTAAGTATTCTTCTTTGATTAATCTCCTGGAAATTTCAAAACAGGCTTTGATTTGACAGGCTTTAGCTACGCCTAAGCCTTTAATTTGTTTTAGTTCTTCAATAGACGCTTCCGACAACTTACCCAAAGAACTAAAAGCTCCTATTAATTTCTGACAGATATTTACAACTGATTCTCCTTTGATCCCCCGTCCAATAATCAAAGACAATAATTCTTGGATGGATAAAGACTCAACCCCATGCTTAACTAGTCGTTCCCGTGGACGCTCTTCAGCAGGCAGATCATGAAGGGTGTAACTTTTCATTTATTACCAGAATAAACAAGAGGTATATTTTAATCCACCGCTTATAACCTACAAAAGTAAGGGTTTGGATTGTTGAGAGTGTGGACCCGAGGGGAATTGAACCCCTTTCTCCTCCATGCCATGGAGATATACTACCGGTGTACTACGGGCCCAAAAATCAAATTCAATAATTATAACATCTGCTTTTAATTTTTCGTTATACTAAATTTATGGACCAACATCCGATCCCAAGACAGATTACTACCTTTGAATTTAAATTAATCGGTTTTTTAACTATTAAACAATTCATCTACCTGGTTATTTTTATTCCTCTAGGCGTATTGGTTTTCTATGTCTTTCCTGTCCCGATTTTAAATTTTTTTCTAGGTTTAATTGTTGCTCTAATTGGCATCGCCTTTGCTTTTATCCCGATAAATGATCGGCCGATGGAAGTTTGGGTAAGGAACCTAATAAAACGATTATCTTCTCCAACTCAATATTTTTTTAAAAAACAAAACCAAGGAATTTATTTTTTAAAAAATCTTGTCTTTACCGATGACCCTCATCGGGTTATGTCTCATATTGACTCCCAACAGAAACTATCAAGCTATTTAAACAGTAAAGCTCCGGCAAATAAACCAAAAAAAAACCAGGAAATCAGTCGTCTTTTTTCTGATTCATTTTCGTCTTTGCTCGGGAAAAAAACTGTAAAAATAATTGACCAATCTTCACTGATAAATAAACCTCCTCCTACAACTAAGGGTGTTAAAACGCCTACTCTTACAGGACAAATAAAAAATTTTAAACAAATTCCGTTGGCTGGGGTCCTTGTTTATATTAAAAAGGAATCTAACAGCGATCCCATCAGAATATTAAAAACTAATTCTCATGGTATTTTTGCATCTTATAATCCTATCCTTCCATCTGAATATTTTTTTGAAGTTAAAGATCCAAAAGGAAATTTCTTTTTTGATACAATGAAAGTTAGGGTTGAAAATGAAAATATGAAGCCCATTGAGATTATGTCAAAGGAAATGATGTAAATATGGCAACCACTAAACACACATCGCCGGTTAAGGCTTCTACACAATCTTTTATCGAGATCGAGGAAATAAAGGATGATGTAGTTTTAATGAAAGATTTTTCTGCAGCTTCCGTCATTGAAGTTGGAGCTGTTAATTTTTGGCTTTTGTCGACCGAGGAACAGTCTTCGATGATCTATGCCTATTCGGAGCTTTTAAATTCACTGTCTTTTCCTGTTCAAATTCTAATTCTTTCCAAAAAAATAGACGTATCAACTTATTTGGATTACCTTGAAGAAAAAATAAATAAACAAAGTATTGATATTTTAAAAAAAAGAATGATAGGTTATCAGGAATACATTAAAAGCATAATAAAAATAAATACCGTGTTAGAAAAACGATTTTTCTTTATTGTTCCGTTTTCTCCGCTTGAAATGGGAATCAGCGGTGCCAGCCCGGGATCACTTAATAAAGAATATGTCATTACGCGAGCTAAAACTTCTCTTTATCCGAAGCGCGATAATCTGCTCCGATTAATTACAAAGATTGGCCTAAAAGGAACTATTTTACAAAGCCAGGAATTAACTGAACTTTATTACAATCTATACAATCCATCTGCTACCGGCCGCCGGCTGGCGCCGGTTGAAAGTTACAAGGATGTAGTTATGTCACAGAGTTAGAAACTTTTTTATGAATATCTTTAATCTTTTTCAAAAGCCAACAAATAATCAACCGTCTACAAGCAATCTCAAGCCCGTTGGGAGTAGTAATATCGCTGATTTTTTAGCGGCCGGGTCTGTTTCCACTAAAGATTTAATTGCTCCTTCTTACGTCGAGGTGGATTTTAACAGTCTTAAGATAGATGACCGTTTTTATCGAACCTTATATGTTGTTGGATATCCCCGTTATGTTTCACCCAATTGGCTTTATTCTTTAATTACTTTCGATCATCCCCTTTATATATCAATGTATATTTATCCGGCTGAATCAAAAAATATTTTGGATGATTTAAAAAGAAAGATCGCTGAAATGGAAGCAACGATAGAAGGTGATATAAAAGCTGGTAAAGTAGTCGACCCTACTGTCCAAGTTGCCCTTGATGACGCTCTTTCTTTACAGGCGGAATTAGCAAAAGGGTCGGAACGATTTTTCCAATTCGGTCTTTACGTTACTATTCCTGCGGATTCCTTAGAAGAACTAAATCGCGTGACCAAAGAAATTGATTCCGTTTTATCATCTCTCTTAATCATCTCCCGCCAGGCAACCCTTGAAATGGAAGAAGGATTCAAATCAACTTTGCCGATTTTTTATGATAAGTTAGGTGTCTGGCGCAATATGGATACAACATCTCTGGCGACGACCTTTCCTTTTGCAACAGCCTCTCTTACTCAAAATGAGGGAATTCTTTATGGCTTAAATCAACATGACGGTTCTCTAATTATTTTTGACCGGTTTACTTTAGAAAATGCTAATTCTGTTATTTTGGGTAAGTCCGGTGGAGGAAAAAGTTTTTTGGTCAAACTTGAGGCTTTAAGATTATTAATGATGGGAACTGATGTGATTATTATCGACCCGGAAAATGAATACGAAAAATTAGTCCCGGCTGTTGGAGGCGAATATGTTGTTTTTTCTGCTGCATCCACCTATAAGATTAATCCGTTTGACCTGGAAAAAACTAATGCCGGGCCTGATGAGCTATCTAACAAAATACTTGATCTCCATTCATTAATGAGGGTAATTATGGGCGATTTAACTCCATCGCAAGATGCCCTTTTAGATAGAGCTCTCGTCTTAACTTACCGGGAAAAAGGAATTACCCAGGATCCCGAGACTTTTTCACTTGAACCTCCTCTTCTTGAAGATCTTTTTAAGGTTTTCGCCGGTATGGAAACTCCTGAATCAAAGGAAATGGCAGACCGACTGGAAAAATTTGTTTCAGGAAGCGCTTCCGGAATTTTCAACCAGCACTCAAATTTTGATATAAAAAATCCTTTTACCGTTTTTGGCATCCGCGATCTTGAGGAAAATCTCCGGCCGGTAGCCATGTATATCGTCCTCGACTATATTTGGAACCGTGTCCGAAGGGAAAAGAAAAAAAGAATTTTAATTGTTGATGAGGCTTGGTATTTGATCAAACAGAAAGATTCAGGTGCCTATCTTCATTCCTTTGCAAAGCGGGCTCGTAAATATCATTTAGGGCTGACTACCATTACTCAGGATGTAGAGGATTTTTTGGCAACAGAGGAAGGAAAAGCTATCATAACAAATTCTTCACTCCAAATAATATTAAAACAATCAACTGCGGCGGTTGAACTAATAGCTAAAACCTTCTTTTTAACCGGAGGGGAAAAACATTTCCTGCTTCAAGCGGGAGTTGGAGAAGGTCTTTTCTTTGCCGGTCATAACCATGTCGGTTTTAAGGTTATTGCTTCTGATGAGGAAAAGGGACTAATTGAATAAATAAAGAAATAAAAAAATAATTAAATAAATGAAAAAATGAATTAAATGTATAAATAAATTTAATCATTTAAACATTTGATTATTTATTTCTTCATTTGTTTATTTGATCATTTTGACATTACCTGTACATTACCGGCTTTTCTGTTTGGGGAAGAACCAGACTCATCCGACGTTCTTTTTTCGAGACTCTTTCAATGAAAGCTTTTATTTTCTGCCCGATCTTTAAATTTTCGTCTCCTTTGAGTTTTGAAATATGAATTAAACCTTCAATTCCCGATTCTAATTTAACAAAATATCCGTATTTTTCTTTTCGAGTTACTTCTCCTTCAACTTCCTTATCCTTCGGATATTTCTCTTCAATTATGTCCCATGGGTCTTTTTGGAGTCTTTTAAGAGAAAGGTTCAATTTAAAATCGGTCATGTTTTTCTCAACGACATAGACGTCAATCGTATCTCCAACTGTCACAAATGAAGCGGCATTGGAAACTTTTTCCCATGAAATTTCAGAAATATGGATCAATCCTTCCACTCCTTCTACCTCACAGAAAACTCCAAATTCTGAGGCTCCTAATACTTTTGCCTTATATACTTTTCCTTCTTTTATCGCCTCAAATTTCTTTACCAAATCTTTATGAGAAATTTTCAAAACTGAGGCTTTTTGAGAAACAACTAAGCGATTCTTTTCTTTATCAACTTCAAGAATTTTTACTTTTACTTTCTGACCTCGCATTTTCTCCGGTTGAGAAATAAACGGTTCTGTCAGTTGAATCTTTGGAATTACCCCTCTTATTCCCATAAAGTTAATGAAGACTCCTCCTTTACCGTATTCTCCGCACATGACATCAATTTCCTCTTCGTTGTCTCTTTTTTTAATAAGAATATCCCATTTACCTTTATCAAAAAACTTTCTTAAAGAAACCACCGGAAAGCCATTTTTTGATTCTTCGCTGATTATCCTGACTAAAATCTTGTCCCCGACGGTAAGATAAGGTATGTAAGTAGAGATTTCCTTAATTTCAAGTTCGCCTAAAATTGCCTGCGCTTTTCCGCCGACATCAAAAACTATTCCTTTCTTTGAAATAGAAACTATTTTTGCTTCAATTTCTTTTCCTTTCTTAAGTAAGCTTGGTTTAGTTTTCTTAAGCAGTGCTTCCATTATACCCATGCTAGCTTTTTTGTTTTTTGTTGTTTTTTCTTCCTTCATTATTTAAATTTCTCCTTTTTCACGACTCCGAGACTAACAATATACCAAATAGAAAACTCATTATCAAGAGAATCCTTGATTTTATGAAAATTTTATGTTATATTATAGGGTGTTATGGAAAATATATTATTACCTTCCCTGGTTACTAGGTTTGTAAAATATCTGGAATCTCAGGAAAAATCGTCTTTTACGGTCGTGGCCTATAAGAAGGACCTTGAACAGTTTGTCGGCTACTTATCTTCTCAGGAAATTACCGATGTCCGTGAAATAAAAAAAGAGCATATTGACGGCTTTATTGGAAAACTTATCAATGACAATTACACAAAAAAGTCCGCCTCAAGAAAATTAAATTCCATTAGAACTTTTTTCCGCTATATTAAAAATGATGGTATCATTGAACAAAATCCTTCGCTTGACGTTTCTCATCCAAAATATATTCAATCGGCCCCGCGAATATTCTCAAAATTAGAATACCGGGCTCTAAGAGATTTTGCTAAAGAAGAACCCCGAACTTATGCTCTTGTTGAGATCCTCCTCCAAACAGGTATAAAAATCGGAGAATTGGCCGGATTAAAAAATGAAGACATTAAAGAATCAACTATCCATATCTGCCAATATGGAAAAACTCCAACCCGTGACATTCCTCTAAATAAGGCCGTAAAAAAATCAATAGAAGAATATCTAAGGGACCGACCTAATCAAAAAAATGACGGACATCTTTTCATTACTAGAACCGGCCACCCTTTGTTGATTAGAAATATTCGTCAAATTATTTCCCGCTGTTTTCGTGAGGTTGGTATTGAAAAGGCAACCGTTAACGATTTTAGAAACACTTTTATTGCCCATCAATTAAAAAATGGAGCTTCAGTAGAATATATTGCCAAGCTTGTCGGCCACCGAAGACTTTCTTCAACAGAGCGCTTCTTAAACGTTGTTAAGGAAGAGATCCAAAAAAAAGAAGGATTGGGAGAGCTTTAATCTTCACATTGGTCAAATTAGACCAATTAGACTTATTAGACATATTTAGACCTATTGACAACTACTGTGGACTTGTTTATTATTTGTGGATAAGTTATCCACATTATTGAATTATGTCTTTATTATCCTCTTATTGGGATGGATTTATTGAAGAGATCGGAGAAAAGGAAGGAAAAAACTCCGTTATGCCTTCTCTATTAAAACAGGCAAAAATAGTCGAATCGACAGAAGATGAAATAATTCTTACCGTAGTCAGCCAAGGAGCTTACGACTTTTTGGAAAAAAGAATTAATAAAATTGAGTCTGATTTTTTTGAACACTCACAAAAAAAAGCCCAAATTAAGTTTATTATTAAAACCCCTTCTAAAAAGAAAGTCACACCACCTCTTCTCTCTTTTGAGCCTAGTATTGAAGATGTTTTTGTTAGGTCAGGATTAAATAAAAAATATAATTTTGACAATTTTGCTGTTTCAACATCTAATCAGGTTGCCTATGCTGCCGTCCAAGCGGTTGTTAACAATCCTGGAAGCGCCTATAACCCTTTATTTTTATACGGTGGGGTCGGGGTTGGGAAAACCCATATTGCTCAATCTGTAGCTAAAAAAATCCTTGAGGCTGATTCAACTAAAAAAGTTTATTTTTGCCCTGGAGATAATTTTACCAATGAGTTGATCGAGTCAATCCGGGAAAAGGCAACTGGCCGTTTTAGAAAAAAATACCGCTACCTAAACCTGCTCATTGTTGATGACATCCAGTTTATAGCAGGTAAAAATGCCGTTCAAGAAGAGTTTTTCCATACTTTCAACGCAATCGCCTCTGCCGGTGGTCAAATAATCTTAACTTCAGATCGACCACCCAGTGCAATTAAAAACCTGGAAGACCGCCTACACTCCAGATTTTTAGGTGGTTTGACTGTTGATATCCAACCGCCGGACTTTGAATTAAGATCGGCTATTTTACTTATTAAGGCTAAAGAAAAAAATATTGACATAGATATTGAGGCAGTGAAAATAATTGCTGAAAGAATAACTGATTGCCGCGGTCTTGAAGGCGCTCTTCTTTCTATTTATGCTAAAGTTTTAGGAATAAAAGAAAAAATAGACCTAGAGGCGGTTGAAATGTTTTTTTCTCAAAACGGAAAAAGGGAGAAAAAAAGAGTTAATCCATCTGAGGTAATAAAAACCGTTTGTTCTTTTTACAACATTAAGCAATCTCATCTTAAAAGCCCATCCAGGGCCGCATCAATCGCCTTCTATAGACAAATAGCAATGTATCTTCTTCAAAAAGAATTGGGTTTAACCTTGTTTGAAACTGCCAAAACCTTGAACCGAAAGGACCATACAACCGCTCTCCATGCCAAACAAAAAATTAGCAACCTCCTTCTTCATGATCTAAATTTAAAAAAAGAGATCGACACAATCACCCGATCATTGTTTCAACCAACATAGTTTCCACTGTTTTTACACATGTTTTTTTTCCGGTTCTTTTTGTCTTGAAAATCTAATCTTATTTTTATACACTTATACACACACTCTATTACTACTATAAATAGATTAAAAACAATTAAACAGATGAAAATACTCTTATCAAAAAATGAATTTTTGGAAAAATTGGAATTGTCGTCCCGCTTTACATCCTCAAAACTATCGTCTTTGACGTCACTTCAAGGCGTTTGTATTATTGGGGAAGAAAAAAAAATTCATTTTTATTCAACCGATCTAAATTATTTTTTTCATACAACCCTAAAAAAAGAGGGAGATGATAAATTTAAAATAATTATTGAACCTAAAAAAATTATTGAATTTTTATCTTTGCTTCCGGAATTAAAAATAGAAATAGAAATAAAAGAAAAGGCAATAGTCATAACTCAGGAAAAAATAAAAGGACAGTTTCCTCTTTTTTCTGACAAAGACTTCCCTTTTCCTCCTAAAAACAAAGAGGAAAGACAGAAGATAAAAACATCTTTTTTTAAAGAGAATCTTCCCCTTCTCTTTTTTGCAGTCTCAAACGATGAAGCCAGGCCGGTTTTAACTGGAATTAATTTTGTGACAGACGAAGAAAACCTTCAGTTGGTTGCTACCGATGGTTTTCGGCTTTCTCTTTTAACCTTAAAAAAAGGCCTTCCTTTTTCTTCGATGATTATTCCGTCGGGATTTTTGATAAATGCACAGCGAATTATCAACAAGGAAACAGAAATAGAATTTTCTTATCTGAAAGAGGAAAAACTTTTGGTTTTTTTTATCGGAGAAAACGATATCTATGCCCGAATGATAGAGGGAGAATATCCTCCATTCGAAAAAGTTATTCCCACAGAGAAAAAAACAACAATAACCATAGATGCTGAAGAATTTTTAAGAAGCGTTAAGTTGGTATCGGTTTTTTCTAAGGAATTTTCAAACATTATAATTATGGAGGTTGAGAAAGACTCGGTAAAATTTATTCCAAAAGTTGGCCAGGGTGAAGAAGACGTTGTTTATCAGGAGGCTCACATTGAAGGAGAAACTCAAAAGATCGCCTTTAATTATAAATATTTAATTGATTTTTTAAATTCTGCCCCAAAGAAAAAGATTATAATTGAACTGTTAAGGTCAGACGCACCTGTTGTTTTTAAAATAGAAGGGGTTAATAATTTTTTTCACATAATAATGCCGGTGAGAATACAAGAATAGTATGGAAAATTTTATATTAGACACAAATTTATTTTTCAATATCGGAGCCGGTCTCGGGATGGGAAAAAATACGGAAGAGATAGTTAAAAAACTTACGGAGACTATAAAAAAACTTAAAAAAAACTCTAAAGCTATTTTTTATATGCCCCCCCGGATCGTTGAAGAGTTTTTAAGTTTCTTTGAAGATAAGGATCAAGAGTTTATAAAAAGTTTTTTATCAGTTGTTAATGTTAAATCTCCAAACCCGGCAATCACAGATTTTTCCAGTCAGGTTTTTTATAAATTGATCGAAGATATCCGCAATCGTAGCTATCGCGGACTCAACATTGCCGAGGAAGAAATAATTAAGGCCGGGGAAACAACCAGCGGTAAGAAATTTGAATCCAAGAAAGAATTTCAAATAATGATAGGAAAATTTATAAAAAATTTCCGTGATCGCTACCGTAATGCTACTAGGACAGGTTTTTTAGATAGCGTGGCTGATTTAGACCTGATCGTTTTATCTAAAGAGGTTGATGGGTTTTTAGTAACCAGCGACGAGGGTGTTTTGTCTTGGGGTAGAACTTTTGGGATTAAAGAGATGCCTGCCTCAATCTTTCAGAAACGGCTTGAAGATCTGTCTTCGTAGAACTACCCTCTTCATTAGGAATAATGGAGGAAATCCAGTCAAGCATTTTATCAGTAATGGTTTTTTGAGGAGTTTCTTGATAAAGAAGATGGGATGATAAAATAGTGATGAGTTTTTTTTTCATTTCTTCAGTTGGAACAACTAAATAAAGGTGATAGAAATATGGAGACTGGGAAACAACGGTCAAGGTATAAAATCCAAATCTTTTTCCGAAATAAAAATGGGAAAGCATTTCCCAGCGCAGAGTAACACCGGCAGCATCAATCCCGAAAGTGGTGATCTTATTCTCTACCTCAGGAGGAGGGGTGATCGTTAAAACATAAAAAATAAAGACCAATGCCCAAATAGGAATAATTAATATCTTGTCTCCAAAAAAAAATACAATTAATGACAATAATAACGCTACGGTTAGATAGAATTTAAGAATCAAAGAAGACTGTTTTTTATAGGGGCGTAAAGGTGCTCTCCATGAAAACTTTATTTGAGGATTTTCGTTCATACATACAGAATACTAATAAAGTTGAACTCTGTCAATTATATGATATAATAAATACTATATGGATAGTTTTAATAAGGTAATTTCATTCGTTTTGGGCTTGGTTGTGGTCTTGGTGTTTTTTGCCGTGATTACAGGCAAAATTAATTTTAAAAGTAAAACAAGCTCAGCTTCAAATTCAAATACTATCATTTCTCCTACCCCAGTTAAAAAAAATACCGGAGGTTTCTTTAGCTTCTTAAAGCCGGTTAGTCCAACTCCTACCCCAACTCAAAAACAATTGTCGTCAATAACAATAAATACCAATGAAAGTAATACGTATAAAACTGCTCCTCCAAAATCAATTCCGTCAACAGGCTTACCTACGATATTTATCCCGATTCTTTTTTCAGGGTTAGCTGGGGGCAATTTCTTAAGGAAAATAGGGAAGAAATAAACAATGACTTAGTTTCCTTCTCCAAAACCGGGTATCTTTAGTATTCCGGAAGCAATAAATTTAACAATAAAGACGGAGGCTAAAGTGAAGATTAAACCGGCGATAGCTCCATAGACCACCCTCTTTCCATAATTTAGTTTTTCCGGGTTTGCCTGAGAAGTGGCAATAACAAAAGATCCATAAATCAGATAAAGAAAAGCAATTCCACCGGCTGCAGAAAAAATAATGTTTAAGATTGACTGGATAACGCTTCCGGCCGCCCCTTCTTCACCAAATCCTCCTCCGCTTCCAAGACAACCTAAAAATGTATATTGTCGTCCAGAAGCTGGAACAGGTGGAAGGTTAGTTTCCGGATCAATGATTAAGCTCTCCATAGTAGTTGGATCAGACGATATGTTTGGATAAAGACATTTTTGACAGGATGGCCAACTTTGCGGAGCCTTATTAGGAGGACAAAATCCGCAAAGATCGCATGCGGCATAACGCGGCCCGGTTGGTTCTTGAATAATGCTTGTTGGTGAAGGTTGGCTTTCGGTTGGGGATGGGTTTGGAATAGGCGTTTCAGTGGGTAGCCTTAATGCATAAACAGGCAGACGGCCTATTTGAAGCAGAAAAACAAAGATGATAATTGCCGTAAGCAAAAACCGTTTCATAAAAAAAAGTATAACAAAAATTATTAATGATCATATTGCTATAATGATTTAATGAAGAGATTTTTTTTCGGAGTATTTTTATTGATAATATTTTTATCATTTATTATAGTTGTCAAGGCTGATGAATTGGATGATATTAACAATGCGATAAACTCATTAAAGAAAGACCTGAACAGCAAAGAAGCCAACTATCAAGATTTGAATACGCGGCTAAATGAAATTAAGAGTAAATTAGGTATATTAGAACAGGAAATAAACAAAAAAGAAGTTGAGGTTAAGAAAGGAGAGCAGGCTTTGTCGTATCAAAAAGAACTCCTTAACGAAAGAGCAAAGTCTTACTATAAAAACGTAAATAAGAACTCAACTCTTTTTTTAAGTGTTTTGGTTGCCGATGATCTTTCGACCTCCCTCAGGAAAATTTTTTATCAAAAAACCATTGTCGACGAGGATAAAAAAATGATTATTAAGATTGTCCTTTATGTTAAAAATCTTGAGGAAATAAAAAAACAATTAGAGGTAGAAAAATTAGGATTGGCAAGATCAAAAACAGAGGTGGATAAACAATCGCAGATTTTAGCAGGTCAAATCAGTCAAACTCGCTCACAAATCGCTGAGCTAACGGCCAAGCAACAACAATTAATCGCTCAAAAATTAGCCAGTTTAAATATTTCCCGATCTTCTTCAACGGGTGGAAGATGTGATAGTGATCTAACAAACGGCCGTGATCCCGGATTCTCTCCAAAGTTTGCCTTTTTCACTTATGGTGTTCCTAATAGGGTTGGAATGAACCAGTATGGGGCTTATGGGAGAGCTAAATCCGGGCAAAATGAAGAGCAGATATTACGAGCCTATTATGAAAATTTTGAACTTAAAAAAGATTATGACAAGGGCATTAATATTAATGTTGACGGTTATGGAACTTTTAATATAGAAGACTATGTTAAAAGAATTTATGAAATCCCTGATGCTTGGGGATCAGACGGAATGGCGGCTTTAAGAGCCCAAGCAGTGGCGGCACGTTCTTATGCTTTGGCTTATACAGGGAATGGACAGAGTAGTATTTGTGCGACTGAAAGTTGCCAGGTATTCAAGTCAGATCCAAAAGGGGGGTTTTGGGAGCAGGCAGTTAATGACACGGCTGGTTGGGTAATGATTCAAGGAGGGTCTCCGATTAAGGCCTGGTTTTCTTCAACTCATGGAGGATATATTTTTAAATCTTCAGAAATCGGCTGGTCAGATACTTCCTGGACAAAACATGCAAATGATTTTGACGGCTCGGTTAATAGTTTTTCTGACCTTGCTTCAAAAGCATATGATCGCGAATCACCCTGGTTTTATTGTGATTGGGGTTCAAGAAGTCAATATAATAAAACCGCATGGTTAAAAGCAGAAGAACTGGCTGATATAGTCAATACGATTCTTCTGGCAAAAGTAGATTCATCGGTCCGGGAACATCTTTATCAGCCTGACAATCCTCCGGCCGGAACGGACAACTGGGGTCCTGATAGAGTAAAACAAGAGCTCCGTAATCGGAATCAAAAAACTTTTAATTCAATAAATAATGGTTCGGTTTCCGCTGATTTTTCATCAGGAAGAGTCAGTCAGGTAAATTTTTCAGGGGATGCCGGTGATATTTCTTTTTCTTTAAGTGAATTTAAAGACTGGTTTAATCTTAGGGCCCCAGCCAATATTCAAATCGTCGGACCGTTATTTAATATTGAAAAAAGGTAACCATTTCAAGTATGATGAAGATTGGAGAATATATGAATATATACATAAAGAAATTACTTGTCATAACATTTCTTTTTTTATTAAGTCTGGTATTTATTCCCTCTTCTGTGTTAGCA
Source organism: Patescibacteria group bacterium (assembly GCA_041660945.1). Taxonomy (GTDB): domain Bacteria; phylum Patescibacteriota; class Microgenomatia; order UBA1406; family GWC2-37-13; genus GWC2-37-13. Next base: position 458,434 of record JBAZVK010000001.1, on the reverse strand, counting down.
ACAACATTTGACCTGATCGCTCCTAGCGGTCAATTGACCAGCGGTCAGGAAATAAAATTTACAATCAATATTGATACCGAAGGAAAATCGTTGTCATCAACCTCAATAGGGATGACCTATGACACCGTATATTTGCAATATGTTTCCACTTCCACTGGAAATACTTTTACAACAGTATCCTCAACCACTCAGAACGGTGGAAAGCTGATTATCAATGGTTCGTCAACCTCTCCCTACTCCGGATCTGGAGCGTACGCTTATGTGACCTTTAAATTAATAGCCACTCAAGCAGGTTCAACCCAGCTATGTACTCTTTATAATCCTGTTGAATCAACTCCAACTTCAACTCCCGGACCGACCTCAGCTCCCGGCTCACCAACAACTCCCCCAGCCGCCCCGACGGCATTACCAAATACAGGAGGATCGGAACCAACGAAAAAAGGCGTTGTCTTAGCTGCTTTCTTTTTTATTTTGGCTACAGGAGGTTTCCTAATCTTTAAAAAAATATGAGCAAAATCAGTTGGGGAAAATATTTTTTAATTGTTCTAATAAGTTTTTTATTACTGGTAAATTTTAATTATGTTTTTGCACAAACAGAAGAAGTTCCTTTGCCGTGTCCGGATGTGAATGGACAAAGAGGAGTTTGCTTTGCTGAGCTCGATGCTGTTTATCAAGCGCAGGGAAAAGGAGAAGAATGCATTGTTGATTATACGAAGTTTAAAACAGAACCGGGTAAATACCATTATTGGGTTGAAGACACAGAGGTGACCGCACAGGGTAAGTCCAATGATCGTGCCCGGCAGTTTATTTATTGGGTCACCACTCATTCCGCTATCGATAATCATCCCGTATTGACAAAAATTTGGTCAACCGCCCGAAACATGAGTTATTTTTTGGTGGTGTTAACGGCAGCTCTACTTGGACTAGGAATAATAATCGGCCAGCGAACCAATTTTGAAACGGGTATTAAACTTTGGCCGGGTATCACGAAGATCTTAACGTCAATTCTCTATATTGCCTTTTCAGCAACAATTGTCATAACAGTTGTTCAGCTATCCGAAGTAATGATGAAATTCTTTATAGAAAATTTGGGAGGAAAAGATCTTTTTAACATTTATTTTTCGTCGGTCAGCCAGGAAAAAAATTATGTAGATTTTATTGGCTGCCGTGATTTAAATGTTAGAGTACAGGAAGCAGCTAAATCTGAAATGATGCTTCTGAAACTGACCAATTGGAGCTACTATTTTATGGGAGGCATGTTACTGCTTAGAAAAATAATCTTATGGTTCTTGCTTTTTGTATCTCCGTTTTTAGCGATTCTTTTGTCATTTGCTTTTATAAAAAATGTCGGAATGATCTGGATTGGTGTATTTTTTCAATGGGTTTTTTACGGTCCGCTACTGGCATTATTTCTTGGAGGATTGGCAAGTATTTGGAAATTTGGGATTCCGTTTGTTTTTGATTTTTCCAGAACCAATACGATCGCAGGTTATATTTATCCTACCGCAATTAACATTCTTTATGGAGGGCCGGCGCAGAAATTATCAGCAATAAATAATGGTAACTATATCGATACTTATGTTGAGTACATTATCACACTGATAATGTTATGGGCGGTAACGATATTCCCCTGGTGGCTTCTTCGAACTTTCAGGGATTATTGTTGTGAAGGAATCAGTGCTATTAAAAATATGATGTTATCTAACTTAAATCCGGGTCATCCAAGTGGACCTTCACCATCGCCAATTCCATCGAATCTTAATCTAAACGTCGGGGCGGAAATGAAAATTCCAAGGGAAATAGGAACAACGATTAAAACAAGAATAGAAACAATAGAGGAAATTAAAAAGGCTAAAACAGAGGAAATTACTCAATCCCTTAATATTAAAGCTTCCAAAATTACCGACGTTGCCCATTTTGAAACGAATAAGACAGTAAACGAGACAGTTAATAAAAATATAAATTATTTGAAAAATCCGATTCAGGCCCCAACTTCCTCGGAAAGACAAAAATATATGAATATAAGAAGCGAACTTTCCAATCGGGCCTCAAAATCTGATCCTATTGCTCATCGGTTTATACAATCATTTGTTGTTTCAAGAATTAATATTGCTGAAAAAGAAAATATTATAAAAACCTTACCGACATTACCAAAAACTACAGTAACGGACACAACGGCTTCAGAAACAAAAAAGAATATTGAAGAAAAAATTACAGTTTCTCCGGCAGTTACATTAGATGAATATGAACAAGTAAAAAAAATGTGGACTAATGCTTATGAAAAAGGGGAAATCCCAAAGACAGAAAATATCCGCTCCCGTGGTGAATGGGTTGAAGGTGACATTGTTTTAATTACAAATACATTAAATAAATTATTATCTGATGATAAAGAACTAAAGGCTCAAGCTCTTGATGAAATTGGTTTTATCCTCCCAATATTTTTAGTTAATAATCTTTCCGGAGATCAACTGGTAACATATCTTAAAGCAAAGATTGAGGCGGCCAGAACGGTTAAAGATTTATTAGATCGGGAAAGAGAAGTTACGGAAAGACTCAAGGCCAAGGTTGAAGAGGTAGAGGTATTAAAACCCAAGAAAAAAGAAGCAGAAAAGACGATGGAGCTAAAGGAAGAATTAAAAATGAATGAATAATAAAATAAACAAATAATTAAATGTATGAATGATTAAATACATTTAATCATTAATGATTAGCATTTTCTTACTAAATCCAGTCAGAATTTCAACTGGTTTATTTTCCTTAATCAAAATTGTGTCCTCCGTCCTCATCCCCCACTTGTTTTCAAGATAAATTCCGGGTTCAACTGTCACAACTTGATTGGGAAGTAATACGTCGGTTGAGGTAAAAGAGATTTTTGGATATTCGTGAACTTGCAGACCGACACCGTGTCCTGTTGAATGCTGATAAATAGGCAGCCTTTGATCAGAAATAAGTTTCCGGCAGAATTGATCAACAGAGACAGGATTATTATCAATATTTAATTGTTTAATCGTTTTTTCTTGAGCAGTAAGAAGATTGTCGTAGGTATTTATCATTTCATCGGTTGGTTTTCCTGTAAAGATCATTCTGGTAGTGTCAGAATGATAGTTATTAAATTTAGCTCCATAATCAATCAAGATAATAGAATTTTTTTTAGCCTTTTCATTATTTCCATTCCTGGTGTCGTAATGAGGAATGGAGGAATTTTTATCTATCGCAACAATTGGGTAAAAAGATAGGTCGTGATTTTTTTCTTTTAGCCAAAGTTCAATTTTAAAAGCAATTTCTTTTTCCGAAATCCCTATCTTAATTGTTTTAACAATTTCTTCAAGGCATTTGTCTGCAATTCCGCAGGCAGTTTTTATATTAGAGATTTCTAATTCATCTTTTATTTCTCTGATTTTTATGATCAATCTTTCAAACGAGACCAGCTCAATATTGATTAAAAATTCCTTTAACCGGTTTAGTTCATTTACCTTTAGATCATCTCCCTCAAATCCTATTTTTTGAATTTTTTCCTCTTCGGCAATTTCATTTAAATGTTTTATTAACCCTTTTTCCGGCGTTATTAATTTTAAAATCAATAATTCATTATTTATGGTGGATCGGCTATCAGTAAATAAATAGACATTTTTAGCTGTTACTAGAGCCCATCCTTCCCTTTCATTGTCAGTCAATGTCTTAAACCCAGTGAGATAAAGGATGTTATAAAAATTTGAAATTAAAAATCCGTCAAGGTCTTTTTCCTTTAAAATTTTTCTAAGCTTTTCCACCCTTTCTTGTAGCATAGAAAGTAATTATATATAATTTATCATCAATGAATAAAACTAAAGGTTTTTTATCACTGTTATTGGCGGGATTTCTTTTCGGAATATTTGGTGTATTAGTTCGAATTCTCAATAGTGAATTATCTAACTATCAGCAAATTTTTTTTAGAAGTGTAGTTGGGCTAATACTTGCTTCATTGATTATTTATATTTTAAAAAGAAAGATTTCTTTTAAAAACATTTCTTTAATTAATTTATTTTTTTTTGCTATTTCTTTACCTCTTTCAATTATCTTTTATACCTTGGCAATTTTAAAAACAAAGATAATGCTTGCCGTGGCCACTCTTTTTCTTGGGTCGATTTTATTTTCTTTAATATCAGGAGTATTATTTTTTAAGGAAAAAATAACAGTTAAAAAAATATTGGCAATTTTAACTTCAATTTTAGCTTTGTATTATTTTACAATTCCTTTTTCTTTAACCAATATAAATATTGGTTTAATATTTGGAATATTAAGTGGTTTTGCCGATGCTTTGAGCAATTCTTTTAAAAAACACTTAGGAGGCAAGGCGGATAGATTTTTACTAATCGCAGTTCAAATGGTAGGAACGATGGCTGTGTCTTTTATTTTGATGTCTTACACAAAAACTCTCACATTGCCTCAAATCTCTCCCTATATTTTTATAATAGGTTTATTGTTTGGTTTAGGATTATTGGTAAATAATTATTTGATGCTCATAGGTTTTGGAAATTTTGATTTAAATTTAGGGACAATTATTTTATCTTCTGAATTATTATTTGCTTCAATTTTTGGATATCTATTCTATAAAGAAATTCCAACAGTTAATGAAGTGATTGGTAGTGGCTTAATAGCTTTTTCTGTAATAATTGCTCACTTAAATTTTAAAAAAAATAACTAATAATTTTGTTAAAATAAGGAATGCTCAGAAGACTGGTGATTTTCATGGTGGTTCTGGTAATTTCAATTCCGATAATATTTTATTCTTTTCAAGCCTTTTCCCGTGCAGCTGCGATTAAGGCCAATATTGTCGTTGATATTACAAAAACAACCGGTCCGTTTCCCGACAGATGGAAGGCTTTAGCTCAGGGGGGAGAAGAGGCCGGGGTACGGATGTTACAAAACGTTATTCCTCAGGTTTCCGGGCTTTATCCAAAATATATTAGACTTGATCATATCTACGATTTCTATGAAGTAGTTTCAAGAGATTCTTCTAATAATTTAAACTTTAATTTCTCCAAACTAGATCAAACAGTTTGTGACATTTACAATACCGGAGCCAAGCCGTTTTTTTCGCTTGGATATATGCCCCCAACAATGTCGGAAGACGGATCTTTGATCGGCAAGCCTAAAAATTGGAACGAATGGACTTTTTTAGTTCAAAGAACCGTTGAACATTATAGTAACAAGGGAACGGTTTTGCCTTGTGGCGCCCTCGACGATTTTTGGAAAACGGATATTTATTATGAAGTATGGAATGAGCCTGATCTGGAAAGCTTTGGTAAATGGAGGTATACGGGGGGAGATAAAAGTTACAGTGACTTATATTTTTATTCTGTTAAGGGAGCTCAACAGTCACAAAATGTTTTAAAATTTAAAATAGGAGGTCCGGTCACGACCGCGCTTTACAAAAATTGGATTCAAATTTTTTTAGATTACGTGATCACTAATAATTTAAGGATAGATTTTTTAAGCTGGCATCACTATTCAAAAAAAACTGACGATTATACGGATGATATTATTAAAATTAATAAATGGCTGGGTGAATCACCGAAATATAATCGGTTTCAGAACTTACCTAAGGTGATCTCCGAGTGGGGATACGATTCATACGTTAATGAAATTGCCGATACAAACGTTGGAGCTGCCCACACGGTTGCCTCATTGAGAAATCTGCTTAATGCTGAAGTTGAACTGGCATTTCTTTTTGAAATAAAAGATGGATTAGCTCCATCCTGGGGGATATTAACTCATGAGGGAGCGGAAAAACCTCGTTATTATGCTTTAAAACTCCTAAATTCATTAGAAGGAAATCGGTTAATTGTTGACGGTGAAGGAAGTAATGTCAGCGCTATTGCCAGCATTAATGAGGAAAAAATTACTTTAGTTTTAACAAACTATGATGATTCCGGCCGTAATTATGAAGCGGTTCCGGTCGTTTTTAAAAATTTAGATAAAAGTAATTATAAACTTACAAAAAAATACTTAGATGGCCGGTCAGAGATTTCGTTGAATCTTAAGCCTGTAAATACCGAGCTGAAACTTGACAATGAAAAATCAATCATTATGGAGCCAAACACGATTGTTGCGCTGGAACTGACAGAAATTAAATAATTATTTTTTCAAAATAATTGTCGGTGTTGGACTTCCTTTAACTGCTTCTTTGATTTGCATCAAGCCTTCAGAAAGGATCTGATTAAGATACATGGTTTTTCGGTAGAGATAAAATTCACCCAAAAATAGAAAAATAAAAGTAATTAAAATGACAATCAATATTGTCATCATATGACCTTTGACATAGCGATTAATTTTGTGTTCCATAAATTTTTAACTGATAATATATACAGTATAATAAATCTATGATTGTTTCAATAGTAGCTCGTTCAGTTATTGTTTATATCTTTGTAATAGCCGCGATTAGACTTTTTGGAAAGAAAGAGTTGAGTCAACTTTCAATCGTTGATTTGGTGTTTATCCTTCTTATCAGCAATTCTCTTCAAGCATCGATGATAGGAAGCGATACAACTTTATTGGGAGGACTGGTAGCGGCCGGATCATTATTTATTGTCAACTGGATTTTAAAAAATTTGATCTATAAATCAAAAAAAATCAGCGAAACCATTCAGGGTATTCCGATACTATTGGTCTATCATGGCAAAATTCTTTATAAGCATTTAGAAAAAGCCCAAATTTCACATAACGAACTTGAGGCGGCTATTCGCGAACACGGTGTTAAGAACATTGAGGCGGTTGATCTAGCAGTGCTCGAAGTTGATGGAAACATCAGCGTTCTTTCCGGCAACTTTACCAAAAGAACCCGAAAAAGACGGATTCATAAAACGTTGAGCTTCAGCAACTAATTGGTGGAGATGGCGGGAGTTGAACCCGCGTCCGAGAAAACACTCTTAAAAAGGTTTAGCTTAGAATAGATTATTTTTACTCTATCCCGATCGCTTGTGTAATCAAAGCGCTTCGGGAAGCTAGTTATAAGTTGTGGACTCAGCAACTAACTAGAAAAGTCGCCTCGCCTTATTCCGATTGGTTTATCCCCCATATAGATTGAACCGGACGAAATCTAAAGGGAGAGTTTTAGTTTACGTAATTTAAGGCCAATGATGGTCTTGCGTTAGCGTAAAGTAAAGCTTCTGACAATTCTGTATTATCAGTTAATTTTTTCCGTTTAACGGACAGGTCCGTCTAAGCCATTTTTAAAAGTGCAGATTTCCCGTCGATGCCTTGCATCCCCATTTTTTAACTTTTTATGTATTCTTTTGCCTCTCTTTCTTCCCTGATCTTTATATCTCGCTGCTTCTCAATTTTTCTCTTTTCAATGTCTTTTCTGCCTTTAACCAAAGCGATTTCCAGCTTGATATGAGGCCCTTTATTATAGCAGGAAACGGGAGCCAAAGTCAATCCTCCGGCGGCCATTTTTATCTTTAGTTTAAGCAATTCCTTTTTGTGTAAAAGCAACTTTCGTGACCTTTTTGACTCATAGGTATCGTTACTGGCAAATTTATAGGTTGGGATATCGGCATTGATCAAATATACTTCCGAGCCCATGATGCGGACAAAAGCGTCATCAATCCGTAGCCCTCCGGCCCTGATCGACTTAACTTCAGCTCCTGTCAACACAATTCCCGCCTCATATTTTTCAATCTCACGATATTCACGGTGAAATTTACGGTTAATGATTTTCATAAAACCATTATATCACTCCAAGCGAAAGGAAGAAAATTAAGGGATAAAAAAATACATGACCGAAGCAATAACAATTATTATTAATAGCGCTAATAATTTTTTATTCAATTCTTTATTTTTTCTTGTCAATTTTTTCTAGGCCAAGGGCGATAACTACAACATAAACGACCAAAGCCAAGATTAAAAAGTCGATACAACTGCTGACAAAATGCCCCCAAAGAATTTTATTTTGTCCGAACTTAAGATACATCGTTTCCAAACTTCTGGTTTTGGATAGCAACACTCCTAAAATCGGATTGACAATATCGGTCACCAACGAAGCAACAAGTTTAGTGACGGCTCCTCCCACAATAAAAGCCACGGCAAATCCAACTACTCCTCGGGCTCTAATAAAATCAATAAATCCTCTCATAAAATTTACTCAAAATTGGTAATGCTTCTTTGGTGCAGAAATGATACTTAATTTAGATTAAAATATCAATAATGATCAATAAGGTGCTATTTTTTTTACTTCTATTATTACTTCCGACTCAATTTGGCAAGCACTTTTTTCTTGATTTTTCTTACCTTTTTGGCGTTAGAGTAGATTATCTTGCTCCCGTAATTTATTTAACAGATATAATAGTTTTTTCCCTGACAGTTATTAATTTTAAGATTGTCTTCAAGTTTTTTAAAAATAAAAAAATTATATTTAGTTCGATCCTTTTATTAATTAATGTTTCTCTCTCTCAACTTATGCCAATTTCAATATATTGGTTCATAAAAATTATTGAAATATTAATAATAGTTTCTTTAAGTAAAAAGATGTTAATAGTATTAAAGGAAAAAAATATTTTGTTGGCATTATTATTGTCAGGTTTGTTTGAATTTTTTTTGTCTCTCTATCAGCTCATAAATAAACATTCCTTTCAAGGGATCTTTTATTATTTTGGAGAAAGATTGCTAACACTTTCACTACCTGGAGTGGCTAAAGCCTCAGTTCAAGGGGTAGAATTTTTGCGTCCATACGGAACTTTTTCTCATCCGAATTCACTTGCAGGATTTTTTTTGCTATTGTATTTTTTTGTTTTAACGCACAAGAAATTTGATCGTTACTTAATTTTAAAATATTTATTTTTGTTTGTTTGCTCAATTTTAGTTTTTATTTCTTTTTCCAAGGTCGCAATTATCGGTTATTTAATACTTAATATTTTATATTCCATATTAAATACAAAAATCAGTTGCAGACTTTGTAAGGTTGCTCGTATAATTGTTCTCTCAATTATTTCCCTAATCTTTCTTCAAGCAACAACTGATCCTCTAACAATTAATAAAAGGATTGAGTTAATAAAAAATTCAGCAATGATTGTTCTCAGTCATCCGATTTTTGGGGTAGGCTTAGGAAGTTATTTAATTGGACAGATAAAATATCCTTCAAAATATCATTTATTTTTTAATCAGCCGGTTCATAATATTTTCCTTCTTTTTATAAGTGAAATGGGATTGTTAATTGGGGGAGTTTTAGTATATCTGGTGGTTAATCGTTTAATAAAACAAAAATTAACAAAAAAACAGTGGTTATTAATTTTTGTGATTATTTTTACCGGTTTTTTTGATCATTACTGGCTAACCTTACAACAAAATTTTTTACTAATGGGGCTAGTTATGGGAGTGACTCTATCTCGCGCCGTACCTGTTGATTAAGATCAGATAACTGAGTCAAAGATTGACTTAATCCTTGAGGAAGAGTTTTAATCAATTCATCGATCAATTCTTTATGTTTAGCATTGCTCTGTTTTAACGTTTCAACAAAACTTGAAGGAGCCTGGGAGCCTTGTTTTTTAGCGGATATTAGTAATCCAGGTATCTTGAGAAAATATTTTTCCCCTTTTACAAAAGTATCAATCGCCAGTTGGCTTTTTCCTTTCGAGGCAAGAACCAAAGACATGGAAACACGTTTATCAGAATATAAAAGATAAAGTTCGGCTTTCTTCAGATTGTCCCTTGTTAAAAAATCAGTAATTTTGTCCCTAATGACTTTAGTTATGTAAAGAGGGTTATCTGGCAGAAGTCCGGGATATGGTAAGTTATAAATAACTTTTTCCTGGGGAGTTTTTATTAATGTCTCTGAAGCACCCATAACAAAGTAAGCTGCAACGGGGAAAATAATGACAAAAGAAATTAGCAAGATATAACGCCCAAAATTCTTCATAATGATGTTTCAATTATACAGAACTTGGGCGTTAAAAACAATCCGATCACTTAACCATTCTTTTCAAACTTTTTCCAGCGGTAAAACCAGGTGTTTTTGTGGCTGGGATTTGAATCTCGGCTCCAGTTTGAGGATTTCGTCCTTTTCTGGCAGCTCGGCGTCTAACCATAAAAGTACCAAATCCGGTAACAACAATCTTTTCTCCTCTTTTCATTGCGTCTGACATTGTGGAAAAAACTGTGTTGACAGAATCTTTGGCGGCTTTGGCGGTTAAACCAGCTTTCTTAGCTACTTGGGCGACTAAATCTGCTTTTGTCATTTTGTATCACCTACTTTCACTTGACTAAAATTTTTAAATGAGAATAAATTACAGTAATAGGTTAGTTGTTTTTAGGCTTCCTGTCAATCTATATTTAAAATATCTTATTATAACAATCTATATCATTTGTAGGGCGGTAGGACGGGAAGAAAGAATGAAAAAATAAAGAAATGTTTAAATAAATACATTTAATCATTAAAACATTTATTTCTTTATTTATTTGATTATTTTTACATTTATTAGCTGATTTAGATCTTAGTTGTCGCCTCTGCTCTTGTTTCTCGGATAACCGTTACTTTAATCTGGCCTGGGAACACTTCAAATTTTTGTTCTAATTCTTCTCTAATTTTTTCAGCGGTCACTAGAGCTTCATCATCAGTGATTTCATCAGGCTTAACAATCACCCGTAGTTCCCTGCCTGCTTGTAAAGCATAAGCTTCTTTAACGCCCTTTTTAGTTTTAGCGATATCTTCAATAGTTTTAATGCGTTTTAGATATTCTCCAAAGTCTTCGTGACGTGCACCCGGGCGTCCGCCCGAAACTGCATCGGCAATATATACAACAACTGCCTCAAGACTGGTAAAAGGTACGTCTTCATGATGACTGGCAACACAATCAATAACTTTTTGAGGAAAGCGGTTCTTTTTTAAAACCTCAACCCCAAGATCGATATGGGACCCTTCTTTTTCAGTGATGACTTTACCAATGTCGTGAAAAAGACAACCGAGCTTAACTAAATTTACATCAAGTTTCAGTTCATGGGCCAGGGCTACTCCAATTCTTGTCTCTTCAAGAGTATGGGCGATCATATTCTGCCCGTAAGAAAAACGGTATTTGAATTTACCCAGAAGCTGTGTTAATTCTGTTGGAAGGTTAAATACACCGACCTTATGGGCTAATTCCTCACCGGCTTTAAAGATAATCTTGTCAACCTCTTCCCGTGTTTTTTTAACAATCTCTTCAATTCTTTCAGGTTGAATCCGGCCGTCTTTGATCAATCGTTCTAACGACATTCTTGCCACTTCCCGGCGGATAGCATCAAAAGAAGAAAGTCTGATTACACGTTCTTCTTCAAGATCAACATCTACCCCGGTGGCAATTTCAAAGGCGCGAATATTCCGTCCTTCTTTACCGATAATTCTTCCTTTATAGTCTTCACTTGGTAGGTTGATAACCGATAATGTAAATTCAGAAACATAATCAATAGCTCCATATCTGATCGCGTCAACCAAAATTTGTTTAGCTTTTTCATCGGCGGTTAGCTTGACTTCTTCTTCAGCGATCTTTATTTTCTTAGCGACAATTTCTTTAAGTTTATCTTCCCAGCCATGAAGCAAGAGATCCTTTGCTTGGTCTTTTGTTAGTCCGGAAATCTTTTCGAGCTTTTGCAACAGTTGATCTTTTTTTGATTCCAATTCTTTTTTGATAGACTCAACGTTATTTTTTAAATCCTGAACGGATTGTTTTTCCCGATTAATAAGATTGTCTTTTTCTTCAATTTGTTCTTCGCGATGAGCCAACCTTTTTTCTACTTCGATTGCGTCTGTAGCAACTTTTCTGGCTTCTTCCTGAGCTTTGAAAGTAATAGTTTGAGCCTCATTTCTGGCTTTAGCTAATAATTCATCTCTCTCTTTCTTTAACGAGGTAAATTTCTTGAAAAATTTAATTAACATAAGAATTTATATGAAGCCTGGAGAAGAAAATATCAAAAATTAAGAATCAAAGACCAAAATCACAAACTAAAGATCAGAAATGAAAGAAAAGGATTTGTGATTTGGGCTGTCATTTGAAAATTAATAATTAATATTTAACTTAATTTAACTCCAAGCAATTTCTAATTAACGATATTTTACTCTTTATTTATTAAATCTTCAATTGCTTTTTTACTTGTCTCATAATTAAATCCCCGTCGTTGTAAAAGAGACAAAGCTTTTTCAAAGCGTTTTTGTTTTGAAAGAGTTTTCATTCGAGGCCAACGACTTCTAAGAATTTTTTTCGCCAGTTCTTCTTCGTTGATCTCAATTTTAGAAAAATATTCATCAACTAATTCCCTATCAACACCAAATCTGTTTAATTCCTGTTTGATTGCATAAACCCCCTTTACTTTTGTTTTTGTCCTCGAGTTGACAAGATAATCTATAAATGCGTTATCATCCAAAAACTTTAATTCGATCAGATGATCAATTACTTTATCAACCGCCTCATGTGACCAATGGGTCATCCTGACTTTTTCATAAAGATGATTACGGGTTTCTTTAATTGTCCGGGGACGAAATTTAAGATAGAAGAAAGCGATATTTAAAAGCGGAATCAAGTCATCTTCCATTTATTTTTTTATTAGTTGTTTAAGTATCTGTTCCCTCACTTTATGATCTTTGATTAATATTTCTTTTACTTCTTCTTTTCCGTGTCCTAGGACCTTGTCATTGTATTTGATAAATGAACCGCTTTTGATCAAAAGTCCTGCGGCGATGGCTGCATCTATTATCCCCTCCTCTTTATCAATGCCTGTAGAAATAATTACTACCTCAGCTTCTTTGAAAGGCGGAGCAACTTTATTTTTAATTACTTTTACTCTAATTCGTGATCCATAAACAACCATATTCTTTTTTAGTGTTTCAATTTTTCGGACATCCATTCGGACACTGCAGTAAAACTTTAAAGCCAATCCGCCCGGAGTGGTTTCCGGGTTACCAAAGAAAACGCCAATTTTTTGTCGCAGTTGATTGGTAAAGACTATTGTAGTTTTAGATTTTGAAACGATTCCGGTTAATTTTCTTAAAGCTTGTGACATTAGTCGGGCCTGCAAACCCATCTGCGATTCTCCCATTTCACCTTCAATTTCGGCTCTTGGAACCAAAGCGGCGACAGAATCGACAACAATCAAGTCAATTCCTCCTGAGCGGACTAAAGTCTCTGTAATTTCAAGCGCCTGTTCTCCTGTGTCAGGCTGTGAAACTAAAAGGTCCTCAAGTTTTACTCCTAAAATTTTTGCCCAAGCAGGATCTAAAGCGTGTTCAGCGTCAATAAATGCGGCCACTCCTCCAGCTTTTTGAGCTTCAGCAATTAAGGATAAACAGACAGTAGTTTTCCCGGCCGCTTCCGGTCCAAAAATTTCAACAATCCGTCCTCTTGGTATTCCGCCAACTCCCAGAGCCGTATCTAAAGTAGGGATACCGGTTGAAATAACATCAACAGGAACAACTGTAGACTGTCCTAATCTCATAATTGAGCCCCGCCCAAATTGTTTTTGAATCGCATCAATCGCGGTAGTTACTGCCTGTCTTTTTTCTGAATCTTGTGACTTCATAATTGTTTAACTTAATTTTGTACGGGTCGGTCGTGACCGACCCCTACATTAACTCTACAAACTTTATAAACTTTTGAAGTTTTTGTCAACCGCTTATAACCTACAAAAGATAGATTAAACTAATTACAATAATTCCCCAGAGGCCAATGGTTACAACCAGGGGGATATCAGTAGTAATTATTTTTTCCGGTCTTTCTCCTTCAGCTTTTTCATATAAAAGCTGTGCATAACGAGCAATTCCATAAACAACCAACGGAATTGAGACCATTAACCATTTCCTGGCTTCAAAACCCGGAAATGTCAGATTAAAAAAATTAGAAAATTCTGTTTCCGTCTGAGGTAGTTTCTCAAAGTACGTATAGAATGAATATGACATAATCGTCGAAGTAGTTGCGGTATAAGTTAAAAAATCTAAAAAATGCTCATTATATTTATAAAGAGAAATTCTTGTTTCTTTCCCGTGAGCTACCAATTCAGCATGTCTTTTAACCGTTGCCATAAAAAGAGACATAAAGAAAATAGTCAACATCATCCAAACGGGAATATGAAATCCGGTAGCCACCACTCCGGCATAAGCTCTTATCGTGAATGAAAAAGAAATTGTGAAAATATCAATTACAGGATGTTTTTTCAAAAATAACGAATATAAGAAATGTAATATGATGAACACTAAGCTGATTATAAAAAATGAAGTTGAAAAGAATAAAGCCAAAAGTAAAGAGACAATTGTTAAAACAAAAGCCAAAAAAGTTGCCTCGGGCATGGAGATTTCACCTGAGGCAATCGGACGGTATTTTTTTATAGAATGTTTTTTGTCAAAAGGGTAATCAATAATATCATTCAATATGTATGAGGATGACGATAATAAGCAAAAAATAAAAAAAGCTCTAATTGTATTTACAAATAAATCAATATTAAAGAGCTGGCCGGAAAAAATAATAGCCGTAAATATAACAAGATTTTTAATCCATTGATTGACCCGCAAAACCCGAAGATAGACGAAGAATTTATTGTTTTTCATCACTATTGAATTATACATGATTTATTAATATCATTAAACTCTATGATTGATGTAGATGATGTTGTATTCAAGTCAATAAATCTTTTTCCAGAGCAGATTAAAGATTCGTTTAAAAAATCTTCAGAATTAAACTTGCCGAAAGAATATCAACAAGTAAAAAATATTATTGCATGCGGAATGGGAGGATCAAGATTTCCCCATTATATTATTAAAGAACTTTTTAAAGAGGAGATAAAGATCCCTTATTTGATCAATGATGATTATATTTTACCTGGCTTTGTTAATGATAATACTTTAGTAGTTTTGTCTTCATATTCGGGTACAACGGAAGAGGTTTTAACAGTAGGCCAAAAAGCCTATGAAAAGAATGCAAAAATAATTGGGATATCAAATGGCGGGGAATTAAAATTTTTTCTTGAAAAAATAGAAGCACCAGGTTATTTTTTCGATCCGGTTTTTAACCCGTCAAATCAACCCCGGATAGGATTCGGTTATTTGATCGGTGGAATAATAGGTTTATTGTTTAATCTAAAAATTTTAAATTTAGAAAAGAACAATATTCTTTTATCGATCAATAATATCAATATTAAAAAAATTGAAGAAGATGCTAAATTTATGGCGCAAAAAATAATTAATAAATATCCTTATTATATTGTCTCGGAGTTTTTAACAGGAATCGGAAATGCAATTGCAAATCAAACAAATGAAACAGCCAAATCAATTTCATCTTTCAGGGTTATTCCGGAACTGAATCATCATTTGATGGAAGGGCTGAAAAATCCAAAAGAATTGGCAAAAATTTCTTTATTTATTTTCTTTTTTTCTAAATTATTTTCTCCATCAATTCAAAAAAGATTTCATATCACCAAAGAAGTTGTTGAAAAAAACAATATCGAAACGGTTTGGTATGAATTAAGAGGGGAAAATAAAATAGAGCAGGCTTTTGAGCTGATGATTTTTGGAAATTTTCTTACGATGTATTTATCAAGTCTTTATGGAGAAAATCCGGCCGCTGTCCCCTACGTTGATTACTTCAAAAAGAAGCTTAAAGAGGTTTAGATTAATTTAGCGACCTGCTTACCCAATTTAACAGCAAAATTAGTTCCTCGGTCGAAAGGGTAAGTCATGTCAAGATTAGCAATAAAAAAGTTTTTATCGGGAGTTTCAAACGTCGGCATATTTTTTTCAAAATCCTTATCAAAAATCGGTTGGGCAAAAGGTGCCTTAAATAAAAAAGAATTTTTTATTACTACTTTGTGATCTCCAATTTTTTCTAAATAAGGATGAACTAATTTTAAAATTTTATCCTTATCCATTCTTAATAATTTGCTATCCCCGTCCACATACCAACCAATATAGCTGAGATGATTATTATCATAATTTTTTTTATCGGAAAAATTTGTATGTTGAGCCAATATCATAAAAGGAATTTTTTCGGTACATATATTGAGCCAGTAGGTTGATTCCAAAATAGGTTTTTCGGTTTCCAAAATTAAGGTAATCGCATTTAAATATTTTAATTTCTTAAAATTTGACAAATATTTTTTTGGAAAAATATTAGAAGTTAATTTAACTAAAACTGGGGTGGGTAAAGTTGAAATAACCTTGTCGTAAATTTTTCCGTTAATCATAAATTTTTCTCCGCTCTTTTTTATAGTTGTTATTTCATAACCCGTTAACACGTTAACCCGTAAACTTATTAACAGATCTTTAATATAGTCAATAAAAGTTTGGAATCCTCCCTCAATATATCCCAAAGCTTTTGTCCTTTTCTTAATTCTTGCCCAAATAAAAGAAGCAGAAATAATTCCCGCATATTTGCCGAACTTTCCCCGAAAAAGCTGTTCCCACAATCTATTCCATACATTAATTCCCATGCTTTTTTTCAAAAAATCCTCAGAAGTCATTTTTTTATACATAGGTAAAAAAGGAGACAGTTTGAGAAAAACTATAATGACGCCGGCGCGTAATTTGTCTATTAATCCTAAAAGTGGAAATTTTAAAAGATCAGTCGGAGTATCAAGCGGGAAGTTGAATAGCTTATCTTTGACTATGTACAATGAAGAGGTAACCGGCTTTTTAAAATATATTTTATTAAATCCAATTTCCTTAGCAAAATTTAAAATATCCGAGTCTGAGGCAAAAAGATGATGATATGTGCGTTCTAAATACCAATCCCAGTGATCATCTTTAAAACCGGCGGCAAGCCCACCTAATATTTTTTCTTTTTCCATAATGGTCACCTGATGACCATTTTTACCCAAAAAATATGCGGCTGTTAATCCTGTAATTCCTCCTCCAAAAATAGCTATTTTCATGTTTATTTTTAACAAATAATTCCCGCATATTTAACGTAGATTATCCGCAGGAATTATTTTTTTGAAAATTTTTGAGACTCGATTATGATAGTTTCAATAAATATAGTTGAAGGAATTGCCAATAAAACTCCAATAATTCCGGCTAATTTTCCACCAACAACCATAGCGATTAATGTAACAATCGGATGAAGCCCTGTTGCTTTTTTCATAATAAGAGGTACGACAATATTGTTTTCCAGTTGTTGGACGATAAGGTAGAGGAGGGCACAGTATAAGCCCAGTATGGGTAAATTAGCAAAACCGATTAATATGGCCGGAACCGATGAAAGAATTGGTCCAAGATTAGGAACAATTTCAAGTAATCCCGCCAATACGGATAAAGCCAAAACATATTTCACTCCAATAATGTTAAGTCCAACATATGTCATGGTTCCTACGACTATCATAAGAACAATCTCTCCCCAAAACCAGGAGCTCATCCTTTTTTGAGCCCGATCCGCAGTCAGACTGATCCGACTAAGCTCAATATCATCAAAAAAATTACCTAACAGTTTGGAATATATATTTTTTTCCAAGATAAAATAAAAGCCAAAGAATAAAGTTGAAGTAACAAAAATAACATTGGAAAAAGCTGACCTAATTAGGTTTATTGTTTCATTCGCAAGGCTGGGAATATTATTAGAAAGGAAGCTTAAATCAGAATTGGCAAAAAAAGTTGGCGAAATTTTATTTACGATATGGGGAAGATTTTTGAACAAAATAATAATCTCACCGACTAATGGGGGAATAATTAAAGCAAATAAATAAAAAATTGCAAAAACGAAAATAAAATAAACAATAAAAGAACCAATCGACCGGTGTATTTTTTTCTTTTCCAAATAATCAACCGGTTGGCGTAAAGCCCCAGCGATAATAAAGGCAATAAAAAGGGAGAAGATAAGATCTTTTATTAACCAAATAACTCCCAACAGTAAAATAAATCCAATTGTAAAAACAATTGTTTTTGAAGAAATCTCGATTTTATGCGGCTGCATAAGAACAATTATAACGAAATTATTTAAAATTTGTACCCTAATTCTTATTAGATTATCCTTTTGCTAAAGCCAAAGCATAAACTTTTTTTGCTCCGGTCATCTTTAGAATTCTAGCAGCTTCCTTAACAGTTGAGCCAGAAGTAATTACATCATCAATCAATAATATATTTTCAGGAACAAATTTTGTAGTTATAAATACGTCTTTTACATTAAAATATCTTATCTTCTTATTTTTTGTTTGCGCTTGAGATGTCCTTTCTTCTTTTCGAGTTAACGCATTGGTAGTGGGAAAAGATAAAATCTTTTGAAAAAAAACACTGATAATTCTTGCCTGATTAAAGCCCCGTTCATTATATCTTAATTTTGATAGCGGAATTGGCTGGATAACAAAATTTGAAGAAAGCTTCTTATAGAAGCCTAATTTTGAAATAAGCTGAGGTTCAATGACTTTGTAAAATTCCTGCCACACATCAATAGCCAGACGATATTTAATATTTTTAATAACCTTTTTTAATATTGGGTTGTAATGATATATTGCCATCGATCCGTCAATACCATGTGTTTTTGAACAATTAGGGTGGGTTAGGCCGAAAAGAGAAGCTTTATTACAATAAGGACAATTATCATTTTCAATCGGACTTAACTCTTTAGAACACGATGGACAAAGATAAACCCCTACGTACCCACAACCAAGGCAAAATTTTGGGAAAAGAAGATCAATAAAGAACATAGTTATATTGTTATTATATTAACTAAAGTATCATATTTTGTTCACAAAATTTAAAGAATATCTCCGATCTTAAAATAAAAAATTATTTTGAGGCTAAATGTTTTTGAAGAAAAAAATGATATGGTTTTGATATATTACGACCTCTTGAAAACTGCCAGGTAGTGTTTTAAATTTAATATCGCACTATATGTTTTGTATTTTTTGTCACAATAGGGATACTGAGGTAATTGAAACAAGGGTATCGGAAGATGGTACAGCTATAAGAAGAAGAAGATCATGCCCAAAATGTGATAAACGATTTACGACTTATGAGCGACTGGAAGAATTGCCGATAATAGTCATTAAAAGAGACGGAACAAGAGAAAGATTTGACCGGGAAAAGTTAAGAAGCGGTCTTTTTAAATCATGTGAAAAAACAACTGTTACGGCTGAAAAAATTGATATGATAATCAACGAAGTAGAAAGAGAATTAAAAGAAAAAGATACAACAGAAATAGAAAGTAAAATAATTGGCAATTTAGCAGCTAAAAGACTGAAAAAAATTGACAAAGTAGCATATATTAGATTTTCTTCGGTCTTTAGAAGATTTGTTGACCTTGATGACTTTGAAGAAGAGTTAAAAAAAATTAATCCGTCAGCAGGCGGAAAATAAAAAAATATGAAGTTGACAGGAATTTCAGAAAAGGTGTTTTTGGATCGTTATTCTTTAAAAAGTAAGGAAGGTAAATCGATTGAAAAGCGTCCGGAAGATATGTGGGCACGAATGGCTAAAGCCGTTTCATTAGTCGAAAAAAAATCAAAACAAAAAAAATGGGAAAAAGAATTCTACTCGGTATTGAAGGATTTTAAATATGTTCCCGGAGGTAGGATCTTGTCCGGGGCTGGAACAGGTTACGATGTTTCTTTTTATAACTGTTTTGTTATTCCTTCCCCCAAAGATTCAAGAGGGGGGATTCTTGAAACGTTAGGAAATATGGTCGAAATTATGGCTCGTGGAGGAGGGGTTGGAATCAATCTTTCATCTCTTCGTCCCCGGGGAGCAAGAGTTAAGAAAGTAAACGGTTTTTCTTCCGGTCCAATAAATTGGGCTTCCCTTTTTTCCGTTGCAACAAGAGATATTATCCAACAGGGTGGGACCCGTCGTGGAGCTTTGATGCTTATGCTTTGGGATTGGCATCCTGATATTGAAGAATTTATTACCGTTAAACAGGATTTGTCAAAGATTAACGGTGCTAATCTTTCCCTCAATATCTCTGATTCTTTTATGGAAGCGGTTGAAAAAGACGCGGATTGGCCATTAGTTTTTCCTGATATCAAAGATCCGGAGTATGACCAAAAATGGACAGGCGATTTAGACGCCTGGAAAAAAATGGGTAAAAAAATTATCGTTCATAAAATTGTTAAAGCAAGAAAGCTTTGGGATTTGGTCGCAACTGCTGCTTGGAAATCAGCCGAACCGGGAGTTGTTTTCATGGAAAGATATAACAAACTTTATAACAACTATTATTGGAATAAAATTATCTGTGTCAATCCGTGCGGGGAAGAAGGTTTGCCGGCATGGGGTGTTTGCAACCTAGGATCGATAAATTTATCAGCACTGGTCAAAGGAAAAAATATCGACGAAAAAGGTAAGTTTGACTTTAATGCCTTAAAGGGTATTGTTAGAAGCGCGGTCCGTTTTCAAGATAATGTAGTTGATATGGACCCGTATGTCTTTGAAGGAATTAGAAAAACTCAACTTGAAGGAGAGAGAAGGATAGGATTAGGAACAATGGGATTGGGTGATACTCTAATTAAGTTACATTTGAGGTATGGGTCAGATGAATCCCTTGAATTTATCGATAAGGTCTATAAGTTTATAATGGAAGAGGCCTATAAAGCTTCGTCAGAATTTGCGAAGGAAAAAGGCAGTTTTGCTAAATATGATCGCAAGTTATATCTTGAAGGAAAATTTGTCAGTCAATTGAATGATGATATTAAAAAATCAATTAAGAAAAACGGGATAAGAAACTCCTTGCTTCTTATGCAAGCTCCAACCGGATCAACTTCTTTAATGGCGGGGACAACCAGCGGGATTGAGCCGGTTTATGAATTTGAATTTGCCAGGCATGACAGATTGGGCGATCATATTATCCGTCATGATCTTTATGACGCTTGGTATAAGAAACATGAAAAAGAAATTAAAGAAGGAAAATTAAAAAAACCCGAATGGTTTGTTTCTGCCAATGAACTGACGCCCGAAGATCATGTAAAAGTTCAAGGGGCAATTCAAAAGTATGTTGATGCATCAATATCAAAAACAGTAAATGCGCCGAATTCACATACAGTTGACGATGTTAAAAGACTTTATAATTTGGCTTATAAATTAGGATGTAAAGGAATTGCCTACATGAGAGACGGATCGCGGCCAGGTGTTCTAGAACGAAAACCGGAAGCAAACTCAGCTAAAAAAACAGAGGAAAAAGAGTTGGTATGCCCAACATATACAATTAAA
Source organism: Patescibacteria group bacterium (assembly GCA_041660945.1). Taxonomy (GTDB): domain Bacteria; phylum Patescibacteriota; class Microgenomatia; order UBA1406; family GWC2-37-13; genus GWC2-37-13. The sequence continues at coordinate 437,316 of JBAZVK010000001.1, read as the reverse complement.
CCTCGACCGATGGTGGTTCATGGATCGACGTACAGAATTCAAACACCGGTTGGAATAGCCTTTATTACCTTAAATACTAATGGCGGCAATCCTCCCGAGCCCTTGGAAATGTTTATAACGGTTGGTAAAGCAGGAACAGATATCTATGCTATGGCTGAGGGTCTGGGGAGAATGATTTCGGTAGCTTTAAGATTTTCATCCCATTTATCGGTTGAACAAAGAGTCCAGGAAATAGTCAGCCAGCTATCAGGAATTGGCGGGGCTAGAAGCATGGGATTTGGAAAAGACAGAATCAGAAGTCTTCCTGATGCTGTTGCTAAAGTGTTATCAATGCATTATGGATTTAATGGGGAAGCTAAAAAGTCTAATGGGACAAGCAATCATCAGGAGATAAAAGAAGAAGCACCTAAATTAGTTACTGCCACCACTCAACCATCATTAATTCAGCCCTTAATGGCGGTGCCGAAGTCAACTTCTTTTGATATTTGTTCCAGTTGTGGAGAAGCGACCCTTGTCCATGAAGAAGGCTGTAAAAAGTGCTATGGGTGCGGATACAGCGAATGCTAATATGCCAATTTACACTCGCACAGGTGATTTAGGTAAAACCGGTTTGTTTGGTGGAAAAAGAATTTCTAAAGCTGATTGTCAGATAGAAACTTACGGTTCAATAGATGAATTAACTTCTTATATCGGATTGGTTGTAGTTAAATTAAAAAATAAAAATAACAAGAATCTCCTGATTCAAATTCAAAAAGATTTGTATCAAATTATGAGTTTTTTGTCCGGAGCAAAAGTTGATTTATTATTTTTAGAAAATCAGATTTTAACTTTTGAAGAAACGATTGATGAAGTAGAAAAAAAACTTCCAAAACTAAATAAATTTATTCTACCCGGCGGTAACGAAATTTCCGCTTTATTCCAAATTTTAAGGGTTATTTGCCGAAAAGCCGAACGGAGAAACATTGATTATTTCAATTCAAAACGAATTACGAATGATGAATTACGAATTGTTAAATATCTCAATCGTTTATCTGATCTTTTTTTTGATTTGGCTCGTAAGTATGGAAAAGATAGTGAAGTTGTTTTATAATCTCTACACAAATGAAAAAAACTGATATAAGGTCTAAAGTTTCAATTTTTACAATTATTCTGTTGGCGGTTGCGGCCCGTCTGATTCCTCACGCCCCAAACTTTGCTCCAATCGGGGGATTGGCTCTTTTTTCCGGAGCTAATTATAAAAATAAAATTGCTTTATTTATTCCGTTAACTGCAATGTTTATTTCCGATATATTCTTAGGATTTCATAAAACCATTCCATATGTTTATGTAAGTTTTATTATCATTTCCTTAATTGGCGGATTAATAAAAAATAACAAATGGCAGTCTTTATTAAAAGCGAGTTTATTTTCCTCAATTTTATTTTTTTTAATTACTAATTTCGGTGTTTGGGCAACGGGATCTATGTATCAAAAAAATTTAAGCGGATTGATCCAATGTTATGGATTTGGAGTTCCGTTTTTCCGGAATACTCTGATCTCCGATCTATTTTATACCTTCTCATTTTTCTACGGATATAAATTCTTATCAAACTTTGTGTTTAAGAAATTTAGATTATTAAAGAAAGCTTAATTTTATCCGAGAATTGGAAGAAAAAATTTTTCTTTCAGATATTTTTTATATAGTTCCAAACTGTCTCCATGGTCGAAGGCGATTTCTTCTTTTGCCGGTAGTTTGTCCAGATCAAACCATTGAAGACGAGAGACCTCTTCGTCAGAAATTCCTGTTTGCTTAACGGCATTAGCAATAAAAATGAAATCAACGTTTTGTCGATCTTCATGAGGACGATTTGGATTATCATTAATTCGAAAAAGCTTTAAATTATTTATTTCCCAACCGCCTTCTTCCATTACCTCCCGTTTAACGGCCAGAATAAGATTTTCTTTGTGGCCAAAAAAACCGCCCAGCAACCCCCATTTGCCGGATTCAGATATTGGTTTTCCGTTGAGCGTTCCTCTCTTTCCAAGAAGTATTTGACCGTCTTTTATAACAATTGCATTGACTGTTACATGACGAAGAAAAGCTTTATTTTTATTTTCAAAATAACAAGTAATCATAAGTGTATTATAATCAAAATATGACTAAGAATTTTACAGCAATAGATGGTTTATTGAAAAAAACTAAAACTAAAAATAAAATTAGCTTGCCGAAAGAAGCGGAGCCGATTACGGCGGAAAAATTTGAAATAAAAGAGCCGGCCGAAGACAACGTTGAAGAAGAGGTTAGACCATTTATCAGTCCAAGAGCTGAAACGATAGAATTGCCCCCTGATCTAAAGAAAATGGGACTGCAAGCAGTATCTCAATCACAGTTTTCTGGATACAAAAATATTAAATTACCGATAAGCGATGAAAAAATTATTGTCGGTCAAAAAGCACCTATCACCTCATCAATCCGCTGGCTGGCAGCGTTTGCTTTATATATTCTTGCGCAAGCACACTTAGGATTAAAAGTAGTCCATGGACACGTAATAAGAGTTTTAAAGAAATAAACACGATTTATGTAAGGGCTTTGTTTATTTCAGCTAAAAATCCCTCTTTGCTTTGAGCACCGACAAATTGATTAACAACTTGGCCATCTTTAAAAACTAAAAAAGTTGGAATAGAAAAAACCTGATATTGAGAAGATAGTTCCTGATTTTGATCAACGTCAATTTTAACAAACTTTACATTTTTTACTTCTTCAGCCAATTGGTCAATAATTGGTCCGGTCATTTTGCAAGGTCCGCACCAAGTTGCAAAAAAATCAACAAGAACAACTCCCTTATTTTTTAACACTTCAGATTCAAAATTATTTTTATCAAGTTGAGCTACTGCCATATTTTTATGTAATTAAATTAATAAATAAAAAGCAACTCCTATATTAGTACGGGCAATTTTTAATGTCAAACGTAAATGATGGATAAAGTATCTATCGACTTTTTTATCCCGATTCAATACCCTAAATATGTATTTTTGTAGGTTATAAGCAGTTGACAAAAGAGTTCATAAAGTTATAAAGTCCATAAAGTAATTTTCTTTAAAAACTAATTATGTTAGCCAAAATATATTCCGGCACTGTCATCGGTTTGGATGGTATATTAATTGAGGTTGAGGTCGACGTCGCTTCAAAAGGTTTTCCCGGTTTTACCATCGTTGGCCTGCCGGATAAGGCGGTTGGGGAAGCTAAAGAAAGAGTGAGAGCAGCTATTAATAACGCCGGTTTTAAAATTCCAGATACAAGAATTACTGTCAATCTGGCCCCAGCAGATATTCCTAAGGTCGGGTCAGCTTTTGATCTGCCGATGGCAGTTGGAATTTTATCGGCAGGTAAAATGATCAAAAAAGAAATTTTATCAAATAGTTTGTTTATAGGAGAACTGTCTTTAAAGGGAGATGTTCGCCGGGTAACCGGAGCAATATCAATTGCTATTTTAGCCAAATCAAAAAAAATCAAAAAAATATTTGTTTCTCAAGAAAATGTTTCCGAAGTAATTTTGGTTGACGGAATAGAGGTTTATCCGGTTAAAAATTTGATTGACTTAATTTTGCATCTAAATGAAGTTAAATTAATTCCTCCTTACCCTCACAGGGATTTTATCAGTCTTATTAATGAAGGAAAATATGATAATTTATTTGAAGATATTAAAGGTCAAGAAACTGCTAAGCGAGCCCTAGAAATAGCGGCAGCAGGATTTCATAATATCATTCTTAAAGGCCCACCAGGAACAGGCAAGACGCTTTTATCCCGGGCTTTCCCTTCAATCTTGCCGCCAATGGAAAAAGAAGAAATCCTAGAGGTGACAAAGATATATTCGATAGCAGGATTACTAAATAATCAGAATTTTATTGCCAGCCGGCCATTTCGCAGCCCTCACCATACAACGTCCCGTATCGGGCTGGTTGGCGGGGGTTCAAATCCCTCTCCCGGGGAAATTTCCCTGGCCCATCGAGGGGTTCTTTTTTTGGACGAAATTCCCGAATTTCCCCGGACAACATTAGAATCGCTCAGACAACCCTTGGAGGATGGATTTATTACAATTTCCAGAGCTTCGGGAACACTTATCTTTCCTTCAAGATTTTTACTTCTTGCGGCATCAAATCCCTGTCCCTGCGGTTATCTTGGACATGAAAAAAAACCGTGTCATTGTTTGCCGGGTGCCGTTCTTAAATACAGAAAAAGATTATCGGGGCCGCTTTTAGACAGGATTGATTTGCACATAGATGTTCCGTCAGTTACTGAGGATAAATTAACAAGCAACATTTTAAGCGAGTCGAGTCAAAAAGTACGGGCGCGGGTAGTGAGAGCGAGGGAAATTCAGAAAAAACGGTTTAAAGGATTAAAGATCTTTAATAATGGAGAAATGTCCTCAGCTCAAATTAAAAAATTTTGTCAACTAACTCCAGGAGCAGTTAATCTTTTAAAACAAGCAATTACCAAGTTGTCTTTGTCAGCACGCAGTTATTTTAAAACCGTAAAAATTAGTCAGACGATTGCGGACCTTAATGGGAAAGAAAATATTGAAGCCTCTTATATTGCCGAGGCTTTACAATTTAGATCTCACGACGAATAGGCATTGACAAGCTAAAAAAGATTCTTTATACTTTTTCTACAATATGAATAAATTATTAGCGCTTGCCGATTATCCTGTTTCTGCGGTTAAGCTTGGTTTTGATATTCCGAGCTTTGATATGGTTTTGACATTTTTGTTAAGGTTTTTATTTATAGTTGGAGGATTGGTTGCTGTCTTATACCTTTTGTTAGGGGCTTTAGCATGGATTACATCAGGCGGCAACAAAGAATCAGTTGATAAGGCGAGAGAAAAAATACAGGCTGCTGTAGTGGGATTGGTTGTCATGTTTGCAGTTTTGGCTTTGATGGTGGTTATTGAAAATATCTTTTCATTGGGATTAGGTATATCAAAACCAATTCTTTTCCCAAAATTAATAAATTGATTACGTTTAATTGTTTGTTTCTTAATCGTGTTTAATATATTTTTACCTCTTTTTACAGTCTCCGCTCAAATACAGGAATGGGAAACCGGCCCGGGTGGAAATTGCGTCGTTGACGGCGTTCCAACTCTTAAGTGTTTAGAAATAGTTTTTGGAAATATTTTATACATGTCTACTTTTTTCATCATCATTGTTTTATTTATTATGTTCGTCGTCGGTTCTTTCCGTTACTTAACTTCATTTGGCAATGCGGAGAGAATCAAAAAAGCTCAAGGAACCTTGAAGTTCGCTTTAATCGGATTTATTTTATTTGTCAGTGCCTATTTGGTATTAACGATAATTCAAACCTTATTTTTGGGCAAAGATAATAAAAAAAATAATTTATTTGAATTTAAACTCGAGACATCGCCATAACTATTTAGCAGGTGTTACGAAGATTACTTTTACCCCTTTATCTTCAGGAATAGGTGAGGCAATTTTATTTTTTTCCTTAATAAAATTGTAGGAGACAAACATTAAAAGAGCGATCCCAACAGCAATTAGAACAATACCAAATCCTTTCATATATTTATTCTTTCTTTAATAATATACTTTGGTCTCCTTTGCACTTCCTGATATATTTTACCAATATATTCACCGATTATTCCAATTGTAATAAGTTGAATTCCCCCAATAAACATAATTGCCGTAAAAAGACCGGCCCAGCCGATAACAAACGATTGAGGAGAAATTGCTTTTCTAATTAACTCATATATTATTCCCAAAAAACCAAGCACTCCGGACATAAATCCAAAATAAGTAGCTATTCGAAGTGGTTTGACGGAAAATGACGTAATTCCTTCTAGAGCAAAATTCAACATCTTAAAAAAACCGTAATGAGTTTCACCGGATAATCTTTTGTCCCTTTTAAAATATATAAATTCGGTTGGAAAACCCCCCCAAGAAACCAAACCGCGCAAAAAACTTTGTCGTTCGGATAAACCGTTTAAGAAATCAACAACTTGCCTATCAATCAGTCGAAAATCACCTACTTCTTGAGGGATAGGGGTGTCGGACAAAGCATTGATTATTTGATAGAATATTTTTGCAGTAAATTTTTTAAAGAAACTTTCTCCTCGTCTTTCATTTCTTTTTGCATAAACTATTTTTGCACCTTTCTGCCACTTTGCTATCATCTGAGGAATAATTTCCGGAGGATCTTGTAGGTCAGCGTCAATAGTTACAACACAATCACCTTTAGCAATTTTATACCCGGCGGTTAGCGCCATTTGATGACCAAAGTTTCGATAAAATGAAATTGACTTTACGCTTTTATTTTTTATTGATTGTTTTTTAATTGCAGAAAGGGTTTTGTCTTTTGAACCATCATCAACAAAAATAATCTCGTAGGCAAAATTCTTAAGGACAGGAACAAGCCGTTTTAATAGGGGGTCGACATTGAGTTCTTCATTAAAAACCGGCACAATGACGGAGACTAAAAAATTATCCATAACTTTATTATATCATTTAGCCTGATTAAAGATGAAATATTTAGTATAATTTAGGAGCAAATTGACAATACGGGGTAGTGTACGGCTGCACAGGAGGCTCATAATCTCCTAGACCGCGGTTCGACTCCCGGCCCCGTAACATTAATTTTTTTTGAAATATAGTTTCAACCATTGCTGCCAGTTTGGGAGTGGGGTTGGGGTGATTGAGGCAAATATTTTGGGTGGAGGAGGAATAATTAAGGCAACTTCATTTTCTTTTAATAAGTTAAGATCGTTTCTGATTGTTTTTTCAATTTCTTCAGTGCTTTTTTTTCGGACAACTTCAGTTTTTAATTCAATGTTGCGTTTGCTTTCCTTTTCAAAATTTTGTTTAAATTGCTGATAAAAATCAAGCTTGCTCTTATAATTAAAAAGATTTTTAAGTAAAGAAGAAAAAAGAAACAAAAGAAACAGGAGAAAGATGATGTTTTTGATTAACTTCATGACTTAATTATACCTTGCAGCGTCTTCATTATTCGCGCGGGATCAGCTTTTGATTTCAATTGTTTCATACAGATTCCTATAATCGCCTTTTGATTATTATCAAAAACAGCCTGATTGTCCTTAATAACTTTTTCAATTTCACGTTTCAGTTCCTCGTCGTCAATTTCCTTAGGTAAGTAGACAGAAGCAATATCCAACTGTTTTTTATTATCCTCCGCCAGTTCGATCCTTCCGCCTTTTTCAAAGGCTTCAACAGATTCTTTCAGTTCTTTAATGACTTTTCTTAAGACGCCGAGCGTTTCTTCGTCAGTAAGTTCTCCGCCAGCCGGCGGATTTTTATCGATCTCTTTATTTTTTATCTGTGCTAAAATGAAACGGAGAACGCCAAGCTTGGTTTTCTCACCTGCCTTAAGGGCAGCCAATTGATCGTCTTGAAGTTTTTGTCTTAACATTTAATAATTATAGCTATGAAGAAAAAAATAAACAAGGATATATTGTCACTTTTTGGTAATATTCAAAAAATAATTTCTGCCAAACCAACCATTAATCAAATGTTTGAAGAGGTCCAAATGATGAAGTTTAAGATAAGGCCCATTCGGGGAGACCTGATGTCATTTAATTTGAAAAATGAACAATTTATTGAAAGTTTATGGAGTTTGGGGAAGCTTGATGAATTTTTTCATAAAGAATTTCCGGTTCTTTCAAAAAAAGAAAAGGAAGTTTTCATAAAAATTTTTGACAGTTTATATTTTAAGTATCAGCAACAGTTAAATCAGGCAAATCTTCAGCAAAAAAAAATATCTTTAACGAAAACAGGACTATTAGAATTAGAGATTTATAAAGAACAAAAGTTAAATAAGAGAGTTAATTAAAACAGGATGAAAAAATTTCCAGTCGTTATTGACCTAGAAACAAAATATACATTTCGAGATTTTTCAGAGCACGCTAAACTCGGAATTACCGTTTTGGCATTATTTGATTATCGTGATAAATCACAAAAAATTTTTACGGAAAAAGATATTAATAATCTATTTCCCATACTTGAAAACTGTTCTTATATAATCGGTTTTAATATAAATAGTTTTGATCTTCCCGTTCTTCAACCTTATTACCCGGGAGATATTAAGCATTTTAAAACCTTTGATATTTTAGATGACATTAAAAGGATTTTAGGCAGGAGATTGTCTTTGAATGACACAATTAAGGCGACTTTGGGTAAGAAAAAAACCGGTCATGGACTTGAAGCAATCGATTTTTATAAAGAGGGTAAATGGGAAGAGTTAAAAAAATACTGCATGGCGGACGTAATGTTGACAAAGGAGCTTTTTGATTTTGGAATTAATAACAAAAAAATTTCCTATTTAAACGAAAATGGTAAGGTTGATATTACCGTTGACTGGGAAAAATATTTGGAAGATCAAGGAACAGAAGAGATGCCGTTGACCCTTCCATTTTGAATTATGAGAATAACAGTCCAAAAAATTTAAATGAAATATCCGATAATCGGGTTGGCACCGATGGATGGAATCACCGATGCTCCTTTTCGCTGGATAACGGATATTTACGGAAAACCGGATATCGTTTATACGGAATTTGTTTCAGTCAAGGGATTGATTTTAGGCAGACCTGCTATCCAAAGAATGTTGCTTCACCATCAAACAAAAACTTTTACAGTCGCTCAATTTTTTGGTTGTGAACCGAAATATTTTTATCAGGCGGCCCAAGTTGCTTTGGAAAAAGGATTCGATGGTATAGATATTAATATGGGTTGTCCTGATAAAAGCGTATTTAATCGAGGCGGGGGGGCAGGCTTAATTTTGCAGCCAAAACTTGCCAAAGAGATTATTTTATCGGTTAAAAAAGCCGTTGCCACCGGAAAAGAAAAACTAAAAATCAAAAAAAATATCACTATTTCAGTTAAGACGAGAACAGGGTACCGGAAGCACGAAACAAAAGAATGGATAAGTAATTTGCTTGAAGCAGAACCTGACTTTATTTGTCTTCATGCCAGGACCTTTATTCAAAAATATTCCGGTCTTGCTGACTGGAGTCAAATAGGAATTGCCGCCGACCTGGCAAAAAAAACCAAGACAAAAATACTTGGAAACGGAGATATAAAAAACCGGGAACATGCTTTAGAAAGAATCAAAGAATATAACCTGGCGGGGGTTTTAATTGGACGAGCTGCCTTGGGTAATCCTTGGATATTTAAGGGAATTATTCCTACGACTGAGGAAAGATTCAAGGTCCTTCTTGAACACTGTAACAAGTTCGTCGAATTTTTTCCTGCAGCTGATTTGAGTATCATGAGAAAACATTTAGCCTGGTATGTAAAAGACTTTCCTCATGCCGCTGAAGTGAGGAGCGAACTGATGCAGGTGAAAAGCGTTAATGACGTAAAAAAAATACTTTTTAAAACCCAAGCACTTCTTTGACTAATATTAATTTAATTCTATTTGGCGTTGATTCTTTTTCGATGATTATCCATTTATTTAAACTGCTTCTCATTCCATAGGCTTTCATAGCCCGCTCATTTTCCAAATTAATTACGTAATTTTGTATTCTATCAAAAGCGCCTTTGATATTTGGAACAATTTTATTAGCTCCGGCAACGATCAAGACTTTTTTAGCAGCGAAGGGTAAAGCTCCGACCCGGCTACCTGAAGCATCTACCGCCATCAGTTGACCATCTTCAGTAATAGCGTTAACACTTGATAGAAAATAGTCAGCTTCAGTAATAGATTTTCTTCTTAAGTCGGATTGTTTACCATGATCTGATTCTTTCAAAATTTCTTCATGTAAGTTTATCCATTTATGTTTTCCGGATTTTAACATTTCAGAAAATCCAATTTGTATTAATGTCGTTGAAGATCCGTTCATCACCTTCGATCCTGCCGGAACATTTTTTAATATTTCCTCAAGAGCTTGTTTTTTAGTGTCGACAAGGACAACGTCAATTCCATGATTTTTAAGGGCGACAATAGTTTTCTCTATTATTTTGTTATTTTGTACTTTTGTATAATCCATGCTTACATAATAACACATTAAAAATTATTTTCTCCATTTAGAAAGAAAAAGATCAACCCTGTTATTTTTGAAAGCGACCCCTTCATCAAGTAGCATTTTTTTCTTTTGAGCGATTCCTCCGATTCCTGAATAACCGGTGAGCTTTCCATCGCCGGCAACAACCCGGTGGCAGGGGACGGCAGGAGCATTGGGATTATTTTTCATAAAAACTCCGACGGCTCGGGCGGCCTTAGACTTTCCTGCAAGCTTTGCCAGTTGTCCGTAAGTAGCCACTTTTCCTTTGGGAATAGAGCTGCAGATCTTATAGATTTTGTTTTTAAAAGTAATTATTTTTTTGTTTTTAACATCCGTTCGCCGACATAATTTTCCAATCCCGCAGAGGCTTGAGAAAATAATTCAGCCGTTCCAACGGTTGCCGGGAAAGTATTAAATTGATCGATCTCCATTCCATTTTCATCCCATGCTTGTCGGATATATGGGATCTTGCTCATTTTAAATAAGACCTCTTCAGGAACGTCATCTAATAAAATTTCCTCATTAAAATTCAGATCACTGCAATGGTTAAAAAGTGGCTCGAGCACATAAGGAGGCATTGTATAAACAATGTTGCCGGCAATTTTTTCAACATCCCAGAAATGATATTTCCCGTTAACCAATGGACCATCGCGCATTGAGCAGGCCAACATTTTACTGGGCATAGCATTTTCCTCAAGCAATTTATATGCTTTACGGAAAACGTAAATTCCCAACCAATGTTTATCACTCCAAGACAATTTAATTCCTCTTCTTTCTGCCTGCTGATCAAGAACAGGATGTTCTGTTAGTCTACCGATCATCATCGTAATAACGGCTCGCCATTTACTCATATCAACTTTATTTTTTAATCCAATTTCCATTCCTTCTTTTGCTGCCTTGGCTACTGCCCAGATCTGAGGAAGCGAAAAACAAGTAGTCACGTTAGTTGGAATTGCCAGTGAAGATAATACTTTAACCACCTCAACTCCTTGGGTGCTGGCCGGAACTTTGATCATTATGTTTGGAGCAATTGCACGAATTTCTTTTGCCATCTTAATCATTTTTTCGGTTTCCGTAATTAAACGGGGATCAAGTTGTCCGGAAATATATCCGTAGCGCCCCTCTGAAGCTTTCCAAATAGGCATCATCATTTCTGCACCTCTTCGAATTACTTCTTTATATGTTAATAAAAAATATTCATAACGGCTTAACCCTTTGTTCTTACGGATCATACCGTCAACCCACTTGTTCCAAAAAGGCAGATCATCATTAACTGCCGCAAGTGATAAAGGGGGATTCGTAGTACAACCGCGGATCATACTTTTTGCCGGATCGGAGATATTATAAATTCGGTTAAGTTGTTCTCTTAAAGCTGCACTTTTATTTGCAGGTGCGGCGTCAACCACTTTTTTTACCCAAGACTTAAAAACGAGAGGAGATGAATCCCACCAGATTTCCATTTCCGGATGAACGCTGGTCAGTCTATCAAGGGCGCTTTGTATCATAAAAATATTTTTTTATTACGAAAATAATTATAGCATTAATTTTTAAAATGCAAACGAACGGTTAATATGAAAATTTCATATATATATTAAAATTAAAAAACAGCTATTTATTTCTGAAAAAACATTTTAATTCCGATCAAAATTAAAACTACTGCAAATATTTTTCTTAAAATATCAGTATTTAAACTAGTTGCATAAATAGCCCCGATCAAACCGCCGATAAAAAAACCGATAACTATTAATCCGGCTACTTTAAGATCGACAAACCCTTGTTTATAGTATGTCCAGGCTGCTAATATTCCAATTGGAGGCACCAAAAGCGCCAGGGTTGTCCCTTGAGCCAATTGTTGAGGAAATTTAAAAAGGTAGATTAAAGTGGGGACAATAATAATTCCTCCCCCAATTCCGATTATTCCGCTTAAAATACCGGCAAAAATCCCCAAAAGAATAAAAGACATATTTTTATAGTATTATACTACTTAGTTTTTTGGACTGAAAAATCAGGAGTTTTTTGATATCATATATACGCACTTTTATATCTAATTTATTTATTTTCCCCTGTAGCTCAATTGGTAGAGCAGGTCGCTGTTAACGACAAGGTTACTGGTCCGAGTCCAGTCGGGGGAGCCAATCCTCTCTTATTATAACCTGATTAGTTTCCAACAAAGCTTGGAAGACAGGTGTGGGTTTTGTTTCATAAATTTCTTTGTTTTTTATGATTATCTTTTCATAAAAGAACCTTAGATAATGACGCTTCAGGAAATCTGGAGCGTCAAGATAGGTTTTGTAGATGTTTCTCGTGAAAGCCAACACTTCTTCTATCAGGTTCATATCGAGACGACAATCATTATCCAATTTTTCGATTTTCTCATCTAAAAGGTCAATTTTCATTAGTATATCGTTGTGTTTTCTTTTGAAAACATCTCTGTCAACCGTTCCGTCAAGCAAGGCGTCTTCAAGTATATTTCGTCGCCCTAGCAAGACGGATTTTCTATTGACAACTCCCTGCTTTAAAGATTCTATGTTTTTCCTACTTTCTACCAACGTTTCTTTGGCCTTTTTCACAACAGCGTTAATGAATTCGTTACTAAATTGAAGTTTCTTTATTCTTTCTTCAACCTTTTTTTCCAACGTAGTTACTTCGACATAGGGCGAAGGGCATTTGTTTCTATCTAACTTCTGACAATGATAATAAGCTATTTTTCCACCTCTTTTTTTAAATTTTTTCTCATCCTTATGCCATTCGGCGGTATATTTCTGACCGCACTCGGCACAATAAAGAAATCCTCTTAATAAAAAGTTATGAATTCTTTTTCTGGTTAAAAAATCCCTATGTTTTGCCAAGACATATTGGCAAGTTTGAAAAAGTCCTTTGCTAATAATAGGCTTATGGTTTCCCATTTTCGATTCCCCATGCCATCGGATGAGTCCATAATAAAAAGGATTATTCAATATATTCCCCACAACACTGTGTCCCAATATGGTTCCGTGGCGGGAGAAAATATTTTGTTCCGAAAGCCATTGAGTGAGTTCAAAAATAGAATAGTTTCCCGTGGAATATAATTGAAATAATTCTTTGATTATCGATGCGATTTTTGAATCGGGTTCACAAGTTTTTTTTTCTTTTTTTTCACCAATACTCATATATCCGATTGGCGGAGGAGTCGGTTGCCAACCTTCCTTAAACTTTTGTATTAAAGCGTCTCTTGTTCTTTGGCCGTTTACTTCACTTTCCCATTGGGCGACGGATGCGAATATATTTGGGATAAGACTTGAACTACCGGTTAAATCTCCTTCAAGGACGGATATTAGTCGAACACCTTTTGCTTTAAATTCGTCATATATACGAGAAAAATCAGCCACATTTCTGGCAAATCTGTCAATTTTATAGATGATAACCGAATCGACGGAAGTTTCTCTTATACCGTTAAGCATTTCCTGAAACTCCGGCCGGTTAATTGTTCTGCCGGACTTTCCTTCGTCATTAAAAATCCTCGATAAGAAAATCCCCCGTGATTTACAAAATTCTTTAATAGCCCCCTCTTGATTATCGAGAGAGAAACCCTCTTCGGCTTGGCCGACTGTAGAAACTCTGATATAAGCAAATGCTTTTTTCATATTATTTTTTATAAATTTTTAATCGCTTAGCTTATAAATGTTTTTAACTTTAAAGTCAAACTAGCTTTTAATAATTTTTTTCTCTATAAGATTTTTTTTATATATTTCAAAACCTTTTAAATTATTATTTTTATCTTTTCCTTTTATATAAATATTTTTAATATCTATAACCGGAACGAGATTTCCTTTATTGAACGGATTCATATTTCCTATATGATAGGAACCCTTCTTCCACTCATGTGTCAATCGTTTTGCTACGGTATAAGTATTAGGCCGATTAAATCCACGTCTTTTTTTAAAAACGATTCCAGCCTGAATTAGCTCATCTACCAAATTTCGGATATATCTTGTTGATATTCCCAAATCTTTTCCTAAAGTCATCTGACTTGGATAACATGAATCATTTCTTCCACAATACTTTAGCAAGACGCAATATAAATACCTTGATTGTATTGATAAACATGACTCCATAAATATTTCATTCGAAACCATAGTAAAACCATATTTACTCATTATTATTTTTATAAATATTCTTTAACAAAACCCTCAATACCCCAATCTAAATCATTTTTTGAATAACAGGTCATATCGTTGTGAGAATTTTTTTGGCCTTTATAATTTACTCGAAGATAAACTACGATGTCTTTTTTCCAATTCATCAGCTTCGTTAGGTGGATAAAACGTTTGTATTTGCGTGTGTCATATCTATGTGCCAGTTTACTGTTTTTGTAAATTCTTAAAATGTAAGCAGTGGGATTTTCATTATTATTTATATTTCTCATAAATGTTTTTTGATAACTTTTAGTTATTACTGTAAATAAGTTGTTTTAAATCTTTTTGGGCGCTAAAGAATTTATGTGGTTCGCAAACTGCTTTATAAGATAAAAAATTTTCAATTAGTATTTTTAAGCCGTTTGTAAGTTTAAAAATGAATTGAACTCGACGAAGATTTGTTTTGTCTAAGGAGATTAAGCAACTGCCTTCACTTAATAAAAAAGCCGCTAATTGAAAATTATCAGTTCGATATTCTTTTTCCATATTTTCTTTTTTGATTATTTTTATAATTTATATGTGTGATTATTACCATTAGGAACTGTTCGGCTATTTGGTCTAAATTTGGCTTATTTATGATTATGTATCCGTTATTATTTCGTTTCTTCATTGATAAAAATATATATCAATAATGGCTTTGATATGCGGAGTTCGAATGGAGTTCTAATATGATTTTTGGTATAATTGTATGCAAGAACAGTTGACTTTTAAGACCAATTCCGCTCATAATACAAATAGGAGGATATATGAAAGAAAATACAGATAAGCTAAAAAAATTAGTTGTCTTCATATTACAAAGGTTTAATAACGAAAAATTAACAGAAACAAAGCTCCAAAAACTTTTGTATTATTGTGACTTTAATCATTTTCAGCAGGAAAAAAAGTCAATAACAGGATTTATATATAGAAAAAATAATTTTGGGCCTACTGTTATGGATTTGCCAAAAATACTGAAAGAAATGGAAAGCGAAAAATTGATTACTATATTAGCTGAAAAAAATTATTATGGAAGTCCTCAGAAAAGATTTTCAGTAGTGACTAAGGAAATCATTCCAGAAGATTATTTTCAAGATTCAGAGAGATTGATTATAAATCAAGTAAATGAAGCCTATAAAGAATTAACACCAAGAGAAATAAGCAGATTATCCCACGCAGACTTTCCCTATGCTGCTACAGAAAATATGGGCGATGAAATCGATTATACTCTTGTAAATTTTAGGGAAGAACAAGCAGACGACATCGAATTGGACGACGAAGATACTGTGAATTTTTTTAACTCTTCAAACTTTTCTACTTTAATGGATAAGGCCGATAAAGTATTGAGGAAAAAAACTCAATATGCAAATTGTTGACTACGGTAATTACCTCATTGAAAGCGATTTAAAGAGATTAAAAAAAATTAACTCTGTTGAAATGGATTTACAAACTTATTTTACAGAGCACAAAAATATTTTAAGTAATTTTGGAAAGTTATCCTGTGAAATTGCTGTGGTCGGCGATTATAAAGTTTGTAAAGAGAGAATCGCTTTTTCTAAACCAGAAACAATCCCATCAAAAGGTGGAAGACTATGGTTTGTAATAAGTAAATCAGGTTTTTATGTCAGATGTCTGCTTTATTTAGCAAAAGAAGAAGGGCAATTTAAAAAAAGCGTATGTTTTAAAATTGTTCAGGAAAAAATTAGATATTTAATAGCAGGCCAAACTAAGTAATAACTCTACTTTTTTTATAGTTAATGCTTTTTAATATTTTTTTGTTTTCATTTATACAGAAATAATTTCCGCAAGTTACTTGTCTTTTGTCTTTTTGTTTGAAAGGCTCTTTGCAGATTTTACATATTCTTAAATCGTCTGCGCCCATCATTATTGTTCTTAGTGTTTTTGGGTTTTTTCCTAAAATGCGTAAAAACCATTCTAGTAAATAACAAATATCATTAAGGTCTAAGGCCAGTCTAAAAAGTCCCTCAATATTATTTAGTTTTTTATCAGGTATTAAATCAATAAAACCAAAAAGTGAGCGAAACGTATCATCTAAATATTTGCTTCTTTGAATTAGAAATAATCTTTTATCATCAATTTCGTCTATTGTGAAAGGAATAATTTTAAGAAGGAGCGCACATTCCTTCGGAGCAATTTCGTATTCAAATAATTTTAAATTAGCTTCATAATCTTTGATTGCTTCGTTTTCTCCTTCAATGAGGCCATTTTTATATACTTCTTTTGCTTCTTGATGCATTCTATTCCACAAGGTCTTTATTTTTAACGTAATGCCCAGTATTTCATAAAAATTATTAACACCAGCGATAATTACCTTGTCGATATCTTTATAAAAATCATGTAATTCCTTTCCTCTTTTAGCCCACCATGGTTCATCTGCACGTAAAATCTTATCATCTTCAACTTTAATGGTCATTATTTCTTTAATCATTTTCAATGGGAACACTTGAAATTTTGAAAAATATTTCGAGTTTAATTGGTTTATTTTTGCTGGTTTAAAAACATTCAATTTCTCGTAGAAATTAAGTTTGTTTTTGTCTACATCAACACCTCTATTATGACAGTAATTGATAAATGAAGTTTGTGTAAGAATATCTTTTTCAGAGTATGGACATAGAATAAGATTTGGTTCTTTTATTTTCATGTTTATTTTTATTTCGCCTTATTATATCTTTTTTTTACCGTTCCGCAAAACTCACACATTGATTTTGACTGTTTTTTTTACCGTCCGACAAAACTCATAATTTAAAACAGTTTTGTTCTTTTTTTATCGTTCCACAAAACTACCTTTTTTATAGTGTCTATTTTGTCTACTAACCTTTTTTAAGGTGTCCGATTTGTCTGCTTTGCTTTTTTTATGATGTGTATATCGTGTAGATGGTCTTTTTTTATAGTGTTCAGATTGTTCACTTTGGCTATTATTGACTAATTGAGTAAATGAAATTTACCAGTGGCTAGTTAAGAAGTTGGAGAATCAAGCTCATTTTTATCTATATTATCCTTGAATTCTTCATAAGAGCCGGTTTTTGTAAAGTTAATTTTATATTTATCCTTGCTAATTTTAGTAATTTCTACGCTATCAATACCAAGTTCTTCCAGCTTATCATAAGTTAAAAGCTCTCCCTCATTTAATCCTAAAACCGTTCTCAACAACCATTGTCCAAGCTGATTATTTGGGTCCGACATAAGAGCTTTTGAACCGTCTTGACATACTTTAGCCGTCATTTCTTTTCCGTCAGGCTTTATCAAAATGAATTTAGTATCTCTTGAGGGAAAGAAGTCTGACTTTTCCTTATGAATCCATGCTGGAATAGGAATATACACTTCCCCTAAATCTCTCGGCCTTCCGCCAGCATGCCAGATATTAAGTCCGCTTTTAGGATAAACGTATGGCTTGCCATCTTTGTATGAATATAGTGGCAAGAAAATTGTATCGATTTCTTTTTCTGTTGGAATAACAACTTCTTCAAATTTAGATAATAATTTTTGAAGTTCAGAAAACGGGTCTTTAAGTATTTCTGCATTAAATTCTAAATGAACCTTATCGGCAGAAAATTTTTTTAAAAGAGTGCTTTTTGATAAGTAAATTTTATATTCTCCCTTATCGTCGTGAAAATTTATTACACCTCCGTCTGTTTTGTCAATATTTATTTTTTCCAAGTTGATTTTATCCATAGGAGTTTCATAAACGATAAGTTTTCCGGGTTTTCTAACAACGCAATGATAAATGATTCCCTCCAAAGCGAAGGTTCTTTTTGTTGCATCTATTCTTTCATTTCTAAGTTTAGCCACTTCACCAACAATAACCTCAACACTTTTGTCTCTTAATGTCGCCATATCCTTATCAAACTCAGCTACTTTTTCGAAACTAATTCCTGATTTATAGGTAAAAGTTTTTATTCCTATTCCTAGCGTTTCTTTTGAAGCATCTGCTGACATATCGGTTCGGGAAAGATTTCTTGCGCTAAACGATTTACAGAATAAATTCTCAACATATCTGTAATGAATATATGGAATAGAACTGTCAGAAAAAAGATTTGAAATGGAAGCTCCGACTTGAAGAAGGTTGACGTAATAATCTATTTGCTCTTTATTTTGTTTATTTAGAAACATTAGACTATTTTACAGCTTGTTTGATGTTCTCTGCAATAGCTTTTATTACAGGAACTGTCACAGAGTTTCCAATTTGTTTATAAAGATGAGACATAGAAAGATTGTCTGGCAGTTTAAAACTATCCGGATAACCTTGAGCCCTAGCGCATTCTCTAGGAGTAAGTTTTCTAATTCCATTTTTATCCTTTATGATTGGAACGTTGTGTCCGCCCATTCCCATATTCGCAGTCAGTGTTGGGATAACCCCTCTTTTATTTTCTCTAACATAAATCCTTCTCCATTGGTAAACTCCGCCTTCGGAAATGTGGTTTTTTATTTTGTTAAATAACGGCTTACCTTCATAATAAAATTGCTTGTCTACATTGTCTTCTAATATATTTTTGACATTTTTCGTTAGCGGGGTAGGGTTTGGAAAATGAAATTTTTCGAGATGTTTTTTAGACTTAAATCCAACTATATATATCCGTTCTCGTGATTGAGGGACATTTCCATATTCTACGCTGTTTAATATATCGGTTTTAATAAAGTAGCCCAAATCTTTTTTAAGGGTAGATTCTATTTTGGCAAAGGTTCTTTTATGGTCATGAGTATATAGATTTTTTACATTTTCCAATAAGAAACCCATTGGCTTATACTTATCAATAAGTTTGGCAATAGCAAAAAAAAGATTTCCTCTGCCTTTAACATCATTAAATCCATGTCTGTATCCAGCGATAGAAAATGCCTGACACGGAAAACCTGCTAATAAAAAATCAAATTTAGGAAGCGGTTTATCAACAACTTTCCATATATCTTCGCAATCAAGTTTAGGATTTTTAAAATTCAAATCATAAGTAACTTTGCAAAATTTATCGAAATCGTTTGCATAAACGGTATCAAACCCAGCCTTTTCAAATCCTAATCTAATTCCGCCTATGCCGGCAAAAAGGTCTATCGTGTTTAATTTCATAGCTATTAGCTTATCATTTTAATCAATTTATTTTCCAATGTCTCTGTGTCTTTTTTAGTTTCATGTTCCCATATCTTTATTACATGCCATCCCAACGATTTTAACTTTGTTTCGTTTAATTTATCTCTTTTTAAATTGTTGTTTATTTTATTCTTCCAATATTCCAGGTTAGATTTAGGAATTTTGTAGCAAAGGTTGCATTTATGCCAAAAACAGCCGTTTACAAAAATTACTATTTTTTTCTTTGTAAATACAATATCTGGCTTGCCCGGAAGATTTGAATATTTTCTATATCCTTTATAGCCGTTACCCCACAATAACTTTCTTACTTTTATTTCAGGAGAAGTCTCTTTCGATTTAATATTCTGCATGCATTTCCTGCGCTGTTCTTTATTAAGAGTATCTGTCATAATTATTTCGTGATTTAATATATTTTACCTTTGTTTATGGCCGATTTAAAGCTATAAAATGACTATAAAAGAAGCAAGGAAAATATTGGGAAAAACAGCAAAAAGAATGACTGACGAACAAGTTGAAAAGGCAATCGACACGACAACTACACTTGTAAATATATTACTTGACCAGTGGGAAAAGATGACGCCGGACGAAAGAAGCAAATGGGAAACTAAAAAGAAATGAAATATTTACTTTAATATATTAAACCAAATATGGATGATAATTACTTTATAAAAATAGGCGAACGAGTAAAAGAATTTAGAGAGAAAAACAATTTATCTCAACGCCAACTTTCTAAAAAATCAAAAGTTGATTACAGCACTATTAACAGGCTTGAAAGCAGGAAATCAAATAATATTACAGTCGGAACATTATTGAAGTTATCCAAAGCTTTAAAAATTAAAATGGCAAACCTTGTTCGGGATTAGCTCGTCTGATGTTATTTAATCCAAAGATTGGTTGTGTCAACATTCTTCATTATTCCCGGCACAATGCTGTGTATTTCAGCGTTGTTTTCAAAAATTCCATATATATTTGCCGACGGTCTGTTTCTTAAATTATCCCATTCAAATTTTTGAAAAGTCGTCCTATTCATCTGCACAATCACAACAGAGTCTCTTTCCTTTTTGCCGTATTGATTTAACATCTCAACTTTTGATTGAACATTAACATCTCTTATCTCCGGCATCTTAAAAGCCTCGATACCGAAATTAACGAAAGCCGTGTATGCATCTTTAACAATCTGGTTTTCATTAAGATAGTTATCCCGATAAAAAGTCATTATTACTGATTCGTCATCTTTTGAATAATCAATCGTTACATCTTTTCTTGTATGTAGGCTTTTATCAACGGCTTCCCATAATTTGGTTTCTACCGATTTGGCTTTTGTGGTTGGAGTTGGAGGTTTTACAGTTGGTTTTGCGACCGCTTTTTTAACATTACTAATGACTGTTTTTGTCGGCTGAATTGCTGTAGGAATTACCTTCACGCTTTCTTTTGGTTTTGAGGATTGAGGTGCTAATGCTCCCCCTATTAAAACACCAAATATAATAATGGCTATTTTTATATTTCTTGAAATGTTTATTCCCTTACTTGAAAGAAAGTTTGAACTTAAAGGAAACAAAATCAAACCCATTCCCAAAAAAATAAGTCCTGATAATAAAGCCGTTGATAAACTGACTAAACCGACAAATAAAAATATAAACCCGAATATCCAAGCGAAAATACCACCGATATTATTAGCCATAAATATTAAAAAATTGATAATAGCTTGATTTCTATTTTAGACCGCCGTCTTAAGAAAATCAAGCATAAACTCTACTAATTGTAGGTTTTACATTTGTAGGAATTGATACAAAATATTGCTATATGTTAAGCAAACAAAGATTCACAGAGATATTGGGAAAGAATCTTAAAGAGGCGAGATTGAAAAAAGGACTTACTCAGGACGAATTAGCACATAAAGGCGGATTCTACAGAACCTATGTTAATTTAATCGAAACCGCCAGAAGAACACCGTCAACATACAGTTTGCACAGGCTTGCTACCGTCCTTAAAGTCAAAGTCACGGAACTATATCCTTCTCAAGGATAAAATTCCCCGGCTTGCCTAAATATATCTTCCGGAATATAATTCTGGTATGAAAATAGGAAGAAATCAAAAATGCCCTTGTGGTAGTGATAAAAAATACAAAAAATGCCATCTATTAACGGGGGGATTTCCTTTAGGTATTCCAACAATTGCTAAAATAGAATCAACCCCTGAAATTGAATATATAAGACAGCAATTAGAAGAAAAACAAATATTAAGAAGGAAAAGACTTGAGCAATTAGGAGTTTTTATTGATTTTGTAATACCAACACATTTTAAAAATAAAAAAGTGTGGGCATTAGGAAGTCGTATTTATCCATATCAAAGAGAGAATGAAACTTTTCACGAATTTATAATACACGCTTTAAAACTTGAACTTGGTCGTGAGTGGTGGGAAACACAAGTAAAACTATCTGAAAAAGAACGACATTTTATTTTTGAATGTTTTGTAAAACATTATGAATGGAAGGATAAAAATGCCACTGAATCAAATAAACATGGCACACTTTGGGGAGCTAAGCCAGATGGTTATTCTCGGGCCTTGCTCTCATTAGCATTTGACGTTTGCAGTCTATTACACGCTGTTCATTTACCAGAAATTTTTCTTAAAAAATTAAGACAATATGACGGTTATCAGAGTGTCAGATACGAAATAGCTATTGCTGCATTATTTGCTAGGATGGGTTATAAAATAAAGTTTTTTGACGAGGAATTTGAAGGACAAAAAAATCCACCCAAACACTCCGAATTTATTGCAACAAACCCATCGACAAAGGAAGAGGTTAATATAGAGGTTAAAAGTAAAGAACGTGAGGGCGTTTTACACAAAGAAGGTGAATTTAACAAAGAACGTGAATTTCGCTCGAGTGTTTCAAAGTTATATAGACACGCACTAAAGCAGAGACAGCTCGACAAACCATTCATTATTTTTATTGATATGAATTTACCAATATCATCTGGCGTTCATCCTAAAGATGTGGAATGGATGAAAACCATAACAAAAATGAGAGACGCAGCTGCTTTTTCAACAAAAGGAAAACCATCTCTAACAAACGCAATTATTTTTACTAATTATTCATATCATTATGGAACAGATAAAGAAACAGGTTCCGGCGAATGGTTTTTAGAAAAAAGTGACAATCCGGTTGCCCCAATTAAATCGGCAGATTTTGGAGATAAATTCATAACTGTCCTTAATAGCTATGGAAAAGTTCCGAATATTGATGTTATGATAGAAACTTAAAATTTATTTATTTTTATTTTTTTTGACCCTTTAAATCGAGCTACGTAGTCAGGCCAATTATTTTTTGAAGGCACTATTGCTCTGTGGAGTAACCCAAGAGTTTTCATTCCAGCTTTAAATAATTCTCCCAAGGCTTCATCGTGAGAATACTCTTTTAATGTAGGGCTAAGCGGGGTTTTTAATTGTAACCAGTTATGAACTACAACATTCCTTTTTTCTCTATAATCTTGTAATAATTTTTGTAATTCTTTATCGATAATTCCTTCTTCACATAAATAGTTGATTACAGATTTAAAAGAGCCTTTGATGGGATTTTTTAAAATACTTTCATATTTTTTCGACTGATTATTTATGTTACAGTAAATAAAATATGCGAAATAAGTCAACCCTTCAATGATAGCTAATAACTCAAAATTTGCTCCTGTTTTTGAATCGATAAATAACTTTTTAAGCGAAGCTGGTGTGTAATCTCTATAAGGTAATCCACCTCTTTCAAAAATCTTAATTGAAAATTGTATTTCATCTAGGTCCATATAGTCATAATTATAACTATGAATTCTAGACAAACTATTGGATATCGATATTCGCTACATCATTCGTAGCTTCTTTATAAGAAACCATCTCTGCTTCAACTCTCCCATATAAACTACATTTTGAAAGGCTTTGATGATACAATCTAAACTGTGGTTATAGATGTGTTTAGGCTTACGGAGCCAATTTTGTATAATCAACATATGTCTAAGAATCCTTTGATCAATGCTCTGAGCGCTTCAGCCTACATTATCCTCGTTGTCTCGATTATGACCTTTGTAACCCAACCCTTAAAGAACAAGCCTGATACCTTTTTCGCTCCAATCACAGTTTTGTTTGTGCTTACCCTTTCTGTCACAGTTATGGCATTCCTGTTTTTTTATCAACCACTTCAGCTTTTTATTGAAGGAAAGAAGAAAGAAGCGGTAAATCTATTTGTTAAAACTGTTGGAATCTTCGCCGCGCTTACCGTTGTCGTTTTGATCCTGCTTTTTTTCGGTTTTATTTAGATTGAGAGTCATTTAAAATACTTATTTATTAATAATAAGTTCGAACTTTTCCTACTTCTTTTATTTGTTGAACAAACTTAAAATCAAAAAAAGTTTTGGCAGAGTTTTGATTTTCGAGCAAAAATAACCAATTCGAAGATTAAGATAATCAATCAAAATTTCTATTTCTTACACTCGGTTGGTTTCACCTTAATTCCCAAAAGAGCATGTTGAGGATTTTGAGGATTTGCAAATAAAGAAACGTTGTAAGTATTAAAATTAGTAATTACGGTCACCGTATTATTTGGTTTTTTGTTTGCCAGAGCATGAGTTAATGCGTCCATGGTATCAACTGGAAAACCATCAATCGTTTTAATAACCTCTCCAACTAATAATCCGGCATTCTTAGCAGAGGGAGCAGTTACCTCCATAATCTGTAGTCCGCACAATTTTTCTTTGGGAGAAACTACTTGGTTATTCTTCATTATTTTTGTAGCGATAATCGAAAATGTAACGATATTAAAAATGATTATAAATAATAAAGCAACTGCGAGATTTTGCACCTTGACCTTTTCTTTTCCTGTAATGATTTTAAAAAGATAAACTATTCCGCAGGCAAAGGGATAGTAAATGACAGAACTAAAAACTAAATTACTAATAAGAAAAAAAATTTGTCCGGATAATTCTTTACTCAAAAAAACAGATTGAAATCCTAAAGAGGGAATTATCAAAGAAATCAGAATCATTATCAGTGAATCAAACAGAGAAATAATAATTTTTCCTTTAGTAGGATTAAGGAGAAAGAATTTAGTCGTAGGATTTTTTGACGAATCCATATAATAATATATTATTTGAATAACTGCTAATTAGCAAATTAATTGGAGCAATCCCTCAAAACTTTCCTTTTCTTAGCTCAATTGTATTTGATACAACTTTGTTTTGTGCTTAAATCGAGAATTTAAAAAACTGATTATTGCGGATTTATTGGATTTACCGGCTTCATAGGTTGTACTGGCCGTTCCCTTTGTTCTGTATTAAATTGTCCCGGCTGATTACCAGGTATTTGGCCACCAATTAAAATATAAAGACCAAACACGAGTCCCAGTAAAATTAATGCTGTAATGAAACCTAAAATAAATTTCTTCATTTTTTAATCACCCCTTTTTTTATTATTAATAGATAAAAACCAAAAGCAATTCCCATAATCATAACCGCTCCGACAAATGCTATTAAAAGCTTTTGTAAATTGAAAGCTTTAGAACTATTAGGAAGCGGTTGAGCATTTCCGCTTTCATTCTGATTTTGTAGTTTATTATCTGCGGGATTTTGAAAACCCTTATCTACAAAATTTATATACTCATTTTGCACCTGGGCTTTCTTTATTAAATCATCAGAAACTTTTAAAACAACAACTCTTCTAAATGGAGGTTTTGTAAAAGTGAAGGTTTGATCCAAGAAATCAAAAGCAATTTCTTTGATTGTCGTATTTGAAACTTCCGCCAAAAATAATCCATTGGAATTAGCGGTAATTTTGGCACCATTTACAGGTTGAAGTACCGCCAAATATTTCGAATCAAGCGGAGTTAAATTTTTATCAACCATTATTCCTATTACTCCATTTGCTTTAGCACCCTCTGCCTTTTTTTGATCATCTCCTGTCCCATCTTGATCCCTGATATTTATAATCGGCATTTTGAACTGATAATTTTTACCCTGATAAGTTGAGGAGACGATTACAAAATATGTTCCGTTTTTCAAGAAATCCCGTCCAAAGTTTAAGAAAACATTGCCGTCCTGATCTGTCTGAGCCTCTTTACTGTAAACTACTTTTCCCAAACGATCAAAGATATCCGTTTTTACTGAAGCAGTTATCCCTTTTTCACTCAAATCCTGGTCCTTAGTATTTTGAACCCTGTTAAAAGTATAGATATCCAAACCTTCAACTGTGGTATAGGCCCACCAACGAGGGGTAAATCCGATATGGAAACCTAAATTACCTTTTGTCAGAGCCGATGGGTTGCTAAAATACCATGTAGTGGCATCTTCCCCGTCAATCTTTTTATTTCCACAAATATTTTTGATTATTTTTTGTAACTCAGACAAAGGAAGTTTATTAAACTGATCCAATTTATTTTTAACAACATACTCATCAAAAATTATCTGATCCATCTTGCTTTGAAAATCAGGATCAGAGTTGGAGGAAGAACAGCCATAAAGTAAATTTAAACTGGCAACGGTTAGCGGATCATAAACCACATTCATATTTTTTCTTTGTTTGGCTCTCCCAAAACTTTCTGTTCCCCCTACCGTATCCTTATCCATCAGTAATGATAAATAAAGACCTGGTCTTGGAGGATCATTTTGAATCCTCAAACGGATTATATCCTCAGTAGTTTTGGCCCAGCCTTCATGTATCCAAGCAACAGGAAATTTCATGACTTTATCACCATATGTGTACATGGCATGAGCTTCTTCATGCACGTTTTCAATTGAATTTAAGGCTGCTATGGGATTTGTTTTTAGCAACTCCTCGTAACTTTTTAAAGGTTGGATATCATATAGAACTTGCTTTTTTATGGGATCCCATCCGCCATCGTGTTCAGCCAAATCAGGTCGGGCTTCAACTGTAAAAGTAAAAGAAGAATAGGCAGGGCCGTGAATCTTTATCATCTCAGGATAAGCTTTCTGCCAAAATTGTCTAAAATCACTTTCAGAAAAGGGTTTGGTCATCCCCCCAAAAGTCATTACACCACTTGGAGTAGCGGATACGACTGAAGGAAAAAAGACTAAAAACGCAAATATAATTGCGGTTAATATTTTTTTCACTAGTTTTAGTGTAAGAAATAACAGAAATAATTGCAAATCACATTTTGCTATAATTTCTTCATATGATTATTCGTGAAATTACTATTTTTGACCATGATAATCTTATTTCTTTTTGGAAAGCGAATTATTTCGTTAATGAAATGGATAACAAGAAAAGATTTGAACTTTTCTTGGAAAAGAACCACGACTTAAGTTTCCTCGCAGAGGAAAATGGAATAATATTAGGAACAGCACTAGGCTCTTTTGATGGAAGGCGAGGATATATTCAAAAAGTAGTTGTTGATAGATTGTATAGAAAAAAGGGGCTGGGACAGCAATTGGTAAAAAAAGTCATAAAAAAACTTCAAATACTTGGAGTTACTTATATCCCCATCAGCGTAGAAGAAGAAAAAACCCATTTTTATGAGAATTGCGGATTCAAAAAAACTAAACAAATCCCAATGAATATGAATTTATAAATTTTGTATAAAACTTTTCCACCTTTTCAATCAGAGCCAGCCGAGCGTTGCATAATTAAAATATGGAAATTTCAATTTATCTTGCAAGATTTTGGGGGAGTTTGTTTATAATCCTTGGTTTAGGTTCCGTCCTAGTAAAGTTTTTGGGTCGGGTTATAAAATATACAGATGATAAGGCAATTACAATATCTACGGGATATATCACGTTTCTTTTAGGACTGATCACGGTCATATTGCATAATGTTTGGATTGCCGATTGGAGAATAGTGGTTACCATTTTAGGGTGGACGACATTATTAAAAGGAATTGAAAAAATTGCATTTCCCGATCGTATACACAAGAAGGCACAAATGTTTAAAGGCAGACAAACACTTTGGGGATTTATTATCTTTCTAATCGGAATATTTTATTTTTGGATAAGCTTAACCCTTCGATAAGATTCATTATTAGATTTTTATTATTTGAGTTAACATTATTGTATGTGGATGTGTCAAAAATGCAAAAGGATATTTTCAAAAATAAAGCAACCCCATAGTTGTCATGATATTCTTCTACGGCAACATTTTAAAAACAGAGAAAAAACAAAAGAACTGTTTGATTTATTAATCAAAAAAATTAACAACGAAATTGGCAAGTGTAAAATAATCTCAATACCTTGCTGTATTCATTTATTCGGGAAATATGATTTTTTAGCTGCGCTTCCCAAAAAAGAAAAACTGGAAATAAGATTTGCTTTAAATCGAAAGCTTAATAGTCCCAGATTAAAGCAATCTGTTCGAATGTCTACCAATGTTATTAAGAATTGCATTGATATAACTACAAAACAAGAAATAGATAAAGAATTTATTGAATGGTTGAAAGAATCTTATCATCTCAAAGATTAAAAACAAAAAAATTATTATAATGATATGAATATGTTGGAGAATAAGAATATAAATAAAAATGCAAAATTAGGAGTTATTGGTTGCGTTATTGCCATTATCGTTCTCACAATTTTAGAGTTTCCCGCTCCCATCGGTTTTGAAACGAGACCGCAGAATAATGTGTCAATGGGATGGTTATTCTTCTTTTTAACAATTGTCATTGTTGAGATTGTTACTATTCCGCTAATTATAAAAAAACCAAAGCTTGGAGGCGTCTTCGGAATAGTTGCGGGGATGTTAAATATTCTGCAGGTCATTGCAGACCAACTACATTTAATGCAACCCGAAGTTGCCCCGCTTGGGTACACGCTTCTTGAATATTTTGTTGTTCTCGTTTCGGTATTACTTATCTGTTTCTCGCTGAAAATACATAAGAGGAACATAAGAATTCTTTAAAAAGAATCGCATAAGACAATCAATCTGATATCATAATAGTATGAGTATATTTTTGTTTATACTTTTGATTTTTGCATTAGGCGTTATTTATATGGAATTTTTAGGACGCCGCAATGATAAAAATTTATCTGCAAAAAAAATACGGGAACTGGAAGCTGCTCTTAAAACAACCAAATCAGAATTGGATAAAAATATAAAATCAATTAAAGATCTGCATGAAAAAGGGGATTATGAAGTTTATGCAGGTAAAATAGTTGCCAAAATTAATCAAGGAATAATTTGCATTGATCAAAATCGTACGGTTCAGCTCGGCAATGAATATGCGAAGCAATTTTTGGAAATATCACCTGTCGAAGGCAAACCTTACCAACAGGTAATTAATATTTTAATAAACGGGGCTCAGGATTATTCATTGTTTGAAGCAGCATTGGGAGGTAAAGAGCAAATACTGCCGGACAATGTAGAAGTAGTTACAAAGCGGGGAAAAATTCCCATATCCGGGGCGATTGTTCCACTTTCATTTGACAGTACCAATAAAATCATAGCATTCACCTTCGCCGACAATAGCAAAAACATTACACGTATACAAGAAGAAAAAACTTTTTTTTCGACAGCAGCTCATGAGTTAAGAACTCCCCTTACAAGCATTAGGATGAGCGTTTCGTTATTGTTACAGCAATTTGATACACTTCCCCACGAAAAAATAATTGAATATTTAACAAGAACCAACAAATCAATTGAAGATCTGATCAAACTTGTCAATAATATTTTGAATGTTTCGAGAATTGATTTAGGAAGAATGACAATTGATAGTAAACCGTTTAATATGGTTTCGCTCACAGACGAAGTTATAAAGGAACTTTCCTTACTGGCCAAGGAACGAAAATTGTTTATTAACCATGAACCTTTTGAAGACGAGTATCGTAACGTGATTGGCGACCCGGCTAAGACAAAAGAGGTTTTGACAAACTTGATAAATAATAGTATCAAATATACTATTCAAGGCGGCATAACCATAACTCATCACACCACAGATACTGCATTTATTACAAAGATTGCTGATACCGGGAGCGGAATTCCAGTTGAATCTCAAAGGCTTTTATTCAAGAAATACTTTCAAATAGGTGGAGCCAGACTTCAACCATTGACTAGAGGCAGTGGCTTAGGGCTTTTTATTTCAAAAAAAATCGCACAATTGATGCACGGTGATGTAATTCTTGAATCGAGTGAGCCGGGGACAGGCTCTACATTTGCATTTTCATTACCCATAATATAATGAAGGATATTTATTCTATTCTTAATAGGCTTGAAATTAAATATAAAAAATATGAGCATCCTGCGGTGTTTACTGTTGAAGAAGCAAAAAAACATGACACGGGAAACGGATCTTATAATAAAAGTATTTTTTTAAGAAATCAAAAAGAGACCAATTTTTATTTAGTACTTACTCTCGGATCAAAAAAATTAGATCTAAAAGGTCTGGCTGTATTTTTAAACGATAGCAAATTAAGTTTTGCATCTCCGGAAAAAATGATGAAATATCTCGGCCTTACTCCAGGTTCTGTTTCACCTTTTGGGTTGATAAACGACGTTGATAAAGTAGTGCAGGTGATCGTCGACGAAGAATTATTGAAATTTGACAAACAAGGATATCATCCTAATATCAACACGGCTACTCTGATTATAAGTACTGAGGATTTAAAAAAGTTTCTTAACTGGACAAAAAATAAAGTAACTTATAAAAGTTTATAAAATTTGCATACTTTACTAATCTTTACTTTGTGAGATAATGATTTTAATGGCTTCTTTAAATAGTTCTTTAAAACAAGGATTACTGTACCCAAAGCGTTTTTTAGAAGGGCGGCTTAAAAAATCGGCATCGCAAGAGGGGTTGGAACCTGGAGAAGGGGCGGTTATTGATCTTAACGGAAAAAAAACCGCAGTTTATCAAAAAAGTAAAGATGAACGAATTATTCTTTCTCCAGTTTGTACTCATATGGGCTGTATTGTCGGCTGGAATAAATCTGATAAGACTTGGGATTGTCCTTGCCATGGCGCTCGGTATGAGGCAGATGGCACAGTCAAAAAAGGTCCAGCCCAAAAAAATTTAGAAAGAATGAAAAAAATATCCAAAGATTGATATAATGTAAATATGTTAATGCAATTACTGATTAATGCACTTGCGTTTTATATCACTTCTTATTTAATTCCCGGAATGGTGATTAACGGGTGGCAGACCTTACTGGTTATCGCCGTTGTTTGGGGAATATTAACAATTATTATTAAGCCAATTTTAATTATCTTAACGCTTCCAATTAATATTTTGACGCTCGGGTTGTTCACATTTGTCATTAATGCTGTACTGCTATTAATAACAAGCAACTTAGTTCCGGGTTTTAGAATTGATGGATTTGGAACAGCATTATTGGCGGCGATTGTACTGGCAATAGTTAATAGCTTCTTATCAATGTTGAAACAATAAATTTTTCATAATTTAATTATGGTTAAAAAAACTGAAGAAGTTTCAAATTTTCAAAAGCTTCGTGGTAGTCATAAATTCCGAATAGGCTTAATATTATTTTTAATGGCAGTTGTTGCCATAATGTTTTTTGTTTGGGAAAAAGCCCGAATAGCGCTTGTAATAATTTTTATTACACTTTTTGCGGCTCTGGGACTTGAAGTATCAAAGAATGACTGGGATTTAAAGAAACTGATTGAGACAAAGTCCTTTCAACAGTCAAAGGTTTCTCGTGATGTAAAAGGCAACATTCTTTTTGATAAGCTGGGAAATGTTACTACAGATAAAACACTGGGAAAAAAATCTGACGATTATAACTGTGATGACTTTTCAACCCAGCCGGAAGCTCAGGCATTTTTTCTAAAGGTCGGCGGAGTTGGAAACGACGTCAACAGACTTGATGGAGACAAAGACGGAAAAGCTTGCGAGAGTTTGCCAACAGGGAAATAAAATTTATTTTTTTCCCTAATTTTTTATTAACCCAATTATTTTTTGAATCCTTTTTGGAGAAGAGCTTCTTCAATTAAAAAAATCTGATTACTTCGTAGTAACGGCATTTTGTCCTGTGAAAAAAAACCATAGTCGGAAACTTCATTACTTGGAGTAAATTCACCGCCGATAAATGCGCCGATATAACATAGATCTAATCGGGCGCTAGTCCGATCGGTTCGGGTCTTAAGTGAATCGTCAACACTGACAACAAGATTTGATTCTTCTTTTATTTCCCTTTCAAGTCCTTCAGTCGGATGTTCTCCCGACTTTAAATAACCACCGGGCAGACTCCACGAATGTTGTCTGTAAGTATGCTTAAAGAGTAACACCTCATGCTTTTCATTAAAAATAATTCCCGTTACCCCAACTAAAAATTGGTTTTGGAAAAAACGCATAAAAAATAATTGAACGCCCTTTGGTAGGTTTAACAACTTCCAAGCTTTAGCAAGAAATGATTTCATAGCGCATTTTTATCCAGAGGCTCAATAACAGTGGAGTTATTTTTAAGTCTTTCATTTTCCAACTCCAACTGGTGAATTCGCTTAGTTAAATCAACATTTTCACTTTTACCTTGTTTTATCTTTTTATCTTTTCCGCGTAGAGTAAAACCGGTAGAAATTGAACGGATAAGAGCAAAAAGATAAGATAAACCTAGACCAAACAAAAGAGAACCAAGAATAATATAAAACAGGGGGATATCAGAAAAAACATACGGTCCAAAATGTAATACTA
Organism: Patescibacteria group bacterium; assembly: GCA_041660945.1. Taxonomy (GTDB): domain Bacteria; phylum Patescibacteriota; class Microgenomatia; order UBA1406; family GWC2-37-13; genus GWC2-37-13. The sequence continues at coordinate 405,429 of JBAZVK010000001.1, read as the reverse complement.
CCAACATTGAATTGCGTATCGCAAGGTAGGCAATTGCCGAACTGATGATTAAAAATAAAATAAGTGTAAACATATGAAACAGTGTACACCTTTAATTGAAGCTTGACAAGTAGTACAGATAGTTGTACTATTTGAAGTATGACAACTAACAAAAAACAACGGGTGACGCTTTTTATTAATCCTGCTATTGCCAAACAGGCAAGAGCACAAGCAGTTGTTGAAGAATTAACCTTAACCAATTTTGTCGAAGAGGCCCTGATAAGCTACCTACCTAAAGTAACAATAATTAAAAAAATCAAGGTAAATATAAAAAAATAAAAAGGGGGTGATATATATGGTTCAAGAAGTTATTCAGCAGACAAGAACCGTAACATCGGAAGTTTCAACAGATTCTCCGCAAAAAACATACCAAACAAAAAAGGCGATCTTTCGAAGCTATCAGGTTATATGGTATATCTTAGGCGTTATTGAAGTAATTCTTGCTTTTCGGGTTGTCCTCAAGTTCTTAGGAGCAAATGCCTTTAGCGGGTTTACCAATTTCATCTATGCAATCAGCAGCCCATTTGCCATGCCTTTTTCCGGAATATTGGGAACAACAGCTAGCTCAAATTTAATATTTGAGTGGTCGACTTTAATTGCTATGGCAGTTTATGCCGTCGTTGCTTATGGGATTGTTGCCCTTTTTCAACTAGTTAAACCAACAGATCCTGAAGAAGTGGAGCAAACAGTAGATAATCAATAGACAGATCAAAATTAATTAAGAATTTAGAAATAAATGAAGGAGGTGAAAATATATGGCAACGATAGTAAATAATCCTGCTCCAGCATCAGACTCAAACAGTGGAATGGGAATGATAATGGGACTTATTGCCCTGTTCGTTTTTGCATATTTATTTATTATGTATGGACTTCCTGCTATAAGGCAGATGGGTAGTCCACAAATAAATATCCCAAGCAAAATTGATGTTAATATACAACAAACTAAATAAAACAAATTAAGAAAGTTTTAATTATTAATTAAAAGGTGGTGAATAAAAATGAGTTTATTAGACATTATCATAGTAGTGTTAATTATTTCATGGTTGGGAGGATTTTCTCTCAAGATTGGCGGGGGACTAATCCATTTATTGCTTGTCATCGCAGTAATAATTTTTCTTGTTCGTTTTATCGGTGGGAATTTATAACAATTATTAAAAATTTAAGGAGGGAGGTGTAAATATATGAGCATTTCTTTTTCTAACTTAAGTCCGTTGACATCTGTGATATTCGGAATATTAATTTTGGCGTTCCCAAAATTTTTAAACTATCTGATTGCGGGATATTTAATTCTAGTTGGCATTATCGGTTTAGGATTAATAAAATAATAGAAAAAATATATATTTGTAAAAATACCCTTGAATTTTTTTAAATATCTACTTATAATGGTGTTTTTCATATTATGACAAATAATAATTTGCCAGGTGGCTTTAGTAAGGTAACCACCAATAATCATACAAAAAGAGAACTGTTTATAAATAGTCTAGCGGTGTGGTGGAGGGGCAAGATTAATGAAATAAAATTAAGAACATTAGCAGCTAATAAGGAAGGAAGAGGTTCTGATTTGCGAGGGGGTCAAGGACTACGTAGGTAAAATAAAACTTCATTTATCTCCATTAATAAAAAATTACGATATAATTTGAACAATGAAAAAAAATATCTTAATTGGAGTCACAGGCGGAATCGCTGCGTATAAAATTCTCGATTTAATAAGGCTATTAAAAAAAGAAGGTCACAGCGTGTTTGTTATTATGACCAAGGGGGCGACAGAAATGTTCTCCATAACTAATTTTGAAAAAGCTTCAGGAAATAAGGCTTCGGTAAATCTCTTTGAAAAAAATTTTAATTACAAAGATGTTTTGAATAATAGAAAAGTTGAGCATATAGAGTTGGCTGATAAATCTGATGTGATGGTGATCGCTCCGGCGACAGCCAACATTATCGGAAAACTGGCCAATGGAATTGCTGATGATTTTTTAACAACAACAGTATTAGCTGTGACTTCGCCAATTATCATCTGCCCCTCTATGAACATTAATATGTGGAATAACCCGATTGTTCAGGAGAATTTAGCCAAATTAAAATCGGCAGATTATCAAATTATTGAACCAACCTCAGGAATATTAGCCTGCGGATACGAAGGAATGGGAAGGCTTGAAAATGTAGAAATTATAAATAAAGAAATAAATAAATTATTGGATAAAAACGATTCTTTAAAAGGAAAAAAAATTATTATTACCGCCGGTGGAACGACTGAAAAGATTGATGAAGTTCGTTTTATCACAAATAGAAGTTCCGGGAAAATGGGAGTAGCCATAGCAGAAGAATGTTATCTACGAGGAGCTGATATTCTGTTATTTCGTTCAAAAACATCAGTTCATCCAAGATATTTAATTAAGGAGAAGATCTTTAATACAGCTGATGAACTACTTCAATTAATTAAAGCGAATATAAACGATACGGATCTTTTTTTTCAAACAGCAGCCGTTTCTGATTATAAAATTGATAAGTCTTTTAAAGGTAAAATATCGAGTGAGAAACCTTTGGAATTAAGATTAATTTCACAGATAAAAATCATAGACCAAGTAAAAAAACTATCACCAGAAACAAAATTGATTGCTTTTAAAGCAGAATACGGTTTATCCGAAAAAGAACTAATTGAAGAGGCATCAAAAAAAATGAAAGATTCAAATGCAGATTTTATTATTGCAAACGACATTAGTCGAAAAGATAGCGGATTTGAATCGGATGATAATGAAGTTTATATTATTTCAAAAAACGGAAAAATTAAGAAAATTGAATTAACGTCTAAGAAAAAACTGGGAAAACAAATTGTTGAATATGTTCTTTAATGATATTTTCTCCGTCTTTGTTATTCATAATTATTTGAATATCGATTTTTGGTTTCTCAAAATTTCTTTCCATCATTCTCGCATATTGTAAATCAAGGGGATAATCGATCCGATCAACTAGTCTTTTTTCTCTGATTTGTTTTTTTGTTTCAATCAAAATAAATTTTGCCTCAGGAACTACTTTAATTAATTGACGTCGATATTTTTCTTTAATGAAAGTTTGAGCGACGACTAATTTTTTGTGTTTTTTAGAAAGACCTTGGATTTTGGAGATTAGTATTTTAAAGTAAACATTCCGCATTTGATCAGTAAAAACAGTTTTTGTTTTGATCGCCGCTTTCATTTCAGGAGTAAGGTCTTCATCCCCATCATAAAAATAATAGTGAAAATATTTTTTAAATATTTTTCCGACATACGACTTTCCGGTTCCCGGCAGCCCAAATAAAACAATGGTCGACATTCGATATTTATTGTCCTTCACCAGCCGGAGGAGTTACCTGTTTCATCAGATTATTAATATAATCCTGATTCACAGCGTTTTGTCCTTCAGTGCCAGTTGGAAGAATTTGCTTCTTTAAATTTTCTGTAAATGCGCTCATGTCTTGAAATTTGACATCAGCTGGGGGAACAAAAAATGAATCAGCGACAGCCTCAGTTTTACAAGAATCTTTATATTTTTCAATTCCAGCCAGTACTGATGCATCTTTATTATCGACTTTGGCAGCAGCCCCAGGAGTTATTACCGGTTCAGTAATCGTGTATGTAAAACCGGTTTTACTTATCTCATTCCACATATACATCTTTTTATCTTTTATAATAATTGTACTTGGCTGTTCTTTATCTTTAATTCCTTCCATAAGGACCCTGACCGCTCCGCCTTTGATATAAGTTGTCGTTTGAACGCCTTGTTCATCTTTATAGACACATTTTAGACTTAATGATTTAGAAAGAGCATCTTGGATAGATGTAAAGACGTTTCCTTCAGGCTTTTTCAATAGAGGAGTTCCGGGTTTTTTTGCTCCCATTAAAAAATAACCGGAGATAACAACCAATAAGACAACTAAAACAATAGGAAAAGCTTTTTTCATATTTAATTAAAATTAATTAATAACTGCTTGGTTTATGATATTCAAGTTTTTAGTAAAATTCAATAGGAATATTCTTTTAATGATATAATATTATTATATGAACAATTATTGGCTGGATTTAGCTAATTTTCTTCGAACAAATTCATATGTTTTTATATTTTTGGGTGTTTGGGAGCTAATTTGGAAAGGGTTGGCTCTTTGGAGAGCCAGTCAAAATAAACAACGCAATTGGTTTATCGCCATCTTAATAATTAATACAGTTGGCATCTTACCAATAATATTTTTAAAATTCTTTCAAAGGAAAATAAAAACAAAGTCTTAGAAATCAGTATGATTACTGTTATAAATTAATCCGCCAGCAGGCGGAAATATATGGAAATAATATCAAAAGATAAGCTTTTAAATCTATCGGGGAAAACTGCGATTGTAACGGGAGGATCTCTAGGGATAGGCTACGGAATAAGTTACCGGTTAGCTGAAGCAGGAGCCAATGTTATTATTACCAGTCGCAATATTGAAGAAGTGAATAAGGCGGTTGAAGAATTAAAACAAAAAGGACTTAAAGCTGCAGGGGTAAAGACTGACGTATCTCAGGAAGAAGAAGTAAAAAATTTAGTGACAGAAGCGATAAAATTATTTGGAGGTGTAGATATATTAGTTAATAATGCCGGTATGTATCCTATGGTTCCGTTAGCTCAACTGACGAGTGAAGTCTTTGATCGTGTTATTGCGACCAATTTAAGAGGGGTATTTTTGACAACAAAATATGTATCTGAACAAATGATTAAACAGGGAAAAGGCGGAAAGATTATAAACATAACCTCAATTGATGCAATCCACCCTTCAATGATCGGCCTTTCTCATTACGATGCATCAAAACACGGAGTTTGGGGATTTACCAAAAATGTAGCATTGGAGTTGGCAAAAAATAATATTTGGGTAAACGCGGTTGCACCGGGAGGGGTCATGACTCCGGGAGTTGCCGTTGGGCAGTCGCAGGGCAAACCGATTGAGATTGCCAGAAATCCAGAGCCGCCAAAAATGGAAGTAGCCATGGGTAGAATGGGAGTGCCGGACGATATTGGAAAAGCAGTTTTATTTTTAGCATCGGAGATGTCATCATATATGACGGGCAGTCAAATTGTGGTCGATGGCGGTTATCTGCTAAAATAGGAATTAAATGATGGAAAAACAAGACGAACAAAATATTACCGGCAGGATTAGTCAGTTCCAATTTTTAGCCGTATTATTCGTGATATCTTTCATGCTTGTGATAGTTTTTTTTGTTACCCAAAATAATAATAATTATTCATATAAAAGCAGCGCTCAAGAAGTACCAACACCAACAATTGCACGTGACGGAATTCCAAGATATAATTGCCAAGCTTTATGCAATCAGGTCTTTAAAATTCCGGAAAACAAAGTTAAATGTATCAATCCCTGCAATAAAGTAGGCGATAAAGTTGCTCAAGGAATGGATTGTACGACCGCATGTAACACGTCAATAAGAAATGGGGCAAGGAAACAATTCTGCTATAAATTCTGTCCGGCCATTAAAGTCGGAACCATTATTACCGCCACGCCTACCCCCTAATTATATTTTTCCAAATGCAATCCGATCAAGAATGGTATTTTTCATATCCATCATCAGAGCAGGAAAGATGACGTATTCTCCGTAGCGGTCGTTAACCTTATCAAGAGCTAAAGATATCTTTCTTTTTTTTTCAATGCCGGTCTCAAAAAGGCTTGGAGGAATATCAAAGACGGGTTTTAACTCAAAACAGGATACTGCAATTTTAGAAACAATCATTTTATTTGGTTGTTGAAAAAATAAAATCATAATTTTTGAAAATAATTCCTGGGTTGTATAAGACGGCTCTTTAAATTTATGTCCTTTGTGCCAAAAAGTCCAATCGTGATAAACCAATCCCAAATGTATTCCAAAAGCGCAACTATTGGAGGCACGGAGCCGGCGGCCCATTTTTTCACAAAGTTTTATAATGATTTTTTTTAATTCATCAATGTTGTCGGTTTTTTTTGTCAGCGCATAATCTTGGCCATAACTTTTTCTTTTGTTTTTAAAGTCATCAACCTCCCATCCCCGCAGTCTTAAAAACCAATAATGACCGGTAATACCTTTAAAAACTTGTTTCCGTAAAAAAACATCATCTGTATTCAAAAACTCCAAAGGATTATAAATGCCAGCCTGATTAAGACGGGCCTCAAATCTTACGTTAATCCCATTAAGATCGGTTAATTTTAATGTTGAATAAACATCTTTCAAATTTTGATAGTCAACTATATCTAAGCCATCAGGTTTATGAAGAGAAGCCGCTAATTTAGCTAAAAATCTGTTGGTTGATATCCCGACATTGCAGGAAATCCATTCACCGATTTCTTTACGGAACCTTTTTTTTATTTCTATTCCGATATTTTTTAAACCTTTTTGTAGTGACGGAGTTTGAGAAAAATTTATAACCACTTCATCAATTGATTTAGGAACAACATCCGGTGAGTAATTCCCACAAATTTGCATAAATTTTTTATGGACATCACGAACAAGGATTGGATCGGGATCACGGACAATAACATTTGGACAGATTATCCGTGCTTCTCTTACCCGCATTCCGGTTTTAATACCCATTTTTTTTGCTTCAATTGATGAAGCCAGAATGCATCCGCCTGGGGTTGAATAGGCGGCAATAACCAAAGGTTTGCCGCGAAGATGGGGATGAGCCTGTTGCTCAATAGTTGCAAAACAAGAGTTAAGGTCGATATGCATGATTGTAGGGGTATCTTTATTAATCGGGTAGTCCATCGGAAATTTCCTCTAAAATCCAACTGAGATCCTCAGTATTAAATCGTAATTTGAAATCAAGATTTCCGTCGGTAACATGAAAAATATGAAAAAGTTCACGGCCCTCACGAACTTTATGATGATAAGCAAGTTTTTTTATAAAATAGTCACGCAGCTGCCAACGGATCTTATAAGGTATAGCGATATTTTTTTCGGAATTATATGAAAATATAACGCTTATTTTTTCAAACAATTTTTCCTGCATAATCTATTTTAGTGAACATTAGTTCACTTTGTCAAGAGGATTATCTTGATTATCAAAATGCTAACTGATAACATGTATCTATGCTTAAAAATTTATTAGTGGGACTGCTAATAATTTTTGCCTTTGTCGGTGGATATTTGTTCTCTCAAAAATATAACTTTAAATTAGAAAATAAAACTTCTGAAGTTTCTACTACAGTTACCCCTACAATCCAGAAAAATTTAATCGGCGGCGATTTGGATGAACACGGATGTAAAGGTTCAGCCGGATATAGTTGGTGTGGAATTAAACAAAAATGTCTTCGTGTTTGGGAAGAAGCTTGCGAACAAGCTCAAGATTTGAAAACGATTATAAAACAACTTCTTGTAGGTATACATGGACAAACAGCAAATAATTTGGTGATTACGGTTTCAAAACAAACAGAAGATTTTGCCAGAGGGGGAGCAACAGAACAGGGAGGGGGAGGAATGTGGTTAGCAGCAAAACAGAATGGAAAATGGACAATTGTTTGGGAAGGTAATGGTATTCCTGACTGTCAATTTATTAAGAGCTTCCAGTTTCCTTCTGATATGTTAACAGGCATTTGCGATTAAAAATTTTAACAAATCTAGTATGATTTTTTTGTCCCTAAAAACCTATAAGGAATCGACAGGTAGTGCAGCGATTAAACTTTTATCTTGTGTAAAAAAGGTCAGTCAAGAAACCGGAGTTGAGATAATCCCGGCGGTACAGGCAACAGATATTTATAGAGTCAAAAAAGAGCTTGGGATTGAAGTTTGGGCGCAGCACATGGATCCGATTGAACCGGGAAAAAATATGGGTTGGCTTTCTCCTTATGCTTTAAAAGATGCGGGAGCAACCGGCGTCGTCATCAACCATAGTGAACATAAAATGGATGATGTTAGTGTAAAAAAAATATTAGATCAGGCAAAGGATTACGGTTTAAAAAGTGTCATCTGCGGTTTTAGTCCGGAAATGATGATGTTGTTTGATAAATGGGAACCGGATTATTTATCTTATGAAAGAGAAGATATGATTGGTACGGGAGTCTCAATGATTTCAAAAGAGGAGGATAATATAAAAAAATTAGTTTCAGTTTTAAAAAGACCTCTCGTAATTGGGGCCGGGATCTCAACCGGGGAAGACATTCGACAGGCAGTTAAATTGGGTGCAGTGGGAGCCATACTTGCATCCGGTTTTGTTTTGGCGAAAGATCCTGAAGCAAAGCTCCGCGAACTGGCAATGGGCTTTAAAGAAAAATAAGGGCGAAGATGCCTGATGAAAGACCAAGAAGGACACCTCCGACTACGTCGGTGGTCCAATGTTCCCCAAGGCTGATTCTTGAAACAAGCATCGCGATATTAAATACAATTAAAAAAGTATTAATCAATATTTTTATATTTTTATTAATCTTTGATTTCATAATCACATAAAAAAATATTACTGAGACAAATATAATCCTTAAGGCATGTCCGGACGGATAAGATGATCCGGGTTGGACATAAGAGGAAGGGAAAAAAAACTCTACGTTGTAGCGAAAGAATAAATGCGGCGGTCCCGGATGATGCATGAGTGATTTTCCAACAATTTCAACTAAATGAGCCACAGCAAACGGGATAAATATTAGTAAAGAAATTAGTTTTTTTCTAAAAATAAAAATAATAAGAAGAATTCCGGCTAGTATTTCAAAACTTCCAACCAAACTCAAAGTAGAAAAAATAGTGTCAATCTTTGTCGGGATATGGTTTTGTAATCTTACCGTAGTATTAAAATCAAAGCTGTTAAGAATATCGCTTTTAACAACGAATGTGAACAAAACAAACAGTATAAAAAATAAAACCGCCGGTATAATAAGCCAAAGTTTTTTCATTTAAGCTTCAGTTTTGAATATATCAAAATAATAAGAATAATAACACCGGCAAAATAAAATGCATTATCCTTTCCAAAGAATTCAAAAACAATTCCACCAATAATTGGTCCGATTATTCGACCTAAACTTCCTGCTGATTGCAAAAATCCTAAAGTTCCTCCATATTCTTCCTTTGGAACGTTTTCTGAAGCCAAAGCTTGAATTGTTGGGTTTGATAGACCCATTCCGAAAGGTAGGAAAAAAAGAGAAACGTACAAGAAGTTGGGGGTAGGTATTAAAGGGATTAAGGTTAGGCCAACGAACATAAAAAATAAAGCAACATATAAGATTGTTTTTTCACGATATTTTTTTGTCAAAAAAGGTAGGACTTTGAGTTGTACAAATACTGCCAATATCCCAATATATGCAAACAACCAGCCGTTTTCTGCAGGACCATAGTTAAATGTTTTTTGAGTCCAAAGAGCAAAATTTCCCTGTTGGATGGATGAGGAAAGATTCACAACAAAAAAAACAACTATTAGGATTCCAATAGGATAAATTGATAAAACTTTTTTAAATTCTGTTATATTTAATTTTGTTTTTGGTGAAACTATAGCCTTTTTTTCATCAACGGTTTCTTTTAAGAAAAATATTGTAGTTAAAACTGTCAGTAGGGAAATAGCAGTGGCAAAATATGCCGGAGCCGAGTAAGAAAATCTAGATAAAAAACCACCAATTGCGGGTCCGAAAATAAATCCCAATCCAAAAGCCGCACCTATCATTCCCATGCCGCGAGCTCGATTTTCTTTTGTCGTCACATCGGCAATATAGGCTTGTGCAATCGATATGTTTCCCCCCGTTATTCCATCAATTATTCTTGACAGAAATAAGAGGGGTAAACTTCCAGATAATCCAAGAATTAGATAGCCGACCGTACTGCCAAGCTGTGAAATAATAAGTAATTTTTTTCGTCCATAACGATCAGAAAGCCTGCCTAAAATTGGAGCAGAAATTAGTTGAAAGAAAGAATAAGTAGCTGTCAACATACCAATTTGAAAAGGATTGGCGGAATATTTTTCGGCAATGTAAGGGAGAAGGGGAAGGATAATTCCAAAACCCAAAAGATCGATAAAGACAACAAGAAAAATCGTCAATAAAGATTTATTATTTTTCATAAGGAACGTTAATTATAACAAGAATTTCTGTTAGAATATAGGTTAGCCAAACTAATTGTCAGATAACGGAGCGTAGCTCAGATGGCTAGAGCGCAGCGTTTGGGACGCTGAGGCCGCGAGTTCAAGTCCCGCCGCTCCGACTAAGTGAAAAAAATTGGTCTAATTATATTTGTTTTTATTTTTTCATTTGGGTTGGCTTTCTTTTTTAACAAACATAAATGTATTAATAACAAAGCACAAACTTATTTGATTAAAAATAAAAATCATTGCTTGTTAACTGCTAATAATCAGGAACAGTGGGAGAAAGGCCTGATGTTTTATAAAAAGCCGGTTAATTTTGATGGAATGATCTTTATTTTTCCTGAAAAAGAAGTAAAAAGTTTTTGGAACAAAAATACCTATTTAGACCTGGATATTTATTGGATGGATGAAACAAAAATTATTGGTAAAAGCTATCTGCCGTCAATATTAAAATCAAAAACGACGGCCATTGTCAAATCGCCGGGAGAGGTAAACAGAGTAGTGGAAATTATTAAATAATCATTTTTTCAAAGCTTCAATCCCCGGCAAAGTTCCTTTTTCAATCAGTTCCAACATGGCTCCGCCACCTGTTGAAATATGAGTGATTTTATCTAAATATTCTTTTTTGGAAATAGCCGCTAAGGTATCTCCACCGCCAACAATTGAAACTGCATCCGTATTTTGAGCGATTGAATAATAAATAAAATCAGTCCCTTCTTTAAAAGCAGGATTTTCAAAATAACCAACCGGACCGTTCCAAATTATAGTTTTTGCCTTAGCCAAAATTCCTCCAATTTGCGCTTTTGTTTCCGGCCCAATATCAAAAATTGACTCTTCAGGAGAAATATTATCTATTTTTTTTACTTCATGCTCTTTATCATTTTTACTTTTTGCAACAACCGCATCGACCGGGAGAACTATTAATGCACGGCCTTTTTTTACAAGAGATAAGAGCTTTCTCGCTTGTTGAACAGCTTCATATTCACAGAAGCTTGTTCCAATTTCATGGCCCTGAGCATTGACAAAAGTGTTAGCAAGACCGCCTCCGATAATAAGATAGTCAACAATTTTTATAAGTTTATTTATCAATCCGACCTTAGTTGAAACTTTTGCCCCGCCAATTATTGCCACAATCGGTTTTTTTGGATTGTGAGTTATTTTGGAAATCATTACTAATTCTTTTTTAAGCAGTAAACCTCCATAAGAAGGGATAAAAACAGGTGGTCCGATAACTGAAGTATCAGACCGATGGCAAACTCCAAAAGCATCGTTTACATAAACATCTCCCAAAGAAGAAAGTTGTTTGGCAAATATAGTAGAGAAGTCTTTTTCTTTTGGGAAAAATCTGATATTTTCCAAAATAACAATTTTTTCTTTTTTTTGCTTTGCCTCCTCGACATTTTCGGCAAGAGAGATTTTAAAACCAGGCAGATACTCTTTTAATTTATCCGCGACAACTTTAAGCGAAAATTTTTTATCAATTCCTTTTGGCCGGCCGAGATGGGATATAATCACCAGCCGGTTATTATTTTTCAATAAATAATTAATTGTCGGGAGTGACTGCCTGATTCGAGCATCATTGGAAATCGTATAGTCGGTATTTAACGAAACGTTAAAATCAACCCTAAGGAGAACGGTTTTATTTTTGATTTCGACTTCATCGATATAAGTTATTTTTTTCATGTTAAACAAAATCAGCCAGTTTCTCAACCAGATCCACTAATCTTGTACTGTAACCCCATTCATTATCATACCATCCAAATATTTTCACCAAATTACCGTTGACAACTTTTGTGTAGTTGGCATCAAAGATACAGGAGAATGGTGACCCGATATAATCAGATGAAACCAAAACCCGGTCCTCATAACCTAAGATTCCTTTCATTGAGGTTTCCGATGCTTTTTTAAATTTCTTATTTACCTCTTCAACTGTGGTCGGTTTCTCAACAATGATAGAAATATCAGTGATAGAACCGGTTGCAACCGGAACCCGAAGCGACATACCGTCAACCTTACCCTTGAGTTCGGGAATAACTCGGGCAACAGCTTTGGCGGCTCCCGTTGTTGAAGGGATAATATTTATGAAAGCGGCCCTAGATCCGCCGGGATTTTTTCCTGCATCGTCAAGGAGTTTTTGACTAATGGTCACTGCATGAGTTGTCGTTAAAAATCCACTGACAACTTTGAAGTTGTCATTAATCACTTTAAACATAGGGGCAGAGCAGTTGGTTGTGCAGGAAGCATTAGAAATAACCGTTTCCTTTTTAAAATTAAAAGTTTTATCATTGACACCAAGGACAACGAATGGCGTCTCTTCGTCCTTTGCCGGAGCAGTTAGAACAACCTTTTTTACAGAACCCTTTATATGTTTAGCCAAATCGGGCTTTTTATTAAAAGCACCGGTAGCGTCGACAACAATATCGACACCATATTTGTTCCAAGGGATATTTTCAGGTTTATCATTAAGTAAGGTTAAAATCTTTTTTCCATTTACGGAAATCCCATCAGACTCTTCCTTGACGGTCATTCCAAAACGTCTATAAACAGAATCAAAAGCCAAAAGATATGCCATTATTGAAGTTGATGTTTTTCTGGTATTTATTGCTACAATTTCAAAACTTTTTCTGGTCAAAGCAATTCTGGTAAAAGCCCGGCCGATTCGACCAAAACCATTAAGACCAACCTTTATTCTTTTCATAGGTTAAAATTTTTTATTTATAATAGTGGTGATGCGTGGTAATGTAGCGGATTGTACCGGATATTCCTCTGATAACGATTGAATGGGTAACGGCTTTATTTTTTCCAAAAATAACTCCATTAAGAAGGGGGCCGTCAATAACCCCGGTTGCCGTAAACGTTAATTCTTTTCCATGAGCAAGGTCTTCAGCAGTAAAAATTCTATTAATATTTTTAACTCCGGCAGCTTTAATTTTTGGAATATCAGCGTCTTTTTTAGGTTTAAATTGACATAAAATTTCTCCACCCAAAATTTTGACAGGAACGGCAGCTAACACTGCTTCTGTTGATCCTCCGAGACCCATAAGCATGTCGATGCCGCTTTCAGGAAAACAAGTAGCGATAGCGGCGGCAACATCACCGTCGGTGATCAATCTGACACGAGCTCCTGCGTCACGAATCTCTTTAATCAAATCTTGGTGTCTTTCCCGATCCAAAACAACAACCGTAATATCTCCAACCTTTTTTTTCATGGCTTTGGCGGTTTTTTCGATATTAATCTTAACAGAGGCCTCAAGATTAATAGCATTTTTACCCGAAGGACCAACGGCAATTTTTTTCATATAGGTATCCGGAGCATGAAGAAGACTACCTTTTGGTCCTGAAGCAACAACGGTTGTGGCATTATATCTTCCATAAGCAACACTTTCAGTACATTCGAGAGGATCAATTGCCAAATCCATTGTCGGACCTTTTCTTGTGCCGACTTTTTCTCCGGTATATAACATTGGAGCTTCATCTTTTTCACCTTCTCCAATAACAACGGTTCCGGAAAAATCAATTAAATTAAAGCGAGACCTCATTGCATCGACCGCCGCTCCGTCAGCTTTATTTTTATCTCCGCAGCCGATCCATTTAGCCGCTGCGATAGCAGCCGCTTCCGTAACCCGAATAAATTCGAGAGCTAGGTTTCTATCCATTTAGAGGTGTTAAATAAATTGAGCTGGGTAAATAAATATTCAAACTGGGTTTTTAAAGCGGCAAGAATCTCATCTTTATATTTTTTGTCCATTTTCCAAATCTTTTCTTTAAAAGGTCCAAGGGCTTTTTTTCTTGTTTTATATAAATTTTGATCTTCAGTTTGTTCTTCTTTCATTTCATCCTTACAGTTAACTTTCAGCCATTCATAAATTTCCTGTTTTAATTTTGGCTCCATATGTTCATAAACAATATTTTGAAAGCCGGTGGCTAAGTGAATTTCAAGCGTTTTATATGTCGGAAAATTATGGAAAAGATCATTGGGAAGAGTGGAGGCTCCATGTTGGACCGACCCCCCGATTTTATATTTACTTCGGGCTGATTCCGTAATCGATTTTAATACATTGAAATCCAGCTTGACTTGGGCGATTGTTCCATCTGGTAGTGGAATTCCTCCATGTGAGGTGCCGGTTTGGACGCTGACCTTACTAACACCAACTAAATTTTTGTCTTTAATTAATTTTAAGTAGTTATCCATGAAAGTTTCAAAATCAGCGACGTTACTATTAACTCCACCGATATGTCCAATTTCACCGCCGATGGAAATCATAATGTCTTTTGGCTGGATGGAACGGATATACTCGGTCAATAACGCTGTCATTTCATAATTATTTCTTTGTCTTTCGACAAGCTCTGTCTTGGAAAGGTCAACTAAGGTTGAAGCATCGATATCAATATTATAAAAACCGGCATCGATTGATTTTTTAATCAATTCTTTTATTTTATCGATCTCATCCTGCTTATTGACAGTAAAATTTTTTGCCGAAAATTGATAGTGATCGCCCTGAATAAAAACCGGACCGACATAGTTTTCTTTAATAGCGGCGGCCAAAATAGAAACAACACATTCATCCGGTTGTTGATCCGTATATTTAATTTCAGACCGGGCAATTTCAAATAAAACAGGACCAACTTTTTTTTCTATCATGATTTGAAAAACTTGGCGAGCTAGATCATAAGTAAGAGTGCGGACATTTATTGCCGGAACCGTAAAGCCGCTGACCTTTCCTTGACCGATAGACATATATAGATCATTAATCGATGCAAGTTTAATTCCTTTTTCTTTGGCTAAACTTCGGATAGAGGTTCTTGAAGATTTTTTAATCGATTCGTCGGGAGAGAATATGGCTGAATAAATCAATTCGTCAATATTATCTACCATAAGGTATCAATAATATAATAAACAAAAAAATAATTGTCAAACGAATTTTTTTAACACTATTTGTTATAATGATCAACATGAATCCAAGAGTAGATTTTTATAATAATTATTCACCTTCCGAAAGCTCATCTATAGTGTCGGGAGGTATTTTTATGGAAAAAATTTAGTTAAAAAATAAATTAAAGTTCACCTCCCGAAAGGGAGGTTTTTTTATGGGTAATTATTAATTTAAAAAAATATAAACATGATAGAAAAAATTGGACAATTGGAAAATAAAAGTAAGTTATATTCACTTGAACATAAGTTTTATCCTACGATTATGGTAGATATCGATAGTTGTCTAGTTGGTTATAGACGCGGATATGGTATTGAGGGGATAGATATTTTAGCTTTAATGCAAGGACAGAAAGTGGAAAAAGCAGTTATAGAAATCACAAATAACGCAATGGGAGGAGATAAGCCTTTTGACGAAGCACTTTCAGAACGACTTAATATTATTAAACCAAAAGAAAAGCAACTTGCAAAAGTTGAAAAAATTTATTTGGATAATATAGTTCCCAATGCCTTAAAGACTTTTAATATATTAAAAAATATGGGGGTGGATATATCTCTTCTTTCAGGAGGATTTATAAATATGATGGAAAAATTAGCGGAGCACCTAGGAATTTTATTAGATCAAGTTTATGCAAACGAGCTTTTATTTGATAAAAATGGTGACTTTGTTGACTTTGACAGGGAAAATTTACTTTCTAAAGAAGGTGGAAAAAAATTACAAATAGAGAAACTATTGGAAGAGAAAAAAATAGCTTCTCCCATTGCTATAGTTGGAGATGGTACATCAGAGGTTAAAACAGCCCCAACAACAGATTTAAGAATAGGGTTTGGTGGTTTCGCGCAAAGAAAAAAAGTTGAAGAAAAAGCGGATGTTTTTTTAACCGATCCGACTTTTGCACCGCTGATTTTATTGCTTTTAGATCCTACACAAATAAGGCAAATAATTTATGAACAGCCTGAAAATAAAGAGATACTACAAAAGGCATTTGATTCAATTAGAAATGCAAGATTTAATAATAGAGCAAAGAATTTAAAAAGATCTATAGATGAACTTTATAATGAATTTGCCCATTTTAATTATTGAACCGGATCAAATCCGCCTTTGCTCCAAGGGTGGCAGCGGATAATTCTTTTGATACCGAAAAAAAGTCCTTTAATTACTCCGTACTTATCTACGGCTTCATAAGTGTAATTTGAACAAGTGGGGGTAAAACGGCAAACACTATCAGTTAAAAATAATTGTCTGGCAATTGCCCCATGAAAAAATCTGGTTTTTTGGTAGAACCGGATAAACTTAAGAATAATAATCTTCATATTGATATAATTCTACTATGAAAATATCTGTTATTACCCTTTTTCCAAAAATGATATCCGGTTTTTTTGAAGAAAGTATTGTTAAGAGAGCGGTTGAAAAAAAAATAGTGGAAATAGAAATAATAAATCTTCGCGATTTCGCCATTGATGATTATGGAACGGTTGATGACAGGCCTTACGGGGGAGGAGCGGGAATGATATTACGGATTGAGCCACTATACAAAGCAATACAATCCGTAATTTCCAATTTTCAATTTCCAATTTCCAAACAAACTTCAAATCTCAAAAAACCAATTTCTAAAATTATATTAACAAGTCCAAAAGGGAAACAGTTTGATCAAAAGAAGGCTGAGGAATATTCGAAGTTGGATCACTTAATCATTATTGCTGGACATTATGAAGATGTTGACGCGCGGATCCTTGATTATGTTGACGAAGAAATATCAATGGGGGATTTTATTTTAACCGGAGGAGAAATTCCGGCATCTGCAATTGTCGATTCAGTGGTCCGTTTGATCCCGGGAGTTTTGAAGAAAGATCAGGCGACCAAAAATGAAAGTTTTAATATTGATGATAAAAAAATATTGGAATATCCTCAATTTACAAGGCCGGAGGAATTTGTAGGTAAAAAAGTTCCGGAAATTCTCTTAAAAGGAGACCATAAAAAAATTGAAAAATGGCGACTGGAAAAATCCCTCGAAGAAACTAAGAAAAAACGACCTGATCTACTTGACATAAATAAATAATTAGTTTAATATTTAACTATTACTAATTTAATATAAGTTAAAATGAATAAGTTTACGGGATTGATAATAATTGGATTATTAATAGTTGGAGGAGTGTTTCTTTTCAATCAAAATAAACTACCGTCAAGACAAGAAGAAGTTTCAAAACAAGCTGTTCAGTCTGCTGTTACTACAACAACTTCATCAAATCCGGTTCGAGAATTCACAATGACAGCAAAACAATGGGCATTTGATCCGGCCATTATTACTGTCAAACAAGGTGATAAGGTTAAATTAAAGATTACAAGTATTGACGTTACCCATGGCTTTGCTTTATCCGAATTTAATGTCAAAGTTGATCTTGTTCCAAATAAAGAAGAAACAGTTGAATTTATAGCTGATAAAAAAGGTGAATTTAATTTTTTTTGTTCCGTTCTTTGTGGCGAAGGCCATCGAGACATGAAAGGAAAATTAGTAGTAGAATAAAATATGTAGGGAACAAAGATTTTTGTTCCGTACAGTTAAAATTAAAAGTTTAAATATATCAAATATGAAAGTAACAAAATTGGAAGTAAAGAAGTTTTCAGATAAGATTTTATCGATGAAGGGAATTTCAAAAAAGACCGTCGAAGAACATTTAAAACTTTACACGGGATATGTTAATAAATACAATGAAATTCAGGAAAAATTAACCGCGTTAAAAGATGAGGACTACTCAAAGGCAAATCAGGTTTTTTCAGCCATTCGGGAATTGAAGGTTGAACTATCTTTCGCATGGGGCGGAGTGATCAATCATGAAATTTATTTTTCTCATCTTGGAGGTAAAGGAGGAAAACCAACAGGTAGATTACTAGAGCAAATTGAGAAAGATTTCGGCAGCTTTGAAAATTATAAAAAAGATTTAAAAGCCACAGGAATTTCCGCCCGTGGTTGGGTTTGGACATGTTGGAACTGGCGGGAAGAAAGACTGGTTAACTATTTAGGAGATTCGCAAAATACCTATGCAATGTGGGAAGTTGAACCGTTAGTCGCCCTTGATACTTATGAACATGCTTATTTTGTTGATTATGGTGTAAATAGAGCCGGATATATCGATTCTTTTTTTGAAAATCTCGACTGGAAAGTGATTGAGGAGAGCTTTAAACAATATCTCGGTTGTTGCGGGGAAGATTGTCAATGCGAATAATCCGAAAAAATAATTCAGCAGGTGTTATATAATTCTTCATATGGTTAGAACAAGAATTGCTCCGTCTCCAACTGGTGCTGATGTTCACGTGGGATCGGTTGCAACTGCTTTGATGAACTACGCTTGGGCAAAAAAAAATAAAGGCCAATTTATTATTAGGATAGAAGACACAGACAGAACAAGAATCGTTGAAGGAGGGGAAGTTCAAATGTTAAAAACTTTAAAAAAAATTGGACTTGCTGCTGATGAATCCCCTGAAGTTGGCGGACCTTATAAACCTTATCGACAATCAGAGAGACTGGATATTTATAAAAAACACGCAGAAGAATTAGTGAAAAAAGGAAAAGCATACTACTGTGTTTGTTCTCCGGAAAGATTGACAAAAATGCGTGAAGATCAACAGGCAAATAAATTAGTCCCAAAATACGACAGGCAATGTTTTGATAATCAAGAAGAAGTTATAAAAAAAATTAAAGAAGGAAGCAGATTTGTTATTAGATTATTGATCCCTGAGGGTCAAATAAAATTTGATGATGTCGTTAGGGGAGAAATAACTATCGAGACAAAAAATCTTGATGACCAGGTACTGCTTAAATCCGACGGGTTTCCAACCTATCATCTTGGAGTTGTCGTCGATGACTATTTAATGAAAATCACTCACGTTATCCGCGGTGAAGAATGGCTACCTTCTACACCGAAACACATTATTCTCTATACGGCATTCGGTTGGGAATTGCCAGTTTTTGCTCATATTTCTTTACTTAGAAATCCTGATAAATCAAAATTATCAAAAAGAAAAAACCCGGTCTGGACCTCATATTACTTGGAACAGGGTATATTCCCGGAAGCTTTATTGAATTATTTAGCCCAGATGGGCTGGAGCCACCCGGAAGGAAAAGATATTTTTTCGCTGGATGAGTATATAAAAGTTTTTGACATTAAAGACATTCAGAAAACAGCCCCCGTTTTTGATCCGGTAAAGTTGGAATGGATGAACGGGGTTTATATCAGGGAAATGAAAAATGAAAAATTAAAAACTAAAATTTTTGAATTCCTTGATAAAAAATATCCCGAAGATTTGATCGAAAGAACCATTCCTCTAATTAAAGAAAGAATCAAAAAATTATCTGATTATTTACCGCTGTGTGAGTTCTTTTTTAAAGCTCCGGAAAAATATGAAATCGACTTATCAGGTAAAAAAGATTTTTTTGGGATAGTTTCCGCAGAATTAAAAAATATAAATAATTGGAAATCGGATTTAATTGGAGAATCATTAATAAATTTAGCAAAAAAATTAGAGATAAAGAATTCCCAGTTTTTTGCCGATATAAGAATGGTGATTACCGGTAAGAAAATTTCCCCGCCATTAAATGAGTCAATGGAGATATTGGGAAAAGAGGCATGTCTTAAAAGGTTATCGGTTATTAAATAATGAAAAATCAATTAACATATAAAAAGGCAGGAGTGAATTATGAAACAATTGACTACATGAAAAGAATAGCCCAACAGGCTGGAAAAAAAACGATCAATAACCTTCCTTCAAACTATAAAGAAGTTAGTCAAAGCCGCGGTGAGTCAGCTCATGTAGTAGACGCCGGGGGATACTATTTTGCTTCCGTCATTGAAGGGTTGGGGACCAAAAGTTTGGTCGCCGACGAAATGTGCAAATTAACAGGTAAAACTTATTATGACAACGTTGCCTATGACACAGTGGCGATGATCGTTAACGACCTTATTACTGTTGGAGCCAAACCGTTGAGCATAATGGCTTACTGGGCAGCCGGCTCCTCAGATTGGTTTTCCGACAAAAAAAGAGCCGATGATCTGATTTCCGGCTGGACAAAAGCCAGCAATGACTCCGGAGTAGTTTGGGGCGGGGGAGAAACTCCTGTTTTATCGGGAATTATTAATGAGGATAAGATTGATTTGGCTGGAGCATGTTTTGGGATTATTGATCCGAAAAAAAATTTATGTTTAGGTGAAGAACTACAGTCGGGCGACAGGATAATATTATTTGAAAGCAGCGGAATTCATGCTAATGGTTTAACTTTAGCTCGAAAGATAACTGTAAGTTTACCGGAAGGTTATTTGACTAAAGTGAACGGAAGAAAAACTTATGGGGAATTACTATTAACTTCGACGATGATTTATGCGAAATCAATTACAGATTTATTGAAAAACAATATAGACATACATTATATGGTGAATATCACCGGACATGGTTGGAGAAAATTAATGCGTCACAAAAAAGAATTGACCTATCGGATAACAGATCTTCCGCCGGTCCCTGAAGTTTTAAAGTTTATTGTTGAACAGGGAAAATTAGATGACAAAGAGGCTTATGGAAATCTAAATATGGGAGCCGGTTTTGCGATTTTTGTTCCGGAAAAAGATGTTGAACAGGTTTTAAATTTAGCAAAACAAAATAATATCAAAGCATATGATTATGGATTCGTTGAATCAGGTGAAAAAAAAGTCATCATTGAGCCATTAAATATAACCTTCGAAAAAGAAAGTTTAAAGGTACGCACTTAAGTTCTTTTTTATTCTTTCCTCAATTGGATACTTAAAAGCTTTGAATTTTTTACCAGTGAGTTTTTCGTAGACACCGATATAACGTTGAGCAACGTCGACGATCAGTTCTTTTGCCATTGGGGGAGGTGGGCCATCACCCCGATAACCGCGTTTTACATACCAGAGTCTTAAAAATTCTTTATCAAAGTTTTCCGGCTCAAGCCCTTTTTCAAATCTTGACTTATAAGTTTTTGCGATCCAAAAACGGGAAGAGTCCGGTGTGTGAATCTCATCAATTAGGGTTAATTTTCCATTATGAAGTCCAAATTCGTATTTAGTGTCAACGAGAATTAAACCTTTGGAAAGACAAAGCTTTGTTCCGTATTTAAATAAAGCCAAAGCGGTTTTTTCCATTTGTTCATAAAGTTTTTTACTGACAAATTTTTTATCAATAATCTGTTCTCGGGTTAATCTTTCATCATGACCTTTAGCCCCGACTAACGGATGTGTGGTGGGAGTAATGACGGGGTTTTTTAGTTTTTGATTTTTCTTTAAGCCATCCGGAAATTTTAGTCCATAAATAACTCTTTCACCTTTTTCATAAGATCCCCAGATCGAAGTATTGGTAACTCCGGAAATATATCCGCGGACAATCATTTCAACCTGAATCGGCTCACAGTTTTTAGTGACCGATACATTCGGATCTGGAACATCAATTAAATGATTATCTATAATATGTTTAGTTTTTTTAAACCAGAAAGCCGCCAACTGATTCAAGACGGCTCCTTTGAAGGGAATGTTGCCCAAGATAACATCAAAAGCAGATTGGCGGTCAGTTGTAATTAAAATTCTTTTTTTACCTTTAAAATATATATCGCGGACCTTTCCCTGAAGTTTTTTCCCAAGCGGAAGATCAACAGTCTTTAATACCTTTGGAACCGACTCAAGAATTACTTTTTTAGTGATTATATTATTTTTTTAGAATATTTAAATATTTTTTTACTCCAAGTGTTTCTAATTTTTCTGATTTAGCCAACACGGATTCCTTTTGTTTTGTGCGAAAATCATTTAATTTTACCGCAAGGTCTTTATTGGAGGTCGAAAGTATTTGAACCGCCAAAAGACCGGCGTTTTTTGCCCCGTTAATTCCAACGGTCGCAACAGGAATTCCCGGAGGCATCTGGACAATTGAAAGCAGAGAATCAAGACCATCCAAGGATTTAGATTTAATCGGCACACCGATGACAGGTAGCGGAAACATGGCGGCAATCACACCAGGGAGATGGGCAGCTCCGCCGGCTCCGGCAATAATTACCTTTATTCCTTTTCCAACCGCCGACTGTGCATATTCCCGGGTGGCCTCAAATGTCCGGTGGGCTGATAAAACAAGGATTTCGTTATCAACTTCAAAGTCATTTAAAACATCCAAGGCCTCTTTCATAACGGTTAGATCAGAATCGCTCCCCATGATGATAGAAACAGTAATATTTTTCATATTTTTTTGATTATTTTAACCAATTGTCTAGCCCTTTCAGGGGCGTCGCCGATATGTGTTTCAACTTCCATTAATTTTTCCAATTGATCTTTGTTTAAATATTTACT
Source organism: Patescibacteria group bacterium (assembly GCA_041660945.1). GTDB lineage: Bacteria > Patescibacteriota > Microgenomatia > UBA1406 > GWC2-37-13 > GWC2-37-13. Next base: position 383,075 of record JBAZVK010000001.1, on the reverse strand, counting down.
GATTAATTTATCTTCCGATAATAATTCCAACATGGGATTTTTCTTACCGTTTTGAATATCTGTCCAGGCGATCATCGAGTTAATCCTTAAAGCTTCATGTATTTCCTGACGGTCGGCTCCGTTTTTGACCGCTTCTAAAATAATTAACTCAGAAGCGGCAAATGACGCGTACTGATTTAAATTAAAACTGATCCTTTCTTTATTAATTACCAGGCCATCAATAATTTTTTCAGCCGTCATTAAAACTTGATCCGTTGTCAAAAATGCTTCGGCAATAACTATTCTTTTATTAGCAGAATCATCAAGGGTTCTTTCTAAATAGGATAGGGAGGCGTTTTCGCCGGCCACTTGTGGGAGAGTGGCTACATATCGGGCAAGAGAACAAATATTTTCACTATTTATGGGGTTTTTTTTGAACGGCATGGCTGAGCTGCCTACCTGTTTTTTCTCAAACGGTTCCGACCATTCGCCGTAAAGAGGCGATTGTAGAATTCTCAAATCTCCGGCAAATTTTGCCAGGGCTGAAGCCACCATGACCAACGCGTTCAAAACGATAAAGTCAAAAAGCCGGGGATAGACTTGGCCGCTAATTAAAACGGAATCGATCCCGAGATCTTTCATTACTTTAGTTTCCAGTTGGTCAACGGTGATTGATTTATCCTTTAATAATTCTTTATAGCTGGCAGCAGTTCCAACCGCCCCCTTCATGCCTTTTCCTTTAGTATTTTTTTTTGCAAATTGAATAAACTCATAAGCAGTTAATAAATCTTGAGCGTAAAAAGATAGTCGGTAGCCAACGGTCGTCGGCTCTGCCGGCTGGAGGTGGGTATAACCAAGACATGGAAAATCTGAATATTCACTAATTTTATCAGCTAGTAGATTAAGGATAGCAACGACTTTTTTTTCAACAATCGCTAAAGCCTCTATCATTCTTATCATATCGGCATTATCAACAATATCCATACTGGTTGCTCCTAGATGGATTTTCCCGCCCCCAATTTTAGATTTTTCGGCATATTCTTTGATAGCAGCAACCACATCGTGTTTAGTATCTTTTTCCAGTTCAAAAATTTTTTCTATATCAATATTTTTTTCGTTTTTTTTCAAATCTTCCAACTCTTCTTTGCTAACCAACCCAACTTGTTGTTGAGCTTCAGCTAGTGCGACCCAAATTTTTCGCCATAGTTCATATTTGTGCTTTTCACTGAAAATTTTTCTCATCTCGTCAGACCCATACCGCCAAGTCAAAGGAGATAAATATGTTGAAAAATCAAAATTTTTCATTATGTTAATATTTTAACAAAACAATTTAATTTAGTTGCTTCTTTAATTTCCATAGCCACTCTTTGACCAACAGATAAAGATTGTCCGTAAAGATAATTTCCATATGGAGTTGATGAAATTCCCGGTGAACCTGGCATTCGTGGGGAAATATCGATAACAATAATGTCTTTTTTTGGTGGTCCGGCGGTAATAATGCCCTGCAAAGCGAAGGGTCCGATAATTCCCGGTGTAAATAATTCCTGACTGGTTTTAACAAATTTTTCACCAAGTTCAAAAGCTTTTTCCAGCATTGATTCTAGAACGGTGACGGCAATATGTCCAGCCTCTTCATATTTAACATTAATCTTTTTGGAAACATCAGTTTGGTAGGAAGATGGAATTCTTAGTAAACCTTCGATATTTGTTTGTCGGCGCATATCGGTTCCCAACAATTCTAATCGATTAGAGATTGGAGAATAAAAAAAGTTAAAATTAACTTGGACACCAACGACAAATTCTTCAATAACCGCCTGATTAAGTTGTTCTTCGGTAAAAATTCCTTGCTCCAATTTTTCTTTAGTTTGTTTTTGATACTCTTGAAAACTTTCAACTAAAAAGAAAGCTCTTTCAAAGACACGTTTTTTTTCCTGGACCTTGACCAAACATAATCGGTCAATTTCTTTCGGGTTTTTAAATTGCTTGGGATATTTAATCCCTGATTTTTCAAGAAGATAATATTGATTTTCTTTCCTGCCCCGTTCTTCAATTTTTAATAATTCTCGGTTACCGAACATAGGGATGTTAAAATCATTCTCAATTGTTTCATAGTCAAAATTTAAATAAGCTTCAAAAGAACGATTTGGAACAAAGATAGAATTTCTTTCTAACAATTTTTTTTGAACTTCCGGTTCTAACAAATTTGAGAATTTATTAAGAGTTATTGTTTCATCAACGCAACCTAAGGAGCCTTGGGTTTTATAATATTTTTCATAAGTCTTTTCCCTACCTTTTTCTGTAATGACCAAAGTATGAAAGCCAAGATTTTTAGCACCACGGCAAACATCAAGGGCTGAATGACTTCCAAGAGTGGCAATTGTAAGCTTGGATAAATTATATAAACCTAAAATTTGTTTAATATTCATAAAATTAATCTAAAATTTTTTCTAATCGATTTGACTTTATTGCTATTTTTATTTCTCTGGCAATTCTTCGTCCAGTGCTCATCGGTTCATTATAAAGTAAATCCGAATATGGAGAGCCTTTAATAAAAAGATTAGTACCGGCCACAATTCTGGCGGATATTTCAATCACATAAAATTTTTGATCTGGAGTGATGATTGTTTCCAAACAAAATGGACCGAATAAACCTTTTTTGCTGATTAATTGCTGTGATTGTTTAACAACTTTTTCTCCCATCGCATATGCCTCAGGTAACATTGACTCCCTCAAAACCAAGGGGCTATTTCCTACAACAACGTAGCTTGGGTCAACATTAAAAGGAATTCTTCCCAAAGCATCTACATTGGTTTCGTACCGGCGGTCCATACTTAGAATCTCCAAATTTTTTGTCAACGGTGAATAAAAATAATGAATATATAAAGGAACCCCAACAACGTATTGTTGGATTATGTATTGATTATTATTAAATGTTTTAATTTTTTCTTTCAAATGCTCTTTATTATTAACAAGAAAATATCCTTTTCCGCCGGCAGCGCCAAAAGATTTCAAAATAACCGGAAATTCAACTTCACTGATGTTTTTGAATTCCTGTGGAGTATTTATTCCGGATTTTTTTAACCATTCTCCTTGTTTAACCCGATCAAACTCGAAGTCCAAAACCTTTTTATTACCAAAATATGGGAGAGACATTATTTTGTTACCATCCATTCCAAGATAGGCAACAAAAGAACCATGAGGGATAACTATTATATTTTTATCTTGAAGTTTTTTTTCAATTTTTGGAAATTCCAAAAAAGAATTAACGCTGACAATTTCATCTATAAAAGGAAACCTTTTGTAAAAAGAAATATGTTTATTTAATGAAATAATGAGAGTTTTAAACCCCTCGTCTTTAGCTCCTTTTAAAATTTGAAGGGCCGAATGGCTGCCAAGTGTTGAGATAGTAAATTGATCATTCATAGTTATTTAAAATAGTTTACCCCATTTTTAAATATTTGTAATCCCGGTCCGAATTTCGGCAATAGTTTTCTTTCACGTAAATATTTTTCTTTAATATATGTCCAGTTTGGCAATTGAGTAAAAAACATAGCCCGTTCAGGGTGGGGCATTAAGCCAAAAATTTTTTTACTTTCATCGGTTATTCCGGCAATGTTTTGAATCGTTCCGGTTGGATTAACTTTATCATATTTTAAAGCAATTAAATTTTTATTATTTATTTGTTTTAAGATTTTATCTGAGGCAAAAAACTTCCCTTCACCATGAGCAATTGGTAGAGAAATTTTTTTAATACCTGTCAACCAGGGAGTATCATTTTCAACTTTTAGATCAAACCAACCAGTTATATATCGAGCTGATTCATTGGGAAGCAGGGCAACCTGGCGTTCACCGTACTTTTTATTGAGGGCAGGAACTAATCCTAGATTAACCAATACTTGAAAACCGTTACATATTCCAATAATGAGTTTATCTTTCAAAATAAATTTTGAAATATCTTCCCAAAGATGATTTCGGAGTTTTAAACCATAAGCATTTCCTGAACCGGTGTCATCTCCATAGGCAAAACCTCCGGGAATGGCCATGATCTGGAAATTATTAATAATATTTTTATTTTTTATTAAATCATTAATATGAACGATTTGTCCCGTGCCCCCGGCCAATTCAAAGGCGTACTTTGTTTCATCTTCACAGTTTAAACCGTAACCGGATAAAACTAAAACTTTTGGTTTCATAGATTAAAAATCTTTAAATGTTGATTTATAATTTTTTTCTATATTTTTAAGATCTAAATTAACAATAGTTTTTTTATCGAAATCTTTTATTATCAACTCCTGATTACTTGTGACGAAACCAATTTGTTTAAATTGGCTTCTTTTCATAATTTTTTCAAACATTGTTTTATTTTTAGGATTTATAGTTACTAATATTCGTCCCTGAGATTCAGAGAATAAAGCAAAATCATTTCTGGAAACTTTACCGGGTAAATCATTTAAGGTAACTTCTATTCCTAATTTTCCAGCTAATGCTGTTTTTACCAGCGCAACTCCTAAACCTCCTCGAGTAATACTAATTGCTGAAGAAATTAACTGTAATTGCCCGGCTTTGTAAAAACTTTGGTAAAGTTTTTTATTTTTTTGTGCTTGAACTTTTGGGATACTATTTCCAATTGACTTATTTAAAGCAAAATATTCCGATCCGCCTAATTCTTCCTTGGTTTCACCAAGAATATAGACAAGATCGTCGGGAAATTTAACATCAATTGAGATAGTTTTAACAACATCCTCGATTATTCCAATTGAGGAAATCAATAGAGTCGGAGGAACAGATATTTTTACCGGATTACCTTTTTCATCATAACCCTTAAAATCATTAAACATACTATCTTTTCCGGAAATATACGGAGTTTCATAAATTTTGGCAAAATCATAACAGGCTTGAGCGGCTTCTTTAAGTTGGTAAAGTCTTTGTGGGTCGTTAGAGCTGCACCAACAAAAGTTATCAAGTAGATAAATTTTATCAATATCAACTCCGGCTGCGACTAGGTTTCTAACAGCTGTATCAATACTTGCTGCAGCCATTTGATAACAATCAATTTCACTATAAGAAGGATATAGTCCTTGTGAAATTGCCACGGCGTGGCTAGATTCAAAAATTGGTTTTACTACTGACGTTTCACCATTCACTTTTCCTTTACCCTGCAATGGTTTAATAACAGAATTAGCTTGAACTTCATGATCGTATTGTTTAGAGATAAATTCAAAACAGGCAATATTTAATTGCTTCATCATAGAAAGTAAAACATCATTTAAATTATTTTGTTTAGGGATAAAAGGTTTTTTAAAAGTTGATTTAATTAGTTTGGTTTTCATCGGACGGGCCGGTAAACCATCATGAAGAAATTTCATATCAATGTCCATAATGATCTTTTTATGATATTTCACAACACATCGATTGCTGTCATTAAACTCGCCAATAATCGTCGCTTCAACATCACGGCTTATCATTAATTCTGAAAATTTTCTCCATTTATTTTTTGGAACAGCAAGAGTCATTCTTTCCTGAGATTCGGATATCCAAATTTTCCAAGGTTCAAGTCCCGGATATTTCAAAGGGACTTTTTCCAGATTAACCAAACAACCGTTTGACTCTTTAGCCATTTCGGCAACCGAACAGGAAATTCCTCCGGCTCCATTATCGGTAATACTGTTGTAAAGATGAAGGTTGCGGGCTTCTTTAATAACTGTGTCACTTAATTTTTTTTGAGTAATGGGATCACCAATCTGGACGGCGCCGGCTGGACTACCTGAAGACAAAGCTTCGGAAGAAAAAGTTGCCCCATGAATTCCATCTTGGCCGACACGACCGCCGATAACAACTATATAATCACCGGGTTTAGCCCTTTTTATTACTGAAGATTTTACCGGTAAAATCCCGACTGTTCCGACAAATACTAAGGGTTTACCTTGATATCTGTTATTAAAATATAGAAATCCTTGAGGGGTTGGGATACCGGAACAGTTACCTCCGGAATTAACTCCGGCAACAACTCCGTCTAAGATTCGGCGAGGGGAGAGTAAAGGTTGTTCTTTTTCTTTATCACGAAATAGGGTTGGTTTTAAATTCGGATCAGCAAAACAAAATCCGTAATAATTCGAAATTGGTTTGGCTCCCATATTAAAGCCAATTGTGTCCCTGTTAACACCAATGATTCCTGTGATTGCTCCACCAAAAGGATCAAGGGCGGACGGACTGTTATGAGTTTCAACTTTGTGGGAGATTATATAGTTTTCATCAAATTTTATCCCCCCTGAATTATCTGTAAATACAGAAGTGCAAAGATCTTTTTTGCCTTTTTTCTTTCGAATTTCAACCGTAGCTCTTTTTATAAAATGATTAAATAATCCGTCTTTTATTTCATCAACAGGGTCGGCGAAAATCGTGTGGTGGCAGTGTTCCGACCAAGTTTGGGCAATTGATTCAATTTCAATATCGGAGGGATTTCGCCCTAATTTATTAAAATATTTTTGGATTTCTTTCATGTATTTTAGGTCAAGCGCCAAGGGCCCACGACTTGACCCGTCTTTATTTTTGATTCCAGATTTTCCAATTTTTGTCAGTTCTTCATCAGAGATATTTAAATCAATAATATCGACTTTATTGTCCGATGATAAATTTACTTGAGGAGCAACCTTATTCATACCTTTATCCTTTAAATAATTTTCTTGACTCTTATAATAAACTCGTTGGATTAAAGGATTAATTAATCCGAGAGCGATTTTTTCAATTTGCTTTTCATTAAGCCTTCCATTAATAAGTAATAATTGAGAAGAAAAAACTCCTTCGTCACCAGTAAATTCTATTTTAAGCTGATCTTTAATAATTTCTTTAACGGTGCTTGCAATGTTATCGGTGACTCCGGGTAAAAATCCGATTTCAATTCCCCAGAAAAATTTTTTAACTAAGGTTGGCTGATTTATTTTAAAATTCTGATAGACAGGATTTGTTAAGGAAGAGGCAATTTGTTCAAGTTGGTCAAGTTTAAGATTTTTTTTAATTGTATAAACGTCAACTAGAAAAACTTCTTCGATACTTTTATTTATATGATGAAGCTGATTTTTTTTTAACTCTGCGCGGGTATCGGGTATTCTTGAAATTATCTCAATCCTGTTAATCATACTTATCTCCAAATATTAATCCATTTTTACCAATATCTTTTCGGTACTGTATACCTTTAAAATGAACGGCTTTTTTTCCGATGTATTGATAAGCTTTTTTAATAGTTTCTTCTAAGGTTGGACCTGTCGCAGTGACGGATAATACACGACCGCCGTTCGTGACTGTTTTTTTATCTATTTCTTTTGTGCCGGCGTGGAATATTTGAACATCTTTATCATTAATTTTATCCAATCCGTGGATTTGATCTCCTTTTTTATATTCACCAGGATATCCTGCAGAGGTAAGGACAACTCCGACAGAAAAACCTTTTTTGAAAATTATTTTTTTATTTTTTAATTTATTTTTTTGTTGGGTAAGAAAAATTTCCACTAAATCTGATTCAAGCTGCATCATAAGTGGCTGTGTTTCCGGATCACCAAACCTACAATTATATTCAAGGACTTTTGGTCCCTCGCGGGTGAGGATTAAACCGGGGTAGAGAATTCCTTGATATAAACAACCTTCTTTTGCCATAGCTTTGAGCGTTGGGGCGACAATTTCTTTTTCAATTTTTTTTATTAAATCTTTATCAAGAAAAGGTACTGGAGCATAAGCTCCCATACCCCCGGTATTTGGTCCCTGATTATTTTCATTTAATCTTTTATGGTCTTGAGAAGGTAAAAACGATATAAAGTCTTTTCCATCGGTAATAACCATAAAAGATATTTCCTGGCCGTATAAACATTCTTCAATGATAATTTTTTTTGCAGATTCAATAAAAGTTTTATTAATAGTGAGTTCAGATAAAAATTTTTCAGCTTCCTTTCGACTTTTACAAACAGCTACTCCCTTTCCCAAAAACAGACCGTCGGCTTTTATCACTTGTGGATATTTAACATGTTGTAAGTATTTTTTTGCATCATTTAAATTAGTAAAGGAAAAATATTTAGCAGTTGGGATTTTGTATTTGGTCATCAACTCTTTAGCAAAAGTTTTTGAACTTTCAATTTGACTGGCCTTTTTAGAAGGGCCGATAATCTTAAGTTTTTCTTTTTTAAATAAATCAACAACTCCCAGAACTAAAGGAGTTTCCGGACCAACAACAGTTAGATCGATTTTTTTCTCTTTTGAAAATTTTAATAATTTACCGATTTCGGTTACCTCAATTGAAACATTCTCCCCGATGTCTTTGGTGCCATGGTTGCCTGGTGCAAAGTAAATTTTTTTAACCAGCGGAGACTGTTTTATTTTCCAACCCAGTGCATGTTCCCGCCCACCCGAGCCAATGATAAGAATTTTCATAATGTTTTTGTAGGGAACAAAAATCTTTGTTCCCTACTCATTACACAATTTCATTAACACTTCAACATAAATTTTATTTTCTTTTTTCTTCAACCTTGTATATAAACTTTCAACCGTGTCGCCATGTAATATTTTTTCAAAACAACGGTTTAAAACTTTCCCGAAATCAAACTCTTCGGATAAAAAATGAACAGTTGATCCTGCATACGTAGATTTTTTATCCAAAAAATTTTGGATAGCAATATTAGTCAATTTTCCCCGGTTCCAAAGTCCGGGAGTTCCATCAGGGTTTTTTACAACTCCATCTAATACATCAGGGATAAGCCCAGGATGAAGATTAAGAATTTTATTTTTAAAGCCGTCAACAAAAGTTTTAGGAATTATTAATTTCCATCCGGCCAAAATAATGAAATCAATCCGCCGCTTTTCTAATATCATTTTTAAATTATCTTTTTTACTAACAACAATTGTTGAAATGTTGTATTTTTTTGCCCTTTGTAATCCATAAGCTTTTTCAGAGCTGCTAATAACACTGACGATTTCCGCTTTTAGTTTTTTATTTTTTATTGCATCGATAATAGCTTGTAAATTAGTACCGGTCCCAGTATCGGAAATTAAAACAGCTAATTTTTTCATAGTAAATTTTAGACAATTGTTTCAAAAACATCTTTTCTAAATCCTCCCTCAACAGGCATCGGATATTTTCCGTCAAAACATGAGGTGCAAAGTTTATTGGATTTTATTCTTGAAGCTTTTCTTAAACCATCTAAACTTAAATAACTTAACGAGTCAGCTCCAATAAATTTTTCAATCTCTTTTACCGTGGAATGGGAAGCAATTAGTTTATTTTTATCCGGAGTATCAATTCCAAAATAACAAGGATCAGTGACAGGGGGAGAGCAAACACGAACATAGACTTTTTTAGCCCCACAAGCTTTTAACATTTTTATTATTTTTTTCATTGTTGTGCCCCGGACAATTGAATCATCAACGATGATAATTCTTTTATTACGAACAATTTCTCTTAATGGATTAAATTTTATTTTTACTCCCATTTCACGGATATGTTGTTCCGGTTGGATAAAAGTCCGGCCGATATATCTGTTTTTAATTAAAACTTCACCATAGGGAATTCCCGAAGCTTTTGAATATCCAATCGCCGCAGATGTTCCTGAATCAGGAACAGCGACAACCATATCGGCTCCAATTGGAGATTCATGAGCTAATATTTCCCCCGACCTCTGTCGAACCTGATGAACGAGTTGTTTATTAAATATACTATCGGGGCGAGCTAAATAAACATACTCAAAAATACAAAAACTTTTTTTTAAGGACCTCACTTTTCCGATAGCATGCATTCCTTTTTCATCGATAATAATAATTTCTCCTGGGGCAACTTCCCGGATAAATTTTGCTCCAACAGTATCCAAGGCACACGTTTCTGAACAAACTATAAATGAATTGTTTAATTTACCCAAAATCAAAGGTCTGAAACCATATGTGTCTCTAAAGGCAATTAATTTATTTTTTGTTAAAGCAATCATACTAAAAGCCCCCTGAAATTTATTAAAGGAAGAAATAATCTTATCCACCCAATCTTTTCCGGAAGAATTTTTTATTACCCAACCCATAATTTCCGTATCGCTTGTTGAAGATAATTTAATATCAGATGGTAATTTTTGAGACAGGTCGATCGCATTAATAATATTTCCATTATGAGCTAATGCAAAAACATCATCTTTCAGATTTAAAACAACCGGTTGAACATTGCAAAGTTTATTACCTCCGGTTGTCGAATAGCGGGTGTGACCGATGGCGGCAAAACCTTTAAGTGATTCAATTTTTTTTTCATCAAAAACTGAAGAAACCAAACCTAATCCTTTAATACTCTTTGAATTTTTTCCATCGGTAACCGTGATACCGGCTCCTTCCTGCCCTCTATGTTGGAGACTATATAATCCAAAAAAACTTATTCTGGCGACATCAATTCCTTTTCCGTAAATTCCAAAAATACCGCATTTATCCTTTAATCCTGTTTTTGATCCACCTTCGCGAACCTTTAAAAAAACCCGCTCTTGGCGGGTGATATTTTTATCTGAGAAAAGCTTATTCCTCATTGAGTTAAAATTATACAAAACAGAAATCAGTTTTTCAAGGCGTAATTAATAGTATGTTTCCTGCCAGTGGGAGTCGACTTCGATATTTAAATCAAGAAAAACCTTTTTATTGATTGCCAGAGCGATTTCTTTGCGGGCATAACTTCCGATCTCCTTGATCTTTCTGCCTGCTTTTCCAATTAACATTCCTTTATAGCGGTCATTAGTGGTCAAAATTCTTGCTTTAATATACGTTGTTCCGTTTTTTCGTTCCATTATTTGGTCGACGATAACGGTAGTTGTGTAAGGAATTTCTTCACCCATCATTAAAAATATTTTTTCCCGGATCAATTCCCCAAGAAAGATCTTGCTATCAAGATTAAGAATCGGGTAGACCAAGTCGGGTGGTAATTCTTCTGAGTCAATATTTTTTTCCGGTAAATATTCAAAAATCTTGTCTAGGAGAGGTTTGACATGCATATTGTTAATTGCCGATATTTGAAAAACGTCTTTAAACTCCTCTTCCAAAAATTTATATTGAGGGAGAAAAGATTTTCCAGGATCATCAATTTTATTAATCACCAATATCTTAGGTTTATTGATCTTTCTAACTAATCCGAGCACTTTGCTTTCCTCAAAATCACGTTTTCTTGTGGCGTCAACCATATAAATAACAAGATCAACTTTTTCGTTCAAAATCTGCAATGTTTTTTCATTTATCCGTTTTGAAAGAAAGTCTTTTGCCTTTCCGACAATTCCGGGAGTATCCACAAAAATAATTTTTCCCCGCTCTTCTTCATAAAGAGCCCGGATCGAAAATCTTGTTGTCTGCGGTTTCGGAGATGTGATCGCTACTTTTTGCCCGATAACATTATTAACGAAAGTTGATTTTCCGACATTAGCCCTTCCCACTAATAATACTTTACCCATTTTTATCATGCTATAATTTTAACAGAATATGGCGGAATTATCTGATAAAGATGCAATTATAAAAATCAGGAATGGCGAAATTGATCATTATTCTTATATTGTCAAAAAATATACTACTTCAATATACCGGTACATCGAGAGAAAGCTTTTTAAAAAAGAAGATGTAGATGATTTGGTTCAAAACGTTTTCATTTCTTTTTATAAGGCAATTGAGAAATTTGATGAAAAAAGACCGATTAAACCATATTTATTTCAGATTGTTCAAAATGAATTAAAAATGTATTTTCGTTCTTATAAAAAAGATCAATCTCTTAATGAAAGAATAGCTAGTGAAGAAAAACAAGAAGATCATAAAATAGAGGATTTTAAGTTATTAAATAGTCAGGAGAGAGAAGTTTTTAAACGTATAAGTGAGGGGTATTCATATAAGGAAATAGGAGAACTCTTCAAAAAACCTTTAAATACGATAAAATCAATTGTGAGAAGGGGACGGTTAAAATTAAAAAAGATATATGAAAAAACTTGAAGAAAAAATAATTAAAAAAATTTATAGAATGGAAACAGAAAAAACTGCCGGACAAATCGTTAGTGAAGCGGTTTTAATTATTCTTATTTCTCTTTCCTCAATTTTTATTTTTTCCGTTATTGTTGAAATTCTCAACGAACAAGCATCCTTTGATCTGTTTGATTTTTTAAGAGATGACTTCGAAATAATCAAGGATAATTTTTTCAACAACTCATCATTGTTTATCCAAGAATTACCACTACCATTGACTTATATTTTAATAGGTTTATTATTATCATTAGGTTGGTTGCTATATATTTTTATTAAAAATTTTAACAAGATTAAGAATAAATTGGTTTCTATTTATAAGTTTTGGTCAAAATAATATGATAAAAAAAATTTTTTCCACTTTTTTTATTCTTGTTTTGGTGATAATTTTATTTTCTTATTTTCAAAAAAATAACCCCATTGTAAAAAGCATAATAGATTCAAAAAAAGGACTTAACAAAGATTCTATTTCAGGTGCTGGCAAACCAACTCCCGTGTTTAAAAAAATTTTTCTTCAAGTTGATGAGCCAAAAAGTAACACTACGGTAAATAACCCGATAATAAATATAAGCGGAAAAACAATCGCCAACGCCTACATTTTTATTAACGAGCAAGAATTGAAAGCTGATGTAAACGGAAATTTTACATCCGCAACCACTCTGGAGGAAGGTGAGAACTATATTCTCATTGTTGCATCTGACGATTTAGGAAATAATGTTGAAAAAGATATCTTGGTAAATTTAGAAACTATTCAGTAAATGCAACCTTTTAAGTTATGGGCGCATATATAGGGTAGTTAACGTTAATAATTAAATATAAAACAGAAAATGAAAAACACATTAAAAGGATTGATTGTTATCGTAGTCTTATTATCTATTACAGCTCCTTCAGTTTTAGCATCAAATCCAAATCGTAACGAAAATAGAAATTCAATTACAATTGAGGAAAACCTTAAAGAAGTAAGGAAAGAGGCCTCACCCACAGCATTAGGCGAAGGCGACGTAAGGGAAATAAATAATGGTTTACTTGAAAAAGTGAAAAATTTTGTGAAAAAGAATTTGAAATTTGAGGCAAGAGTGAAGGGGAAAGTGACTGTAATCGGAACAAATAATTTTTCAATCGATGGAGAGGACGGAATATTTAAAGTAAATATTACTGACAAAACCAAAATATTAAGGAAATTTGGAGGTAAAAGTTCATTCGATGAACTCTCAGTTGGTGATGAGGTAATAGTATTTGGTAAATTCACCGACGACACAAAATCGACAATTGATGCAAAAACTATCAAAAATAATTCTATTCAAAAAAGATTTGGCGCTTTCTTTGGAAAGGTAACAATAAAAAATTCAGACAATTTTGTGATGGAAACCCTAGAAAGAGGTGTTCTGACGGTATATTTTGGAACAGCCAAATTAGTGGATAGAAAAGAAACAGGTATCACTATTAGAGATATTAAAGTCGGAGATAGGGTTCGAGTTAAAGGTGTTTGGGATAAAACTTTAAGTAAAATTACTGAAGTTATTCAGGTAAAAGATTTTTCAATCCCAGTCGTTGTCCCAACTAAGGCCTCCGAGAATTGAGTTGTTTGATTTTGCCCATTTGAAAAGAGTAAAACTTGAATGTCCGTGGATTTTTAAAAATTTTACCTCGGGTAAATTTAAGATACCTGCTTTTTGCCATATCTGGGCAACGAGGCTGCCACAATAAACTGCTTTAACCGTTCTTCTTAGTTTTTTTGTTAAAAAAGCGATTTTTGTTTTTGATTTTAATGGATCAAAATTTATCGCATAAAATTTTTTTATTAAAGGGATCATGGAAAAGGAATAAACAGCCGGCTGATTATCAATGATTCCCGAATCGCTGATTTTCTTTGCGATAAGACCGGCTTTTTTAACAATCTCTTTATCATCGACAGGCGGAGGGCCAAAAAAAATTTTTTTATACCATCCTTTTTTATAAAGCTCAATATATTCAATAGTGGTGATAATTCTTAATCCGGATTTATCCGACTGATCATCTACTAAAGGTCCGACCCCAATACCCATGGGTGGAGGAGAAGCATTAAGCAAAAGTGCGTCAAACAGATTAAGGTTAATTTCATTTTGATGGGGAATAATCGCCACATGATCAACATATCCTTTTTCTCTGACAAAATAAACGGCCCAGCCTGGTTCAACTTTTATATCTTTAGCTTTTTCTTTCAACTCATCCCAAGTGGGGAAATGTATTGTTGTTAAATCGTCGAAGGAAACTTTTTGTATCTTATTTAAAAATGCTTCAAACTTATCATGTATTGAGGCGATGCTCATAGCCAATAATGATACTATAAATACTATTAAATTGTGGTACAATATAGTTCATTAATCCACCGATTTTTGATGGTGGGTTTTTTTATACTATGGAAATTCGAAATGTCGTTATTATAGCTCACGTTGACCACGGCAAAACCACGCTTGTAGACGCCATTCTTAAACAAACCCACACTTTCCGCGATAATCAAAAAGAAATGGGTGAAACTTTGATTATGGACTCCAATGATTTGGAAAGAGAAAAAGGGATAACGATTTTAGCTAAAAATACCGCTGTTTTTTATAAAAATTCTAAAATAAATATCATTGATACCCCGGGGCATGCAGATTTTGGCGGTGAAGTTGAACGGGTGATCAATATGGCCAGTGGAGCTATCTTATTAGTTGACGCAGCCGAAGGACCTCTACCACAAACGAAATTTGTTCTAAAAAAAGCCATCGAGGCAAAGCTGAAGTTGATTGTAATAATCAATAAAATTGACAAAAAAGATGCCAGGCCAAAAGAAATTTTGAATCAAGTAGAAAATTTGATTCTGGAATTAGCGTCCGATGAGTCCTTTCTTCACTTTAAAACTCTTTATGCCGTCGGACGGGATGGAAAAGCTTTTTATGAACTGCCGGAAAAATATTCTCCAAAAAAAGAAGATAATTTAATTCCATTATTTGAAACTATAATCAAAGAAATTGAAAATAATGCCATTAATGAAGATAAGCCTTTTCAGATGTTGATCTCAACTTTAGATTATGATAATTATGTCGGCAGACTTTGTATCGGAGAAGTATCACAAGGCATATTAAAGAAAGACCAACCGATCGTATTGGTGCAGGACGACAAAATCATCGGTCAATATCGGGCTCAAAAACTTTATACATTTGAAGGTTTGCATAAAAAGGAAGTTAGTTGGGTAGCAAGCGGTGACATAGTAGCTATAGCAGGTATTCCGCAGTTAAATATCGGTCAAACAATTTGTGATCCATCAAATCCGGTCAGTCTGCCATCAATTAAGGTTGAGGATCCGACAATTAAAATTACAATTGGTCCAAACACCAGTCCGTTTTCAGGTCGGGAAGGAAAGTATTCCACTTCAAGACAGATTAAAGAGAGGCTTGAAAAAGAGAAGCAGACAAACTTAGGACTAAAGATCGAACCGGATCCGGAAGGAGTTAACTATGTTGTTTATGGTCGAGGTGAACTACACTTGGCAATTTTAATTGAAACAATGAGAAGAGAAGGATATGAAATGCAGGTCTCAAAACCGCAGGTTATTTACAAAAAGATTGATGGAGTTATTCAAGAGCCGTTTGAAGAAGTAACCATTGATGTAGATAAAGATTATATGGGCTTGGTCACAGAAGAATTCGGTAAAAGAAAAGGAGAAATGGTTGATATGGTCACAATCGGAAATACGACCAGATTGATCTATAAAATTTCTGATTATAATTTACTTGGAGTTAGAAGTTCATTACTAACAAAAACCAGGGGAACAGCTGTTTTAAGTTCTTACTTTTTAGGATATTTACCAAGAGGACCAAAGATGGAATCGTCAAGAAATGGAGCTCTAGTTGCCACAAAAGCTGGAGTGACCGTAACTTATGGATTGGTAAAAAGTCAGACCAGAGGGACTCTTTTTATTGGTGTCGGTGTTCAAGTGTATGAGGGAATGGTGGTTGGTTTAGCTGCCCGTGATATGGATATTGAAGTTAATATAACAAAAGAAAAACAGTTAACCAACAACCGTTCAGCCGGAGAAGGGGTTTCTGAGGCGTTAGTTCCGGCATCCCCATTATCACTTGAACAGGCTCTTGATTTTATCAATGATGATGAAATGCTTGAAGTTACACCGCTTAATATTAGAATTAGGAAAACCTATCTTTCACAATCACAAAGAAGAGTGGAAGGTCGTAAAGCCGACAGCATTCAAGAAAATATTTCCTCATAAAAAAACACTATCCTCCATAATAAACTTTCATTTATCACTTACAGATAGTGTTAGTTTTTTAGTGAATTAATAGCTTCTTCGATCATCTCGAAATCCGCCACCTCCACCTCCTCTATTGAAACCGCCTCCACCTGGTCGCCTCTCTTCTCGAGGTCGAGCAACGTTAACGACGATTTTTCTTCCTTCGACTTCTTTTTCATGCATCTGTTGAGTGGCCGCAGCGGCTGCTTCTTCAGTTGCAAATGTGACGAAACCGAAACCTTTTGATCTTCCAGACATTCTGTCTGTGATGATGACGGCTTCAGTAACTTCGCCAAATTGTGCGAATAGTTCTTTTAATGTATCATTGGTCATTGTCCAAGGTAAATTACCTACGTAAAGTTTTTTGTTATCCATTTATGTTTTTCACCTCCTTTTGATTAAATATGAATGTTATCCAGAAGTTTACAAACTGAATTGTTTTCCAACAGCAGTTTTTCTACCATACTGAATTAACTTTAATAAGTATATCATAAATAACCCATTTTTCCTTGTCAAATGGTATTTTATACCTGAATTTTAGAGAAGAGGTAACTGCCGATAGATAAAAATAAAATTGAAACTCCAGTTAAAATAAAAATGTCCATTGGCAGTCCAAAACGTGAAACATTGATTAATGTACTTCTTAAACCATCGACTCCGTACGTCAAGGGATCAATCCGCGAAAATAACTCAATAAACCAAGGGGTATTGTTTAACGGAAACAAAGCTCCTGATAAAAAAAATAACGGCATTATTAAAAAATTTATAATTAATTGGAATCCTTGAAAATCTTCCATCATTGAAGCGATTGCTGTTCCAAGTGCCGTAAAAACAAAGGCAATCAAAAACATAAAAAATAAACTGACTGGAACCAAAGCCCAATTATATGGACGAAAACCAATGATTAAAGAAAGAAAAAAAATAATGATTCCTTGAAAAGTTGCGATTGTAGCTCCACCGATAGTTCTGCCGAGCATAATTTCAAATCTGGAAACAGGAGCAACCAAAGTTTCTTTTAAAAAACCAAACTGGCGGTCCCATATCATTTGAATTCCGGAAAAAACGGCCGTAAAAAGAATTCCCTGGGCAATAATTCCCGGCGCGATAAAGTCGATATAATTTCCTCCCCCAGCCCTTTTAAAAATAGGACCAAATCCAAAACCAAAAGCAACTAAGAAAAGAACGGGTTGTGCTAATGATCCAATTGTTTGTGGTTTAGACCTGAGATATCTCTTGATCTGTCGTAACCACAAAATGTAAATTGTTCTCATATATTTTTATTAATTATTTTTTTCGCCACATATTTCGCATCATTCTCATATGATCGATTCCACCTGCTTCCTCATCTCTGATTTTTTTCCCGGTCAAAGACAGAAATGCTTCTTCTAGGCTATTTGTTTTTGTGGATTTTTTTAGTTCTTCAGCTGTTCCTTGGGTAATAATTCTACCATGGTCTATAACGGCGATTTTTTGAGCGATTTTTTCCGCTTCTTCCATGTAATGGGTAGTAAAAAAAATTGTTATTCCCTCTTTTTTATTTAAATCACTGACATAAGTCCACATTTGGTTACGGGTTTGCGGATCCAATCCTAAAGTCGGTTCATCAAGAAAAAATATCTTCGGATGATGAAGTAATCCACGGGCAATTTCCAACCTTCTCCGCATTCCTCCGGAAAAAGTTTTCACCAAGTGATCTTTACGATCCCAAAGGTCGACAATATCCAAAAGTTCTTTAATTCTTTTTGTTCTTAAGTTTTTTTCAACATTATATAAAACACCATGAAAGTCCATATTTTCATAAGCAGTCAATTCTTCATCTAAGCTCGGATCTTGAAAAACAATTCCGAAAGATTTTCTAACATCATCCTGATTCTTTACCGGATCGAAACCATTGATCTTAATTATTCCCGAAGTAGGTGATAATAGAGTTGTCAACATTTTGATTGTTGTTGATTTTCCGGCTCCGTTTGGTCCAAGAAAGGCGAATATTTCACCGGTCTTTACTTCAAAAGAAATATCATTAACAGCAATAAAATCTTTGAATTTTTTTGTTAGATTTTTTACTTCGATAATTGAAATCATAATTGATTAGTATACCACCAGTTTAGAATTTCAACCTGAAGATAGAATAACGTTGATATCTAACGTCAAAATAAACCTTTTGTATTAACCCAAATTATATGTTTTGTAGGTTATAAGCGGTAGACAAGAATACTTTATTATATTAATAAAATAAAGTATGGTAAGGAATTCACGATTTATTCTAGCGGATGATCTTTTAGAAAAAATATTTGATTTATTTTTTGAAGTAATGGGTGGTGCCTCATCAAAAAACGAATTCAGAAAGGTATTTTTTGATCTATTAACCCCCGCTGAAAGAATAATGTTGGCAAAAAGGGTGGCAATTATTTATCTATTAATGAAAAAAATTGAGTATTACAATATTTGCGACCGACTTAAGGTCTCTTCTGCAACAGTATCGAAGATTGCACTTTTAATGGAAAAAAGCGATGGAATTATTCCAGCCTTTGGACAGATTGTGAAAATAGACAAAGTAAAAATCTTTTTAGAAGAAGTATTTAATAATATCTTCGCTCCAGGAAAAATCGGTGTAAGCTGGAAAATAGCTTGGGAAAATAAAATTAATCTTGAAAAAAAGAAAACTTATGGAATATAAATTCACTTTGTTATATTAATATAATAAAGTATTTGAGGGTAGTTATATGAAACTAAAATAGTTAGAGTTAAATTCATTGGTATCATTATTAAATGCGCAACCGCCTAACTTGTATTATTCCATTTTACAATGAAACAGATTCAATTCTTGAAATTCTTTCAGAATTATCTAATATAAAAAATATCACGCAATTTATTTGTGTTGATGATGGTTCAGCTAATAAGCTTTCAGAAAAAATCCAAAAGAGATTTTCTAAGGCTTTATTAATTAAATTAGATAAAAATTATGGTAAATCGATAGCTGTAAAAATTGGACTAGAAAAAGTAAACGAAGAAGATATCATTTTATTTGACGCTGATTTAAAGAATGTTAAAAAGTATGAAGTAGAAAAGGCAATAGAAATTTATTTCAGCAAAAATTTTAATTTATTGATAATGAAAAATTTAGGAGATAATAAATTTATCGACGGTATTTTTAGAAAAGATATTCTTCAATCAGGAAAAAGAATTATTAGTAAACAAGATTTGAATAATATTTTTAGTAACGAATTAAATGGATTTGAGTTGGAAGTTGCAATAAACAAATATATGATCGATAATAATAAGAAAATTGGGTGGGTAGAAAATTCAGCATACAATCTCCACAAATAAAAAAAGAAGGTTTGATTAGGGGATTATTAAAAGACTTAAATATGACAGTGCAAATAATTCGTTATATTGGATTGATAAATTACGGAAAACAAATTTTCTTTTTTTCAAAGAATAAAATCGAGCCTCTGTATTAATATTTTCAGCCGAATTTCAGCTAAAGGTCTATAATTGGCTTCATGAGGATACTTGTTGTTGAGGATGAACATCGAATAGCGAACTCCATTAAAAAAGGGTTGGAACAAGAAAGATATGCAGTTGACGTTGCTTACACGGGACCTGATGGATTTGACCTTGCTTCAACTGAAGATTATGACGGAATTATTCTTGATATCATGCTTCCGGAAATGAACGGAATTGAAATTTGCCGGCAACTTAGGAAAAATAAAATTCACATTCCCATTTTAATGTTAACTGCTAAAGGTCAGACAGAAGATAAAATATTAGGATTGGACGCAGGAGCTGATGACTATATGACCAAACCGTTTTCTTTCGATGAATTATTAGCAAGAATTCGGGCGCTAACCCGAAGAAAAGGAACAACCGTAAATACGAATCTATCTGTAGGGGATTTAGTTTTAGATAAGAAATTATTCTTAGTTAAAAGAGGAAATAAAGAAATAAAATTATCTGGTAAGGAATTCTCTTTACTTGAGTATTTAATTAGTAATAAAAATACAATTGTTACCAAAGATCAAATTATTGTTCATGTTTGGGATTATGACGCAGATATCCTGCCCAATACGATCGAGGTTTATATAAAAAATTTAAGAAACAAAATTGATAAGCCTTTTAATAATAAAAAACCATTGATAAATACAGTCAGGGGATTTGGTTACAAAATAGGAAGTTAAAAAAATATGTTTAAAAATGCACGATTAAAATTAACCGCATGGTATCTTCTCATAATAATGTTTATTAGCATCGCATTCAGTTTAGTTATTTATCACGGATTAATGAATGAGGTGCGCCGATTTTCAAGAGCGCAAAGAATGCGAATCGAGAGAATTCTTCCTCCGGATCCCGTCCAGCCTTTTTTTGTCGATGCAGATTTAATTACTGAAATAAAACAAAGAATAATCATCGAATTAGGAATTATTAATATTTTTATTTTCATAGCGTCAGGAGCTTTAGGATATTTTTTAGCAGGCAAAACCTTGCATCCAATTCAGGAAATGGTAGAAGAACAAAATAGATTTATTTCCGACGCTTCTCATGAATTTAGGACACCTTTGACTGCTTTAAAAAGTTCACTTGAGGTTAATATACGTGACAAAAATCTCTCAATAAATAATGCTAAAAGAATAATGAGCGAAAGTATAAAAGATGTTAATGATTTGCAGAGACTCTCTGACTCTTTATTAAATCTATCACAGTATCACAAAAAACTTCACCCGCTTGAGCTCAAAGTTGTTTCACTTGATCATTGTATCCTTGAAGCCGTCAAAAAAATTAATCCAATTGCAAAACAAAAACAAATTATTCTTAATACGAATTTAGAACGAATTAATATTAGGGGAATGAAAGACGACTTAATAAACTTATTTGTCATTATTTTGGACAACGGAATTAAATACAGCAACAAAAAGACTTCTATCAATATTTATGCAAAAAAAATAAAAAAACAGATAAAAATAGAAATAAAAGATCAGGGAATAGGGATAGAAAAAAAAGACTTAGCCAATATTTTTGAGAGGTTTTATCGTGTTGACCAATCCCGATCAAAAGATCAGGTCAGCGGATACGGTTTGGGATTATCTATAGCGAAAAAGATAGTACTAAATCATCATGGAAAAATATCAGTTGCGAGTACTATAAATAAAGGATCTGTATTTACGATTTTTTTTCCAAGTACAGCTTAATTTCAGTTAAATTTAATACTTTTAGCATTACATGAAAAAAATAAAGGTTTTTTTGTCCAAATTTAATTTGTTAAAAAAAATTATTTTTCTTATTATAATCTTGGTGGTTGGGTACTTCTCAATTTCAAAATTATTTTTAAATCAGGCAGGCAAAGTTACTTATCAAACGGAAAAAGCGGCCAAAGGCAATCTTGTCGTGACGGTCACTGGTTCTGGTTCAGTTGCCTCAACTAACAGCAGCAATATTACAACGTCAGCAACAGGAGTTGTAAAAAATATTTATGTTAAAGATGGCGATGTAGTTAAAACCGGAGATAAAATTGCAGAATTAGATCTTGATCTTGAAGGTCAACAAAAATCTTCCCAAGCTTGGGCTTCTTATCAGTCGGCAAAAAATTCATTACAAACTGCTAATGACAATTTATATTCTGTTCAGGCAGATTTATTTACTAAATGGCAAAGTCATTTTGATCTTGCAACAAGTAGCCTATATCAAAATGGTGACGGAACTCCAAATACACCGGAAAGACAGTCGCAAACTACCTATAAAGTCTCAGAGGATAATTGGCTGTCAGCGGAAGCTAAATACAAAGCTCAACAAAAAGCGATAGAACAAGCGCAGTTATCTTTAAACACAGCATGGTATGCTTATCAGCAAGCTTCTCCAATAATTTATGCTCCAATCTCCGGAACAGTTTCAGGACTTTCTTTGCAAATAGGGACAGTTATTAATTCTCAATCCAGCAATAATACTTCAGCCACAACCAACAAAATCGCCAATATAAAAACAGATGCGCTTCCAACATTGTCGATCAATTTGACTGAAATTGATGTGCCAAAAATAAAAATTGGGGATAAGGCGACGATTACTTTCGATGCATTTTCCGATAAAACTTTTACAGGAAAAGTTATTTCAATTGACACTGTCGGTTCAGTTTCATCAGGAGTAACCAACTATCCAACCGTGATACTACTAGACACAAAATCAAATGTAATTTTGCCGAATATGGGAGTTTCGGCAAACATTATCACAAATACGAAAGATGACGTGTTATTAGTTTCTTCTTCAGCGGTAAAAACTGATAGTAATAGTTCATACTATGTCCAAATATTAAAAAACGGAAAACCAGTCAATCAAACAGTTGAGATTGGGTTATCATCAGATAGTCAAACAGAAATTACCTCAGGACTTACTGAAGGGAATATTATAATAACATCAACCTCCCAAATAACTAATACTTCTACACAAACTCAGTCAGTCTTCGGAGGTTTTGGTAATCAAAGGGGGGCAGGGGGCAATGTCCGAATCCAAGGGAGATAATAAATATGATTAAAGTCTCAAAACTTTCAAAAATATATAGTATCGGCGAAGTTAAAACAATTGCTTTAGACAATGTTTCTTTTGAAATAAAAAAGGGAGAATATGTAGCAATTATGGGGCCTTCGGGTTCTGGCAAGTCAACATTGATGCATATTTTAGGCATATTAGATATACCGACTCATGGAGAATATATTCTAGATGGACAAAAGGTCAGTCAGTTATCAGAGGATGAGTCAGCCGAAGTTAGAAATAAAAAGATCGGCTTTATATTTCAAGCGTTTAATTTACTTCCCAGAACGACAGCGATGCAAAATGTTATGTTGCCAATGCGTTATGCAAATATTCCTAAAGAAGAAAGGTTTGAAAAAGCAAGAAAATATTTAGAAATGGTTGGGTTGGGAAATCGGCTCGATCATACATCAAACCAGCTATCAGGGGGACAACAACAAAGAGTGGCCATAGCTCGAGGACTAGCAATGGACCCGGCAATTCTACTTGCTGATGAGCCAACTGGAAATATCGCAAGTGCACAAGCGGAAGAAATAATGGAAATTTTTAGAAAACTAAATAAAGATGGACACACAATAGTAATGATCACTCACGAACCTGATATAGCCAATCACGCAAAAAGAATTATCCATATTAGAGATGGAAAAATAGAAAAAGATGGGAATAATTAACTATGCAGGACTTATTTGAAACAATTATTGAAGGCTTTCAAACATTAACTCTTAATAAAATGAGGACGGGACTGGCAATCCTTGGAATAGTTATTGGAATTGGAAGTGTTATTACGTTGATTTCCTTAGGTCAAGGCAGTACTCAATCAATTGAAAATCAAATTCAATCACTTGGAAGCAATTTGTTAACAGTCAGTCCTTCGAGACAAAATGATCGGGGGATATCGGGTCAATCAGGTGGTGGTACGAGTTTGACACTATCTGATGCAAAAGCAATTGAAAGTAAACTACCAAATACTCTCATAAGTAAAGTATCCCCGGAATTTTCTAGTCGCTCTCAAGTGGTAGCCGGTCGTAACAATACTAATGTTTCAGTAATTGGTGTCTATCCAGCCTATGCCGAAATTAGAAAGATAAGTATGAGCAAAGGTGTTTTTATAGGGAATCGCGATGTGTCTGCTATGGCAAAGGTTGCGGTAATAGGACCAACGACTGCCACCGATTTATTTGGCGAAATTAATCCAATTGGTAAAACAATTAAAGTCGGCAATCAAACCTTAAAAGTAATAGGTGTGACTGTTTCAAAAGGTGGGACAGGTTTTAATAATCCGGACGATATGGTTTATGTACCGCTTTCAACCGCTCAAAAACAAATATTTGGAAGAGATAATCTATCAAGTATTGCGGTTGAGGCAAAGTCCAAAGAAGTGATGACCCAAACCCAAGATGAAATCGGTTATTTATTACTTAAGGAACATAAATTAAATACACCCTCTGAAGCTGATTTTACCATCATGTCTCAAAGCGATTTATTAAATACGGTTTCTCAAGTTACCGGAACTTTGACTGCTTTACTTGGCGGTATTGCCGCAATCTCTCTTTTAGTTGGAGGAATAGGAATTATGAATATTATGTTGGTGACCGTCACAGAAAGGACAAGAGAAATAGGTTTACGAAAAGCGTTAGGGGCAAAGAAAAAAACAATCATAACTCAGTTTTTAATTGAATCAATTTTACTGACATTTACCGGCGGAATATTTGGAATGATTTTTGGCATTACCACCTCTTTACTTATTTCAAAAATAATGAACATCGCATCTATTATTTCATTATCTTCAATATTACTTGCAATCGGAGTTTCAAGCTTAATCGGAATTGTTTTTGGATTGTATCCGGCAAGGAAAGCTGCAAATCTTCAGCCGATAGAAGCTTTGAGATATGAGTGATATTTTTCAGAAAGAATTCAGTTTATTTTTGTTTAATTATATTTTAAAAGTTCTTTTCAAGAAAAGGTGGTGATAATATTATGAAGAACAATTATTTAATAACAGTGCTATTGGTAATAGTCTTTGCCGGTATCGGATTTTACGGTGGAATAAAATATCAACAGGGTCAAAGGGTGAATCTATCCGGACAATTTGGGACGGGACAAGGATTTGCGAGAAATGGTCGTACTGGCGGAACCGGTGGGGTTGGTAGTAGATCAGGATTTCGCCCGGTTAATGGAGAAATTATTTCCAGTGACAGTGACTCTATAACAGTAAAGTTGCAAGATGGGAGTAGTCGAATTGTAATTTTATCAAGCAAAACCTTAATTAATAAAGCAACCACAGCTACAATTAGCGATTTGAAAATGGGAGAAAAAGTAGTTGTATTTGGAACTGACAATGCTGATGGAAGTGTGACCGCTCAAAACGTTCAATTAAACCCAATTGAAAGGATGGGTGGAGGAGGACGAAATGGTAGTGGACCAACGGGAGCAACCGGAGTTAATCAATAATAATATTTCTAGTTAGTCCCGCCGTAAGGCGGGACTGGGTTTAATTCTTTAGAAAGTATTGTTGAATAGATATCTTCATATAGAATATAGATATGGGTGAAAAAATTAATATTGAATTATTAAAAGGTTTAAGTTTTATCGACGTTGAAGAAAGATTTAAACGTGACGGCTACAACGAGATCCCTTCACAAAAAAAACAAAATGCTCTAACGATCTTTTTAAATGTTGTCCGAGAACCGATGCTTCTTCTGCTTTTGATCAGTGGATTAATATATTTTTTTCTTGGTGAGATTCAAGACGCAATGATGTTGATGACCTTTGTTTTAGTTGTGGTTGGCATCACTTTTTATCAGGAAAGAAAAACAGAGCGTGCGGTTGAGGCTCTAAGAAATCTTTCCAGTCCCCGCGCATTGGTTATCCGTGATGGGAAGCAAATTCGGATCGCCGGCCGCGAAGTGGTCGTTGATGACCTGGTGGTCTTAAGAGAAGGGGATAGAATTCCGGCTGATGCCGTGATAATATCCGCAAGTAATTTACTGATTGACGAATCACTTTTAACCGGTGAATCAATAGCGGTACGCAAGTCAGTTTGGGATTATAAAACCAAACTAACTCATCCGGGCGGGGAAGATTTACCGTTTGTTTTTTCTGGAACCATGGTAACTCAAGGACACGGCATTGCTAAAGTATTATCGATCGGATCAAAAACAGAAATGGGAAAAATCGGCAAATCGCTTTCGGTGATAGAAGAAGAAGATTCTTTATTAAAGAAAGAAACAGGATTGATAGTTCGTAATTTTGCTATTGCTGGACTTTTTCTTTGTTTGATCGTAATTGTCGTTTATGGACTGACTCGAGGAGACTGGCTGCAAGGTTTTTTGGCCGGATTAACTTTGAGCATGGCGATGTTGCCGGAAGAATTTTCTGTGGTTCTTTTAATTTTTCTAACCCTGGGAGCTTGGCGAATTTCTAAACGTCAGGTTTTAACGAGGAGAACTGCGGCAATAGAAACACTAGGGGCAGCAACGGTTTTATGCGTTGACAAAACCGGAACTTTAACTCTGAATAGACAAACGCTTTACGGATTTATAGCAGGTAATCGCTATCAGGAAATTTCTAAAATGTCCAAAGCACTTCCGGAAAAATATCATCATCTTTTTGAATACGGAATCCTCGCCAGTCAAAGGGATCCGTTTGATCCACTGGAAAAAGAAATAAAGAATAAAGGTGAGGCGTATTTAAAAGGATCGGAACATATTCATGAAAATTGGCACTTGGTCAAAGAATATCCATTATCAAAAGAACTATTAGCCCTTTCACATGTCTTTCAATCTCCGGATAATAAAGATTATGTTATTGCTGCCAAAGGAGCGCCAGAGGCAATTGCCGATCTTTGTCATTTTTCAAAAAAACAACACGATGAACTGATTGAAAATATTAAATTAATGTCAGGTAAGGGGTTGAGAATAATTGGGGTTGCTAAAGCTTTATTTAATAAAAAAGATTTACCAAGAATACAGCATGATTTTCCTTTTGAGTTTGTCGGACTACTCGGATTCGTTGATCCGATACGGGCTACGATTCCCCAGTCAGTTAAGGAATGTTATCAGGCAGGTATTCGGGTGATCATGATCACCGGTGACTATCCGGGAACGGCTCAATACATTGCTGCTCAGATAGGATTAAAAAATCAAAATAAATTTATTACAGGGATAGATCTGAAAAAAATGGACGAAAAAACTTTGAGGGAAAAAATAAAAACTGTTAATATTTTTGCCCGGGTTGTCCCGGAGCAAAAGTTATTAATTGTCAATGCATTAAAAGCCAATGGTGAGATTGTAGCGATGACCGGAGACGGGGTTAACGATGCTCCGGCCCTAAAATCAGCCCACATTGGAATTGCGATGGGAGAGAGGGGGACCGATGTCGCTCGGGAAACAGCCGACCTAATTTTATTAAATGATGATTTTTCTTCAATTGTCCAAGCGATCCGTCTTGGCCGTCGTATCTTTGATAATTTGAAAAAAGCCATGGCCTACATTTTTGCCGTTCATATCCCGATTGCGGGTATGTCGCTTTTACCGATCCTTTTTAAATTACCAATCGTTTTGTATCCGGCCCATATCGCCTTTTTGGAATTGATCATTGATCCGTCCTGCTCGATCGTTTTCGAATCGGAGCGGGAAGAAAAAGATGTTATGGATCGTCCCCCCAGGAATCTTAAGTCCCCGCTTTTTGGCCGGGAAACTTTTTTTACCAGTTTAACACAAGGTTTAAGTATCTTAGCCGTTGTCTTTATTGTTTTTTTGTTGTCAATAAATAAAGGAGCCAATCACGACCAAGCAAGATCTTTGGCATTCATAAGTTTAGTGTTAACAAATTTACTTTTGATTGTTACTAATTTATCCCAGTCCAATCATTTTATTGACATTCTTAAGGAGAAAAATAAATCCTTATACTGGGTGATTGGATCAACTTTTATTTTTTTAATTCTCGTTTTTTCCGTACCTTTCTTCCGAAATCTTTTTCATTTTACCAACCTTTTTTTTAGTGATGTCGCCATGGCAGTAGGAATTGCTTTATTCAGTTTAATTTGGTTTGAGGGAATTAAAATTTTAAAAAATAAGAATTAAAAAATAATTTAATCATTCCATCGACTATCATCATGGTTCCTAACAATATAATTGTGTACTTTGTTACTTTTAGAACCTTTGTAATAGGGAATTTAAGGTAAGCAAAGAACGTCAAAATTCCAAACGTAGAGGCTAAGATAAAACCAATTATTAGGCCGATAAAATTTTGAATAAAAATAGAAAGTAGAGAAGTACTGGCAGTAAAAAGAGCAATTTCAAAGCCTTCGCGTATCACTAAAAACATAATCGTAAAAAATAACGAAATATCAAAGAGATTACTATGTAATTTTTGGTGAGCTTTAGCAGCGGTTTTTTCTTGAATTTTATGAAGTAGATTATGTAAAGAAATAGTCGTATATATAATAAATACACCGGAAAAAATCAAAAGTAAGCTTTCTAATATTTCTCGATTTTTTTCACTAAAAACAATTTGAGCATAATTGCTGAAATAATAGGTGAGAGTAGCTAATAATAAAGAAAGAAGTATTCCGATTCCGGATGCTAGGTAAATTTCAAAGTCTCGCTTAAGTTTTAGCTTTTTAGAAATTCCTAAAAATACTCCAATAATTAAAAAAGCCTCCAAAAATTCTCTAAAAGAAACAAGCGCGTTCGCTAACATAATTAACTAATACTTAATAAGTAAAAGTTACATTATAGCTTATATACTTTTTTAATTAACATTTCTTTTTTTATTTTTGTCATTTTTTTAATTTCAAATTCTCTTTTTAAAGCTTCATTGATCGTTTTATATTTTTCAAAATAGACTAATTTCACAGGATTTCTTGAGCGTGTATATTTTGATTTTGATTGCGGATCATTATGTTCTTTGACCCGTCTTTTCAAATTCATTGTTTGCCCACAGTAAAGAGAGTTATCAAAACAACGGAGAAGATAAACGTAATACATAATGATACGATTATAATATATGAAAAAATATTAACGATGTTTGGAGCTTTGATTTTAATTGCTATTATATTTGTATTTTTTAAATATTGTGATAATAACTCAAAAAAAGCTTCATCGAAAAAAACGATTTCTAATAAAAATCAAACTATCAATATCCCCGATGTTTCACCAATAAACATTAACTATTTAGGATCTTTAAACATAATCTCAGAAAAACATAACCAGTTACCCTAGTGAAGGAAATAAAGTCTATGGTTTATTAGCGGCTCCAGTTAATAAAGAACCGACGAATGGTTTCCGGGCGATTATTTAGCCGGAAGTGGCTTTGTGGTTTTTAAAATAGATTTTCGAGGGAACGGCAGGTCGGAAGGTTATATCATCGACGTAATCAGGGCTTTAAAGAGTCTGCAAAAATTTGTAAAAGTATTTTTGAAAGTCATTATTTCTAAATTGGCGACCATATATAAGAATTTTTCTTATACAAATAAAAATGTCCGATATGTTCAACGAGCGTATACTTTTTACTGGTTCTTAATTGATCCCGTAAAACTAATTCAAAATCTTTTGGTTCATAATCACCTATAATTCTATTTTGATCAATTATAGCAATGAAGTCAGCATAATCTGTCGCAACAGGTAACGTGTATGAATCTATTCTTTGACTAACATGAGGTCTAATTTCCGGGGAGGCGGTCACTGAAGCTGACCGAGGAATTTTTTGAAGCAGCTCATCAAACTGACGATCTTGTTGGCTAACTTGATAGATATAGCACCAACATCCTGGAGTAGTGGGAAGAGGACTGTAATGATAATTAGTCCTTAAGCAAATTAATAATCCTGTAAAGAGAACAATATAACTAATTTGTTTAGCAAACTGTCGAGTCAGCCTGATTTTTTTTAAAAATAATTGAATGTATTTTATACCAAAAATTGATGCCACTATTAACCAGGTTGTAAGGACGCTATCATAGTGGAGAGTGATCGAGCGGAATTGGGACTGATTACTAAGAATATTAATTAAAAATTCGGGCAAAGCAAATATTAACCACGGGAAGCCAAAAAGCGGCAGAAAACCAGTTTCTTTTAACAAGATTAGGTAATATTCAATCGTATGTTTTTCAAAAAAAAATCGCTGGATTAAAAATTTAACACTGGGCAGACTAAATTCTTTTGAATCAGAAAACTTAAATATACTCCAAGCTTGATTAGGAAGCCCTGAATTAGATTGAGGAGTTAAAATAAAAACAGAAAGAAAAAACCAACCAGCGGATATAAATAAAGTTATTAAACCGATTTTCCTTTGCTTTTGAAAAAATATCAGGAACAATCCGAGTAAAAATATAGTGGCAGATACCTGCTCTTTGGTAATTAAGCTTAAAAGTATGAATATCCAATACCAAAACCAGTTTTTGGTATATATAAAATAAAAAGTATAAAGTAAGAAGGGAATAGCCAAAGCCACACCGTGAAAATCATAGATATTAGTCCACTGCATACCGGGAAGCAACAGATAAATAAGAACAAAAATCAATGGAATCAATTTTTCCTTAAAAAGTTTTTTTGAAAGTAAAAAGATAGGAATTGATCCTAAAGCCAAAAATATCGACTGAGAAAAAAGAAGTATCCGAACATTATTCCAAATAAGATAGAGCGGTGCTAAAAGAACAAGAATCAAGTCAGAATGGATGGCAAAACGCGACATTGTCCGACTCCCGTTGGTTAGACTGAAAAACCTTCCATGAAGAGTATTCCATATTGTTTGGTCCATATTCCCAAGATCAAAACCGGAAGCAAAGGCGTTATGTCGGGATATGGAAAGACTACTAAGGATTAATGTATAAGTAGCTATAAGAACAATAAGTAAAATCTTATCCCAATATTTTTTAAGTAAAAAAAACACAGTGATAAAATTATAACAATTAAATTTAATACTATCAAAATGCACTTTAATATATTTACAAAAAAACACAGAGGTGAGATAATGATCTTATTTTGTTTTTACTTGTTTCATAGAATATGTTTAAATCCTACGATACAAAAATAAAAAAAATCCTGGAGGAAAAAAATCCAGAAACAGACTGGAAAAAGGTTTTAAAAAATCATCAAGTTATGATTAAACGGATCCAACATAAGAGACTTATTCATCTGTTGGTTACCATTTTTGTAGGATTAGTGATGTCGACCTCTACTTTTATTACAATTGCCGTCAAAACAACCGGTCTTTTATTTTTTTGTATTCCTTTAGCAATGCTTTTTATCGGTTATATATTTCATTACCGTTTTTTGGAAAACACCACCCAGAATTGGTATTTACTTGAAGACATTATAGAAGATAATTGTTGAATAGATTTTTACGGATCGATCCATGTTTCACTGTCAGACGTAGTTCCCTGGTCGACACTTCCCGGATCAATTGTATTTCCGCCACCTCCACCCTGAATTGTGCCGGGAGCTAAATTACCTCCTCCTGCGTTTACAGGCTCTTCAGTATTTGGGTGATCTCCGACAGTTTTTATTTCCGCGCCTGAAGTTCCGGGTGCAAACTTCATTTCTCCACCGTTAATCACAACTCCACCTTGTCCTCCAGGTCCTGTTCCCGGAGCAAATTGAATACCTGTTCCTCCTTCATAAACCACTCCGGCCTTTCCTCCGGGTCCTGTTCCTGGGGCCCAAACATGTAAAACTTTATTTAAAAACTCTGTTTGTCCTTCAGGACCGTCAACTTCAATAATCCTTTGTGAAACCTGGTTGACAACTTTTTCCTGGATGTCGACGACATTTTGTTTTCCGTCTTCATTGAGTTTTTTCTTTATTTCTTCCATTGTTTTTTGTTGTTCGATTGTACTTTCTTCAACATCTCTCAATATATCTTTTTCATCAGTTTTTTCTAATAAATCATTTTGTTTTCCTTTTATTTGGAGGTAGTTCTGAAACATATTTTGAATTTTCTCATTATCTTTCTGGTCTACATATTTTTGAGCCATATTTAATCTTTTTTCAGCTTGTTTTTCCAATACTTCTACTTTCTTTGCAGTTCTAAAGGCAAAAAAATATTCAATGCCTTCCTGTATTTTTACCATTGTTGAATTTCCTGAAGTTAGTATTTCCTGAAGGTTAACCGCATTTGAGGTTTTTGGAGTAAGAAAACCAACTGAAAAAAACAACGTCACCAAGACTAATATTTTTTTAATATTCATCTTAGATAATAATACATCAATTATGATTAGCAAATCAAATAGATTGTATTTGAGGATATTGTTTGGTTGGGGAGCATGGATTCGAACCATGAGTAACCTGCTCCAAAGGCAGGTGTGTTACCATTACACCACTCCCCAAAAGTATTATATTTTACCAAATAAGCCTTGGTTTAGGTTTGTTATAATTACTCCAATATGGATAATCAAAATCTAATTATTACTTGTCCCCATTGTGGTAAAAAAATTTCTGTCGAAGAAGCGTTAGGTCATAAGATAAAACAAGACATATCAAGTAAGGCAAAAGAACAAGCAAAAAGGGAATCAGCTCAGGAAATAAAATATTTACAGGAAGAAAACGAAAAAAAAGAAAGAGAACTTGAGCAAACAAAAAAAATTGAGCTGGAGCTTCGAAAAGAAAAAAATCAACTTTCAGAGGATAAAAAAAATTTTGAGTTGGAAAAACAACGCCAAATAGACGCAGAAAGAGAAAAGATTCGTCAGCAAACTGCTAAAGAGATCCTGGAACAAGAACATTTTAAAATTGCGGAAAAAAATAAGCAAATTGAGGAGATGAAAAAACAAATAGATGAACTAAAAATAAAATCGGAAAAAGGCTCACAACAACTTCAAGGAGAGGTTCAGGAACTTGATCTGGAAATAGAATTAAAAAAACTTTTCCCGACAGACGTAATAGAAGAAATTAAAAAAGGAGAAAAAGGCGCTGATATCCGTCAGATTGTAAAAACTCAAAAAGGTAATATCTGCGGGACAATTTTATGGGAATCAAAACGTACCAAAGCTTGGAAAAATGATTTTATTGTTAAATTAAAAGAAGATTTAAGGTCGGAAAATGCTAATATCCCAATTATTGTTACAACTGTTATGCCCAAAGAAAGTAACAATGATATTGACAGTATTAACGGAGTTTGGATATGTACTTATCCTTTCTCGATGATCTTAGCGGAACTGGTTAGGCAAAAATTAGTTGAAGTAGCTCGGGAAAAATTTATTATTAAAAATCAAGGAACGAAAGCAGAAGAATTATACGGATATATTATGGGTCACGAATTCCATCAGCAAATAGAAGCCATAATAGAGGTTTATATCAAGTCCAAAAATGAACTTATACGGGAAAAAAGAGCTTTTGAAAATATTTGGAAAGACCGTGAAGAAGGAATGGAAAAACTCATAAAAAGCACTGCCAGAATTGCCGGAACTATTAGCGGAAAGACTGGCTCGGAATTCCCTCAATTAAAAGGACTTGACCTTTTGGAATCAGGAAAATAAATATGGATGATTTTTTTTCTTTCGTTTCAAAAGTGGTAATAATTATTCCAATCTTTGTGTTGATTATTGCTTTATTTATAAAATTTAATCAGCCAAGAATGGGTTTGATAAAACCGAAAGCGGGTTTTGTAAACCAAACCCCTACAATAATACCGATAACAAAAAAAAATGACTTTAAATTTAACCTTCAAGGACCGATTGTTTGTGATAGTTTATTTATCCAAAACAAAAAGGTTTTTTTAAAAAATGGGACAACTAATTATTTACTAAACGGTGACTGTATGTATATTTGGAAGGCGGGAAAAACAAACGGAGAGAAAAAATGCAGCTTGTCAAATTACATCAATTTAGCTGAAAACTATTTGGGATTTTTCAGTACAGATGATTTAGTTAATAACAATTTAGTAAAGGAATTTATAAAAGACAAGAATATAAATTTAACTGATGTCATAAAAAGTTGTAAAAGTGAAAAAATTAAAGACGCTTCAATATTCGGGATTCCGAAAGAAGTTTTATTTAGCGATACGAAGTAAAATTTTTAAAATGCCCCGGCTACGACCTACTTTCCCTTCATCTTTCGATGTGAGTATCATCGGCGCTGACTCGTTTCACTACCTTGTTCGGGATGGAAAAGGGTGGGACCAAGTCGCTCAAGTAACCAGGGCGAGTAATAGTATATAATATATAAGGATGGAAAACAATAATAAAAAAAGCCAAGCCTTCTATTCATATTGTATTAATCCTAAGACAAAGTTTGACACCCAAGAGGAAGGTGAAATAATATATTTACTACTTCGCAGTCATCCTTTTACTCAGATCGGATGGATCTTCAGTTCAATTGTTTTGATCATTCTGCTTTTTGTTTTAAATTTTTTTCTTCAGAATTTTTTTAATCCGGGACAAATTTTAATAATAAATTTATTTTTCGTTGTTTTTATTTTTAGTTATATATGGTTTAACGTTTTGAATTGGTATTTTAACGTCGGGATAATCACCAGTAAGAGGGTAATTGACGTTGATTTTTATGCGGTTTTGTATAAAGAAATTACCAACGCTCAATTAGGACGAATCGAAGATATTACCGTAAAAAGCGGCGGCTACATAGAGTCCTTTTTTGATTATGGGTCGATCTTCGTACAAACTGCCGGCACTGAAGCTAATGTTGAATTTATTAATGTGCCTCATCCGTCGGATGCGGTTCAAATGATTAATAAATTAATGAGTAAGAAACATGGATATTAAAGACATTATTTTTAAAATTATCGTTGGACTTTCAGCGGTTTTTTACTATTTATATTCTTTAGTAATTTCCAAACAGGTCAAGATCATGAATAAGACTTTAGAAGACGAACACAATCGGCTTATTCTTCTCGTGTCTACATTGCAAGTAACCGTTGCTTTGATTATATTGATAATAGCGTTGTTATCAATATTCATATTTTAACAGCATGTTTAAAAAAGACGTCAACTTCTATTTGGGTCATGAAAAGTCAGATGGTTTTTCCGGCTTTGTCGATGAAAATAATTTATTTTTGACGATTGAAATTGAAACAGGAATCACTCCTCAAAAAGGAAGGGAATTGATGATATTTATAAGAGATAGAATAAACACGATTAAAATAGAAAATTTACAGCAATTTGATTTTTTCATTTCAAACATTATTAAGGAAAAAAATCTCCCGTTAGGCTTTTCATTATCAGCAGGATATTTAAAAGAAAACATTTTTTACTTAAAAACCATTAATCAAGGTCGAATATATATTCGTAGAAATAAAAAACTGGTCCTTCTTATCGAGAGGAACGCTACAGCTTCGGGATTTACACAAGAAGATGATGTTTATATTTTTACTTTCAGTAAATTTATGAAGTTGTTGGGAGAAGAAGAGGGGCTTAATAAAAAGTTTGATCATAGGCCGATCTCGGAAATCATTGAAGAAATTACTCCCGAGCTTCTTGTCTTAGATGACCATGGAACGGCGGCGTTATTTTTAAAATTTAAAAAATTTGAAGAAGAGATAAAATCTGTCAATGATTTTTTTGAAAAACCGGGAGGTAGAATTTTTCCATTTAATTTGAAAGATTTTTATCTTCGTTTTGGCCAACAAAAAACTTTGACATTTATCACTGTTTTTATTTTGGGATTAATCCTATTCTGGAGCGTTGGTCTTGGATATTTGCGTAGGTCAAGTGAAAATAATCAAAAAACAATCAATATAACGCGTGATCTAATCAGCCAAAAACTTGATCAGGCAGAACAAGTATCTTTTCTAAATATGACAAGCGCTCTCAATCTGATATCAGACAGTAAGATAGAAATAGAAAAATTAAAGAAAGAAGTTGGTCCTAAAAACAATCAAATTATTGAATTGGAAAAATTAATTATTGATAAAGAGAATAAAATTCTTAAAAAAGAGGAAAAAAGCTACCAGGAATTCTTTGATCTTACGGTTGATAATAAAAATGCCAAAGGCAGCAGATTTTATCTGTCCAATGATATGTTATTAATTTTAGACAAAAACAATGGGGTGTTGTTCAATTTTTCCTTAGATAACAAATCATTGGATAAAGATCAATTAAGCGAGCTTAAAAAATCGTCTCTTATTGCTTTATCTGAAGAAAAAAAATATTTTTTTATTGAAGGTAGTGGAGCATATCAATTGATCAACGGGAAAGCTACAAAAGTAATTGAAAATGATAAAGAATGGGGGAAAATTATTGACCTAGCAGTTTTTAACGGAAATATCTATTTGTTAGACCAAGGAAAAAACGAAATTTGGAAATACATGAGCGCGGAGACAGGGTTTGGAACCAAAAGTTCATATTTTGGTTCCGGTCAATCAATCGACCTATCCCAGGCAAACTCTTTAACAATAGACGGCTCAATTTATTTAGCAGGTAATTCGGTTATATTCAAATATACTTCGGGTTTACGCGACGGATTGAAAGTCAATTTTCCTGACGGCAATATTAATGCAGCCAAAATTTTTACCAGTAAAGATTTGGAGAAGGTTTATGTGTGGGACAAAAAACGGGGAATTATTTACATAATGGGTAAGAACGGCGATTATCAGGAGCAGGTAAATTCAAAAATTCTATCAACTGGCTCCGACTTTATTGTTTATAAAGATATTATTTATGTCCTTCAAGGAAGCAAGATATATAAGATAGAATAATTTGACAATCACTATTTACTCTAATTAGAATGAATATTGAATGTTAATAATTGATTAAGTATTTAAAAAAGGGGGTGAAAATATGAAAAAAAAGAAACAACAGATAAGAAACCTAATAATTCTTTCAGTAGTTGTCATTGGGATAATTTTAGGATTATGGGCAATGAAGTCAAGTCTGAATCCAAATTCTAACGCATCTGGAAAGTGCGTAGGGGGGTCTTTTGGTATTTTTAATGGTAGTTGTTATGAAATGTGGCCGCGATCTTGTAATACTGGTTGTTGTTCACAAAAAGTTTCTATGGATAAATGTAAAAATTATGAATTTTTACCGAACAAAAAAAGTAAAAGTGACTGTCCAGGAACTGGATATCAAAAAGGGAGTGGCACTGAATGTTTTTTAAAGGATGGGAAAGTATGTACGTTAGCCGATGGCACAGAGTTTTGTTGTAATAAAAAAGTTGAAGATAAATTTTGCAAATAGTTTTTTTTAGTTATCAAGTAAAAAAACGCCTATTTCAAAATAGGCGTTTTTATTTTTTAAATCAAAACTATTGCCCTAGAGTCGGAAGTTTTATTTCAAATCCGCCGTTGTTTGGATTAACAATTCCTAAAATATTTCCGGCTATCAAGTTAAATATTACTAAAACTGCAAAAATCAGGACTATTCCAATCACGGCATTGGTAATTTTATTTTGGGCCTTAGTAATTTTTTCTTTTTCTCCACCTGAAGCAATCCAATCAAACGCGCCCCACAAAAGATAAATAAGTAAAGAAAAACCGGCAATTAAAATAAACGCATTAATTCCAAAGGCAATAAGTTTGCCAAGGCCCTCGGTAGGTTTATCTCCGCCAATGTTCATTGCTTCAGGCGGAGTAATTCCTCCAAACAGATCTTTAATCGCCGTATCATCAGCTGCTAAAAATTTCATTTTGGTAATATATTTGTCTTTAAGACAACTCCTAATAACTGAATCACTAAGAAACTGGCGACAACGATAATCAGGCCTAAGATTGCAGTTGTAATTGATGCATAAGCTTTTTTTAAGGCATCAGGATTATCACCATGAGTTAAAATATCGTAGGCGGCTTTAAGTGTAATAACCAAGAATATAAGTCCCGCGCCGGTCATGGCCAACGGAAGGGCAAGATTAACAATGTCTCCTATCTTGCCGACTTTAGCTGCCGGAAAACTATTTTGGTCAATGGTAAAAGCTTGGACCATGAGAAAATTATAAGTTATAATTATCCTATGTTCAACCCTACTTTTGAAATTACTAATAAGATTTTGGTCAATATTTCCAAAATTGAAGCAGCTGAAGAAGTAATAAAACATTCACCCTTACTGCCACTTTGGGAAAAACAGTTTAAGGAAGAGGCGCTCATCCGTTCTGCCTATCATGGAACCCATATTGAAGGAAACAATCTTCATAAAGACGACGCTAAAGATATTTTATTGGGGCGTGATGTTATCGGGAGACCCCGCGATATTCAGGAAATCATTAACTATAGAAAAGTAATTGAATTCATTGATGACGAAGCCAATAAGAAAATAGATAAAATCTCCGAACAAATTATCAAGAAATTGCACCGAATTTTGACCGATAAAATTTTGGTAAATGAACAAATAGGCGAGTATAGAACAAAACAAGTGATCATTAGAAATTCAGCCAATGGAGAAGTGACTTTCCGTCCGCCGCCTCCGATTGAAGTGCCGTTTTTAATGAGGGAGTTTATTTATTGGTTAAACCGTGATGATAAAGATAAATTACATCCTGTTTTAAAGGCGGGGATTGCCCATCATGAACTAGTCAGGATTCATCCGTTTTTAGACGGCAACGGCAGAGTCTCCAGAGTACTTGCCACATTAATTTTATTTTTAGGGGGATATGACATCCGTCGGTTTTTTTCTCTGGAAGAATATTATGATAAAGATGCTATCACTTATTATCAAAATTTACAGAAAGCATCGGCAGGGGATCTAAGCAGTTGGTTGGGCTACTTTACCAGCGGGGCTGCGATTGAATTCGATAAGGTTAAAGAAAAAATTCTCAAATTGTCTAAAGATGTAAAATTAAAAGAAAAATTCGGTGGTCAACAGGTTTATCTTACAGAACGTCAGATGAAGTTGATTGAATATATCCAAGAGATAGGGTACATTC
The DNA here is from genome assembly GCA_041660945.1 of Patescibacteria group bacterium. GTDB lineage: Bacteria > Patescibacteriota > Microgenomatia > UBA1406 > GWC2-37-13 > GWC2-37-13. The sequence goes on along the minus strand of JBAZVK010000001.1, from coordinate 344,507 downwards.
AAAATCAGACTTTTGGTGATGTTTTTCCGGATGTATCGGAAGATACGGTTTTACGGGATATTCAAGAGTTAATAAAAAAAGGATTAATTAAAAAGATTGGCAGCACCAAATCTGCCAGATACACGATGGTCTAAATGAGTAAGCTCGGTATTAAATTTTATTTCTCCGTGGGAACCCTCCCCTTTTCGGGGACTCCCAAGTCGAAAAAAATTTAATACGCTCGCTTACTCTAAATTTTTATTTACTGTCATTATGTTTTTCTCAGAGCTTGCTAAATACTTTGAAAGAATCGAAAAAAATTCTTCCCGCTTAGAAATCACACGAATATTATCAGAATTATTTAAAAAACTTAATTCTGAAGAAATTGCAAAAGTAGTCTATCTTCTACAAGGCCGGGTTGGTCCGGCCTATGAAGGGATTGATTTTGGTATGGCTGAAAGGACCATTATTAAAGCTTCTATGTCAGCACTGAATATTGACCGCAGTTATTTTGAAAAAGAGTTTAAAAAAAGCGGAGATCTTGGGCAAACCGTTGAAGCCTTTAAAAAACTCTATACATCATTTGAAGAAAAAGATATGGAAGTGTTGATGGTCTATGATTTTTTTTATCGATTAGCTACAGCGTCAGGCAATGGTTCTCAGGATATTAAAGTTAGTCTTCTATCACAACTTATCCGTCAACTTGATCCGTTATCAGGCCGCTATTTAGTCCGTCTCCCGACCGGAATTATCCGTTTAGGATTTTCTGACATGACAATATTAGATGCCTATTCATGGATGTTGGTTGGGGACAAAAGTTTGAGGCCGGTAATTGAAACAGCTTACCATGTCAGGCCCGACTTAGGATTTATCGGAAAAACCCTTAAAGAAAAAGGAATCGGCGGATTAAAAAAGATAGAACCTAAGGTCTTTACACCAATTATCATGATGAAAGCAGAAAGAATGTCGTCGGCCCGTGAAATTATTAAGCAAATTGGTAAATGTTTGGTTGAACCTAAATTTGATGGGTTTAGATTACAGATCCATTATAAAAATGGTCAGGTTAAATTATTTTCCCGAAGTCTTGAAGATGTCACTTTTATGTACCCGGATATAGTTGAGGGGGTGAAAAAAGAAATTAGATCTGATGAATTGATTATAGAGGGGGAGGCGATTGGCTATGATCCAAAAACCGGAGAATTTCTTCCATTCCAAGAAACAGTTCAGAGAAAAAGAAAATATGATATTGGAATGAAAGCTATTGAAGTTCCTCTCAAACTTTTTGCCTTTGAGCTTTTATATCTAAACGGAAAAAATTATATTAAGCAACCATTCATCGAACGAAGAAAAGCTCTTGAAGACGTAACGGTAAAAAATACCGATATCAGCAAACAAATAATTGTCGTAGATCATCAGGAAGAGGTAGAAAAAGAAGAAAGATTAGAAGAAATTTTTGATTTGGCAATTGCAAAAAAACTGGAAGGAGTTATTGCAAAAAAAATTGACGGGATTTACCAGCCAGGTGCCCGGGCTTGGAATTGGATCAAGTATAAACGGAGCTATTCTTCAAAGATAAACGACACAATTGATTGCCTGGTAATGGGTTATGATTTTGGAAAAGGAAAAAGAACCGATTTTGGGATGGGAGCCTTTTTAGTGGGAGTTTTTGATAGTAAAAATGATAAGTTTGTGACCGTGGCTAAAATTGGAACAGGATTGACAGATGAGGAATGGAGGGAATTAAAGGTTAAATCTCAAATGTTAAAGGTTAAAGAAAAACCAGCAAATTATTTAGTTGATAAACAAGCCGAATGTGATGTTTGGTTGACCCCAAAAATTGTTGTTGAAATAAAAGCAGATGAAATTACCAAGTCGCCCACGCATACAGCCGGTTTAGCTTTACGTTTTCCCCGTTTGGAAAAATTTAGGGATGATAAAAACCCTCAAGAGATCACAACCCTTAAAGAAGTTGAGAAAATGTATAAAACTCAGAGTAAATGACGGTGTTTCCAGTACATTTTAAAAAACCGAACAATATATTCTCCAAAAAATGAAAAAGGATCATTGAAGATCCTTCTAGCTGATGAAGTAACTGGGTTTTTTTTATCGTGAAAAATCTTTCCATATTTTTTTAGATGAAATGAAATATCAATATCTTCGTGGACCTCTTTGTCATTCAAGCATATTTCATCTCTGGTCTTATTCCATGCAATCTCTTTTAGAGCATACCCGGGTCCTATGAAATAATAAAAACCAACCATCAATCTTGGGATTGCGAGATAGATGTAAAAAGGCAAAGTGCTATTTCCAAATAACTGAAAATCACTATAGACTATTGGCATGGATACTCCAATTATTGAGGGATTATTTATAAAATCATTTTTGATATTTTTTATCCAATCTGTAGGAAGAACGGAATCGGCATCACATTTGACAATAATTTCGTGTTTAGCTTGATTAAAACCGGTATTTCTTGCCGGAGTCATTCCTTGAGTAGTTTCCTTTATGATTTTAATATTCTTATACTTTTTGATGATCTCAACCGTATTGTCAGTACAATTATTATCAACAACAATAATCTCATCAGGTTTTTCCTCTTGAATCATTAAAGAATCAAGACAGCCTTTGATGTATTTTTCTTCATTATAGACAGGTATAACAACGGAAACTTTCATACTCTCATTTTACCAAATGTTATAATATAAGCTCTATGAAACCACTCTTTTCAATAATCATACCGACGTTGAATGAAGAAGATTTTCTTCCCCGTTTACTTAATGATATTAAAAATCAAAAAGAAAACGATTATGAAGTAATCATTGTTGACGGTTTTTCGATTGACAATACGAAAAAGGTTGCATTGGATTATAAAAAAAGTTTTTTCCGGATAAAAGTAAACAATGTTTCTACACAAAGAAATTTTGGGGCAAAAAAAGCCAATGGAAAATATCTGGTATTTTTAGATGCAGATGTAAGAATAAAGAAAAATTTTTTAAAAAATATTGCTAAAAACATTAATGAGAAAAAAGGATTGATATTCATTCCTTATATGATCCCGGAAAAGGGGAATGAAGAATATAAACCGATGTTGAATCTGTTAAATATGCTTGTGGAATTTTCTCAAAATTTAAGTAAAAAATTTTCTATGGGAGGCTCAATGGTTATAGAAACCAACCTGTTTAGATTAATCGGAGGATTTAATGAAAAACTACGTATGTCGGAAGATCATGAGATTATTCAAAGGGCGCATGATTGGGGTGTGAATCCTAAATTTATGAAAAATGTTCATATCACATTTTGTTTTAGAAGAATGAAAAAAGAAGGCCAGCTTAAATCAATATACAAAAATTTACTATCAGTGGCTCATAGGCTTTTTGTTGGAGAAATAAATAAAAAGATATTTGATTATGAAATGGGAGGACAGGCTTATAAAGGTGAAAAAAATAAAAAGAAAGGAATGAGCTACTACATCCATGAAATTGACGAACTTTATAAAAGAATAAAAAAAGAGCTTAAATATTAAAGGTTGAAATAATAGGATAATGATCAGAAAAGCGAACTTCTAAACGGCTGGTTTTTACAAGTTTGACTCCCCGGTAATAAATATAGTCATTTTTCATTTGATTTCCGAAAAAATGATTAATGTTTCTGATAAAAAAACCTTGTAAAAAAGAAAATTTTTCCTTTTTTCCTTTTGGAGAAAAATCAACAGTCTGCCTGATATCTTTTGTGGCTTCGACCAAGTGATATTTTTTCATTATGTTATCGAGCTTTTTTCTTTGATAGGGGAGATAGTTAAAATCTCCGGCAATAATCAACGGTATCTTAAGGTTATTTAGTGAGCTCAAGGCTTTATTTATGTGTTTAACCCGTATATTATTAGATGCGATAACTATTAAATGAGAATTACAGATAACAATTCTTTTATTGTTTGCTTTGCATATAAAATCAGTACGGAGAATTGTCTTCGGTTTGCTTATTCCTAGAATAAGCTGGGGTATAGCGAACAGAAGTTCCGATAAATTGAATCCTACTTTTAAGGTATAAGTATCAATTAGCTTAAATTTCTTTTCGTTGTAATATGTTACAACTCCAAAACCTTTCCCAAATTTTATAAATGTTCCGGAATAATCAGCCAATTTGTAGCCAAATCGTTTAATTATTTCGAGATTTCTACCGGAGATATCAACTTCCTGAAGACAAATAATATCAGGCAGACATTGTTTAATAATCAGGTCAAAATGCCCGTATGCCTTATTGAAAAGGGTATTGTAGGTTAGGAAAGAAAAATTCATAGCATATTATACTAAATCCGCAAAAACAGGTATAAACATACTTATCCACAGACTTTGGATAACTTTTATTATATTGATGTAACAGTATAATCGATTAATATATTACTATAAGACGTCTCATAACTGAAAGCTATTTTTCTATAGGTCTTGACAAACAATTAAAGTTTGTTTATATTAAGAGCTATGAAGAACGTTTTCTTTTCACAAAAGCCTAAATCATTCGGCTTTAAAAACAATTATCAGAAGAAAAATGAACTGATTGAGTTTGTTGCAGATCAGTTCAAAAAACTAGCGAAGAAAAATCTAAGGATTCCGGTGACATTGTATCATTTGTAGGGATAAAAAAGAGCATCACTACCGCTCGTATTTGAGGGAACGACGTATAGTAATGCTCGGATATACGATAGCAAAAAAAATTTGGTTTGTCAAGCCCGCACCTGCGGGCTTTTGCGTATATTAATTAACTTGATACAAAGCCCCAAAGCCATTAGAAGACTTGAAAACTAATCTGCCTATTTTTAGCCATTTTTTCTCATCTAAATTAGGGTATTTTTGGCGTTCCAACTGCGAAATTATCACATATTTTATTCGGTATTTATTAACTAATGATTTCGTTTGGTTAATATCGGGGGACTCATATAAAAAAACAACTTCAGGAATCCTTTTTCCAACGACATCCGAAGATCCTCGCCATAACCATTCATGTACCCACCAACCGGCGACCGTTGGCAGGCCCGTAAAGGCGGAGATCCTTTCATAGTCGGTATAGGAGTCTCCTTGGGCCTCTAGAATGACGGGCTGTCCCTTTTCATTTTTGTTCAAATAATCAATAATTTCATTATCTTCAGGATATGACCGCTTTAACCATATTTGGCCGTCAAGCTCGATAGGACGGTTTAGTTGACCATAGTAAGAAGGGACAGAGAAGTAAGGGTAGATTGACGGAAAAAAAAGAAAAAAGATAAAGACTATTGTCAATAGATAATAAACAATAGTTTTTTTTACATTTTTTAATAAATAAAAAGTGATTATTGAGGCTATCCCCATCAGGCTAAAAGCCTGATAGCCAAGCTTAAACATAGTGTTGGCCCGAAAATGTTGAGGGTAAATGTCTTTGATATAGAAAAATTCAGGAATAATTGTCAGGAAAAGGCCAAAGGAAAACAAAATTAGAAGAAAATAGTTCAATTGCTTCATTACCTCATTGTTAGAGCCCCTTTTTCTAATAAAAAGGAATATTCCAAACGAAACCCAAAAAAATCCCCATAGAACAAACAGCATCCACAGAGGTGAAATCTGACAGTTGCCGGCCTCAAAAATAAACGGCCCGATTTTTCCAATATCAGTTAAAAATTTTGGAGAACAATTAACTCCGATTCCGCTGACAAAAGGTTTAAAAAACCAGGAAAATGGAAGAGAAAAAAATATAAAAGAAATTATTAAAACAGCTGTATTAACGAAAAATTTAACTGAAAATCCAAAAATAAATAAGAAAATAATTAAAGCCAATAATATGTATATTGGACCGTCAAAAGCATTAGTCATGTAGTGGATGGCAGTCATGAAGCCAAGAAAAATAGTTGGAATTAGTTGAAATTGATTAAAATTAGATAAAATCTGTTGCCAAAAACTTTTTACTTTTAACTTTAACTTTTGCCTGCCCTCCGAAGTCTTGACGAAGGAGGGATTTGTAAAGATAATAAAGAGTATGGCGATAGTCAATAACACAAACGGAATATCAAATACATGTCCGTGCAGGTCGGCGACTACGTAGGAATATGATGGAAATTCATGGATCGTGAAAGGGATAAAGCGGGTTGCATTCGGATACCAGTAGGTAGTTGGGTTAAAATTAGATAATATTTTCCAAAAAGGAATAGGGGCTTCATTAGGATAACCTTTGGTAAAAAGATATAGAGTGTGTAAATTTCCTCCGAGATTGACTAAATAAGCTCCGACTAGACCATAAATAACCGCTTTAAACCGGTTTAATTTTTGATCATATTTTTTGATTATATTTATGATCAACGAAAATATTTGAGTCATTCCTTGAGCAAAAATTGTAGCCAAAATTAAGTTGTAGCCGATCGAAGCTTTAATATTGCTCAGTTTAATTAATATGGCGCCGGATAAATGGCCGAAATAATAGTAGTTGATCGGTTCGGGTGAATACCAGATATCTTTGGGAGGGAAAAATTTAGTTCTCAAAATTGAATTAATAAATCCGAAGTCCATAAACTTTTCCAAGCCATGAATTGAGGGTTCCTGGGAACGGATGAAAGTCCAGAAAAAGAGGCAGAAAATAAAGAACAGCTCTTCAAAAATAATCATCGGCAGGGGATTTGCCTCGGATTTTTGGTTGACAATTTTTTGGTTCTGTTTTTTAAAAACAAACCAATTAATAATTGCAAATAAACAAAGGGAGAGAATTAGACCCAGACGATTAAAAGGAAGTATTTTAACAATTCCGAAAACAAAAACGAAATAACTCAGGAGGATAATTCCTAATGTTTTAGCAAATGGATAGCCTAAATCAAACTTAAAACCTTTGAATATTTTTTTTGTTAATGGAGTAAAAATAACTCCGATGAAAAACAAAGTTAAATACCACTTAAGCGTAATAAGAATCCAGTCCATAAGGAAATATTATATAATAATGGACATTATTATGGATTCAAAATATCAACCACAATTAGTCGAAGAAAAAATTTATAAAGAATGGGAAGAAAAAGGCTATTTCAAAGCTGAGGTTAATAAAAATAAGGAACCATTTTCGATTATTCTTCCTCCTCCAAATGCCAATGGCAGTCTTCATTTAGGTCATGCAATGTTTACTTATGAAGATATTATGATCAGATTTAATAAAATGATGGGAAAAGAAACACTTTGGCTGCTTGGATTAGATCATGCCGGTACGGAAACACAATTTGTATTTGAAAAACATTTAAAAAAATTAGGCAAAAGCAGATATGACTATAAAAGAGAGGACCTATATAAGATGATCTGGGATTATGTGGCGGAAAATAAAAATCACATTAAAGGTCAGCTGAAAAGATTGGGATTTGCCCTTGATTGGAGTCGGGAAAAATTTACGATGGATCCGGAGATAGTCAAAATTGTTTATAAAACTTTTGAGGATTTATTTAATCAAGGGTTGGTTTACCGAGCTAATAAATTGATTAATTACTGCACTAACTGCGGTACTTCATTCTCTGACCTTGAGGTTGCCTATGTTGAAAAGACCGACTCACTTTTTTATATTAACTACCAAGTGAAAGAGGGCGGAAATATTGAGGTGGCGACAACCAGACCGGAAACATTGTTTGGTGATACGGCTGTCATTGTCAATCCAAAAGACAAACGTTATAAAGACTTAATCGGGAAAACCGCAATAATTCCTTTTATCAATAGAGAAGTGCCGATTATCGCGGATCGAACGGTTGATATTAAATTTGGGACCGGGGCGGTCAAAGTCACCCCGGCCCATGATTTTAATGATTATGAGGTAGCCAAAAAATATAATTTGCCGATGGTGCAAGTTATTGAATTTGACGGTAAATTAAATAAGTTGACAGGCAAGTATTGCGGACTAAGAATATTCTCAGCTCGGCAACAAATTGTCACCGATCTTCAGGCGCAAGGATTAATGGTAAAAATTGAAGAAGATTATTTGCACCGTGTCGGAACTTGTTATCGATGTGGAAGGGTGCTCGAACCCTTACCAAAAGAACAATGGTTCATAAAAGTAAAACCGTTAGCCGATCAAGCAAAAGAATTAATTGAAAAAAAAGAGACCGTTGTTTTACCGAAAAGATTTAAAAAAAGATTAACGACAATCCTTGATGATTTTATTGACTGGAATATATCCCGCCAGGTTGTTTGGGGAATAAGGATCCCGGCCTATCGGTGCAAAACAAAGAATAATTGGTTTATCTCAACTGATAAGCCGGATAAATGTCAAATCTGTGGTAAAAATGATTTTGAACAGGATGAGGATACCTTTGATACTTGGTTTTCATCAGCCCAATGGCCGTTTGCAACATTGATGACGGAAGGAAGCGAAACCTTTGATTATTTTTACCCAACCTCAGTTATGGAAACGGGACATGATATTTTAAGAGCTTGGGTAGCACGGATGATGATGATAGGATATTTTTCCACAAAAAAAACTCCTTTTAAAACAATATTCTTACATGGAATGATCCGTGATCCGAAAGGGCAGAAAATGAGCAAAAGCAAAGGGAACGTAATCGATCCGATTTTAATGATCGATAAATATGGAGCCGATGCTCTTCGGGCCACCTTAATTTTCGGAATAAAAGAAGGAGGAGATATCTCCTTGTCTGAGCAAAAAATAATAGGTATGAGGAATTTTATTAATAAGATTTGGAATATTGGCAGATTCATAGAAATGAATAATCAAGTTAAAATTCAAAATTTAAAAGTCAAAAGTGAAAGTAAAAATTCAAAAGTGTTGAAAGAATTGGAAAAAGAGTCTAAAAAAGAAAAGAAACAGTATTTAAAATATATGGATTCGTATCAGTTTTCCAAGGCTTTGGGGTTAATTTACGAGTTTATTTGGCATCGGTTTGCCGATTATTACATAGAGCAATTGAAAGACGAGATAATTAATGGTAATATAGAAGCTCTTGGGAAGTTGAAGGAAGTTTATTTAGAAAATTTAAAAATGCTTCATCCGTTTATACCGTTTGTAACGGAAGAAGTTTGGGGAGTATTTGAAAAAAAATCGATATTAGAATCAAGTTTATAAAGTTATAAAGTTTATAAAGTATGAAAAGAACCTGGCAGCCAAAAAAGGCAAAAAGAAATAAAGTTCATGGATTTTTGAAAAGAATGTCCACGGCAAAAGGAAAGCTTGTCCTAAAAAGAAGAAGAGCAAAGGGAAGAGCGAAACTTACAGTATAAAATTTATCATTATGTTGAATCCAAATTTATTTAATACGGTTTTTGTTATCCCGATCCTTAATCTTTTGGTCGTTTTTTACAAGATATTTTTATTTATTCGTCTTCCGGGAGCATTTGGTTTTGCGATTATAGCTTTGACAATTGCCATCCGCTTACTTTTTCAGCCTTTTTTTCAAAAACAGATAGAGACTGCAAAAAAAATGCAGGAAATCAAACCTCATTTAGATAGTATTTCAGCGAAACATAAAGATGACAAAAAACAACTTCAAGCGGAACAATTGAAACTTTATCAACAGCATGGGATCAATCCAACCTCCGGTTGTTTGGTAATGATAATTCAGTTACCGGTTTTTATTGCCCTTTATAATACTTTAAACCTTTTTTTATTGAGCGGTCATACAGAAAAAACTATTGCTACCATAAACAAAGTTTTATATTTTTCCGCACTCAAGATAGAATCGGTTAATTCCTGGTTTTTTGGATTGGATTTAGTTAAATCACCAAAACAGGCGGGCACGTGGGTATATTTTCTGATCCCATTAATTACCGGTATTTTACAATACTTCCAAGCCCAGGCTTCTATGCCACCAACCGTGTCCCAACCCCAGGGGTCAGGACAGGATGGCAAGGATAAAGATAAAAAAGTTGAAGGTCAGGGAGATTTTCAAAAAGCAATGAATACCCAGATGAAATACTTGTTTCCGATTATGATCGGCTGGTTCTCATACAGTCTGCCCGTCGGGCTGGCTCTATATTGGAATATTTTTTCGATTATGGGTATAATGCAATACAGAAAAGTAAATAAAAAATCACAAATGTTAAATAGCAAATGAATTATAAATTACAAATATTAAATTTAAAAAATGGATAAAGTAACTACGATCAAAACTGAGACAGAAGAACTTTTGGGTAAAATGATTACAAAATTTGAGGTAGAGGTTGCTGATGACGGAGGAGTTTTTCAGGTGATTATCAAGACCGATGAGGAAGTTTCAACAGTTATCGGCCGTCATGGAGAAACTATCCGGGCCATTCAGAAAATATTGGAAGTAATTCTTTATAAAAAATTTAATGAAAGAGTTGAGATCTTGGTAAATGTCAACGATTTTAGAGAAAAACAAAAAGAACGTCTCGAAACAATGGCTAGGGAATATGCCGATCAAACCAAAGCCACCGGAACCGCCGGATACATCCGATCTCTGTCGTCATACGAGAGAAAGCTGATTCACGAATTTATAACGGCCAACTATCCGGAACTGACCACATCGTCAGTCGGTGAGGGCAGAGACAGACAACTTGTTATCGAAATGAAAAAATAATCGGACAAACAAATAAAGAAATAGATGTTTAAATGATTAAATACATTTAATTATTTTATTATTTATTTATTTCTTCATTTAACTTGCTTCTTGTTTGGCTTCTTGATTTTTGCTAAAGTGTAAACATGGATGATGGTAAGTTTGATTTAAATATAAATGATCAGGACGGATTTAGAAAATTCATAGAATATGAAGCCGCCTCAATAATTATTGATCTGCTTGAAAAAGGAACAATTGATGAGGAAAAGGCAGGAAGGCTTTCGCAGTTAACTCTAGATTTAATCGTTCCGGGAATGACCGTTGAAGAGCTTTATTTAAGCGGGGTCAAACTTGACGATCATAATCCGGAGCTAGCTCCGGTTGTTTACAAGATCATGAAAATATATGAGGAAAAATTTGAAAAAAAGGCCCTTGCCCAGGTTTCTTCAATGGTTAAAAATAAACAGTTCGGTCAAGCCCAAGACCTAGTAAAAAAAGTTTTACAATTTAAGATGAATAATTAAAATATGCAAGAGGCAGTAGCAACATCACCGGCAAGATCTCCAGTCAAACAGGCAGGAAGAATTGGAGTTAGAGAGTTTACAGTCGAAAGGAAAAAAAATGCAGCAACTGCTCAAGAAGTAAACCCAGAAATGGCAAAAGCCAAAGCTGAAGAAATAATGGATAAAAAAAGGGAAGATTCGAAATTAGTTGTAGAGCAGGCAAGGGGTGCTCTTGGCGGACATTCTGAAAACGCTCGGCTGACACTCAGAATTTTATCAGGAAATGATATAACTGCGATTACCTTAAACAGCAAAATGGAGGCGGAATTCAATATTGCGCAGAAGATCAGCAATCCGAAAGAGCGGTCTGCAAAAATGATTGAAATTCAAAGCAGATACAACAAACTCATGGATTATGCAGAGAGACGCAAAAAAGAAGCGGGGGAAAACATTGAAAAATTAAAAAAATCTAAAAAACCCGAGGACCGTGCTCTTGGATTGGAACTGGAAATAGCCAGAAACCAAATAGAGATCAGTTCTTATGATGAAACGGTCACCAATCTTGATTTGGCTCTTAAAGCCGATTCAAATCCAACCACAGGTCGAAAATTGACCAGCACGGAAAGAACATACTTTGAGGGATTAAAAGAATCTTATATCAAAAAAGCAACTGAATTAAAACAAAAAAACGGTGAGAAAGGAAAGAGCGGTTTGATCGCAGAAAGGGAAGGGATGACAAGCGAGGACGGTGAAGCTATTCCAAGTGTGATTGATAATATAGCGGTGGCTCTTACAGATGGAAGCCCAAAAGCCGTAGAGATAGCAAGGGAAAATCCAACAGCTTTTATTGAAAAAATGATGGCAAAAGCCCTAAGTAGCAAAGAGGGTATGGATAACCTTACGGACAATCTGGTTAAAGCTGGGATAGTTAATGAAGTTGACAAAGATAAATTTAAAAAAGATATGCGATTAGGGTTGACGACTCAAGATAAGATAGAAATAGCCAAAAGTGAAGGAGGGAAAACAGTAATGAGTTTGATAAGTATTTTGGGCATGCTTGGTTATGTGGCTTGGAAAAAAACTCAGGAGGGTGGCGGCGGCGGCCAAATGATGGGCTGAGCTTCTCTTCCTCTTGCCGTATAGTCGTGTTTTTGATAGAGTGATTGTATGGATAACCATGAAACAAGCGCTAGTCGATCTTCAGAATCATCCAAAAAAAGCATCACGCAAGCCGAAGCGGAGGCTTCTCAAATATTAGATCAAGACATTAAAAAGATAAATGATTTGAAAATATCTGAACAAGATAAACAAGAAAGGAAAGATAATTTTGGTGAAAATTTAAAACTTAAAGCTCTTGAACAACTTGAACAATTAGAGGCAGTTGAAAAATCAGCAAAGAATAAGACGAACGATAAAGAGATAATCGCCGAAAAAAGTAAGACAACCTCTATGGATTTAAGAAGAATGACTATCGCGGCGAAAAAAGGCATTAAAGTACATGAAAACCCAAAGACGCAAAATTTTATTGAAAATCTGGCTGAAAAGCAATTAAGTGACGATCAAATTATTGCCGTTTTTAAACAATTTGAGGAATATTTACTTGGACGCAAAGAGATAACTCTTTCATCATCGTCAGACGGACAGAATATCAGTCAATTTGAAGAAGACGTACTTGAAATTGAAAATAAAAATCCAGAAGCAGCCCAAAAAATAATAGATTCATTAGTAGAAAACGCAAGCAATTATGGAAAAGAAAAAAATGAGGTAAGAAAAAGGTTCGGAAAGTTGGTTGATATGATAAACAGCCGACGTATGATGACAGAGCTTGAACAAACCATACAACAATATTTTCCCAATTTCCCTGAAAAACAAAAAGAATTTTTACGCGACATACATGATCCGGAACGATTTCTCAAATTAATTGATTCCGAAAGAGCGAGAATATTAACAAAGCGCCAAGAAATCGAAGACGACATCAAAATAATATATAAGCAAAGGTACGAAAAAGATCCAACTCCAGAAAAATTAAACGAATTAATTGATCGACAAGTGAGGATAGAAATATCTGAAGAAATTTCCCGAAAGATGATCGATGTTTATGAGCAATTATATTATCGTTTGAATATCGAAGTCGGACACAAAACCTTTGATGAAACCGAGAAAGAAGATTTTATGCACGGGATTGAGGTGGTCAGATTTGAAATCTATAGATCTTTACAGCATTTAGACTCAACGTTTAGGGAGATGGAGGAAGCAGATTCTAGCGATCCGCGTTTAATAAAATTGTATAGACTGGCGGAAGAAGATAAAGAAATAATAGACATCAAATTTAAAGGAAATGAACAGCCGGTAGTGAAGTTAAAGCCTCTACCATATTTTAAAGAAGTCAGTCTGGCTGATTTTATGATCAATCAATTATCAAATTTCGGCCACTGGCGGGAAAAGACAAGCTACTTTCAAGATACCGCGTATATCTTTGGTCATCCGCCACATGAGGGAGTTTTTTATGCGGGTCTTGGAGAATATGCTGAAAAAATGGATGGAGTCGGTCTAGACGGAATAATGAATCTTCCCGACGCAAAACTTTCAATAGAGGCTTTTCATCTTTATGATAAATTTTTGGAGGATGCACTAGCAAAGATCGATTATAAGATTGATGCGACTTTACTTACAAACAAATATGAAGAAATTAATACTCAACTTGAAGAAAAAATAATGGAATATTTACGACTGAAATATGGCAAAAACATAACAGAGATAAGATTGTTGCGGGCAATAAGATGTGCGGTTGGTATGTCTCAGGGGATATTCCTGACTCAACCGGAAAAAATGGCCTTTACCGATCCGACGGACCATAAAGGAAGAGGTGCTTTTCAATCATATAGCACAAACGACGCAGGGGCATTGATGGCCCTGAATCCACTACATTTGATTATGCGTTGGCAAAGTGATGCAAATCTTCGTCAGGTATTTTTCATGGAAGCTGATGGTACAGAGTATAATTTTATTCAAAATTTGTTTGGCAAGGGTTATGAACATAAAAAAGCTTGGAAAAATGCAGCCAAATACATGAATAGTTTTTTCAAATTGGAATGCGGCCGTGAGGGCAGTAAAAGAAATTTAATAATTGATAAAATTTTAAACTTGTCCGGGGCTGCCGGTATTTATGAAAGGAGAGGATGGAGGAGTTTTTATCAATTTGAGAGCCACCTCATCTACAACGAGAACAATGACGGAATTAAGCTGCTTGAGAGTTTTCAATCAATGGACGTAATAGGATATGAGGCGGTAAACTGGTTTTTAAAAAGTATAGACGACAGCTTTTATCAAGCATATGAAACAACTTACATGGAAAAAGTCAGCGGTCCGGAAGCTGCCCAAAGAGAAGAGCTTTTTAAACATGTATATAAAAAATATTTTGCCCCTTTTTCCTCTCAAAGCTATGAAGATTATATAGCTGGATTAAAAACAAAAGCGAAAGATATGGTAAATGACTATATAAAAAAAAATAAAACACTTCCTTTTGATAACAAAGTTGTTGATGATTATGACAAAGCAGTTCAGAAAGAGATCTCGAATCTTTTTGTCAAAGGGGCGGTCTCCAGATTTGTAGCAGCCAGATTTCCAACAAAATTTTTAAGAATTGATAGAAACCGCTATCAGGCGAGCGGTAAAAGCCGCTGGCGTCAGATGTATGAGACCATGAAGACAGATGAAAAATACAAGAATTTTAATAGAGACCAATTTGATGAAGGAATGCAAGATCTTTTATATGCTGAGGAGTTATTAATGAGCACAACTAGTGAGAGGGTTCAAAAAAGCATTCACTTGCTCCCGTTGGATAAGGAAAACGATCCCAACAGAAGCTTGGGAGATTATAGCAATTTACTAAAAAATTTAGATAGAGAAACATTGATACGGTTGCTAGAATCAAACGGGATAAAAGGTGAAAGACAAGAAAAAGCGGTCTATCTGTATGATTTAATAAATAAAAAATTTCTAGTTAATAAAGACTTCACAAAACAACCGGAATTCCTAGATGGAGAAGCGGTTGAGGCGATCGAAAAATATCCGTTTAGTTTTGGAATAGAAAATACCGATATGAAATTGATTGCCTATCGGGGTACGGGACGAAGAATGATCGCCCGTCAAATAAAAGATATTGCCGCAATGGAAAAAACAGTCATTAATGGTTTTATCGGTCTTCCCGAAATGTTTAAAGGAATAGCAAAAAGTGGCGACTTTGCTCCGCTGATTGAATACTTAAAAAAATGTCAAGCCACATTCACAGATGTTCACGGAGTAAAAGATGCCTATGCTTTTAATTATATGGTTTCAGGAATGTTGATTAATTATTTAAGAAAGAGCGAAGCTGCAAAAAGTTTTTTTGGCCTTGGTGGAATAGGATCAATAAATTCTATTGCCGGTGAAGTTGCAAGTAACTCCAATCTTGTTCGGGAGTGGGATAGTCGGGAAATCGACAGACTTGCTAATGAATTACAAAGAGAAGGATTATTACCGGGAACAAATATAGACTTATCAACAGGTCCGGAATATCAAAAAATTTGGAAGATAGATAAAATCACCAAATTACCAAAACAAACAGGGCGGATGAAAAGATTAGAAAAATATGATTTTAATATTAAAAGATTGAGAGAGCGTTTTGGGGGAGACGCCAAGGCAATGGGCGTAGAAATACTAAAAGATATTTTCCCATTAGTGTTGATTTTTGTTTTATGGCAATACCTAAAAAAAGCATTAGAAGAATCATTTGGTCCAAAAAAAGGTTAAATTTAATTTATTATATAAATATAAGTATGCTAAAAAAAATTATTTTTTTAACCATATTGTTCGTATTTCTTTTTTTTGTTCCAGGGATTACATATGGTCAGGGTATCTCCGACAATGTTCCTGGTCTTACTTGTGGAATACCTGGAGACATAACTGGAAAAGATAAATGCTGCAGTATTCAGACAGGATTTAAATGTGACCATCCTGTTTTGACTACCTTACAAGGTTTTTTAAATTTTATTCCTGGGGTTGGGGGAATGGTGAATGATTATTTGCAAAAATGTAGTGGTGTTGAAAATTTTGTCAAACAAAATAATGATACAGCTTGTATTGTAGGAGATCCATCAACGACAAACTTTTCCGATCCTAGCTGTAAATGTGTCGACCCCAATTCCAATACGAATTCTAATACAAATGTAAATACAGCAATAGTGGAAATGTGCTATAAATATTTAAGTTCCTCGACACTAGCTAACGATTTAGCTGGTTGCTTGAGATGTTCATCTCAAAATGGGATGTGGACTGGAATGGGGTGTCTTTCATTGGATTTAGGTACATTGATTGGCGGCTTTGTGTTAACTTCAGGCATTGGAATAGGGGGAGGATTTGCGCTGCTTTGCATAATCTATGCAGCGTTCATGATGCAGTCTTCAGAAGGCAACCCGGAAAAACTGAAAAAAGCTCAAGAAATGATCACAAGCTGTATAATGGGGCTGATGTTAATAATATTTTCAATATTTATTATGAAGTTGATTGGAGTGAACATTCTAAAAATACCAGGTTTTGGATAGTTTATTATTGATTCGATGCCTTTTGTTCCTTACCATAAGGTCCAACAAGCCTTTCCATAAAAGGAATTTTCTGTCCTAATTTAGCAAATACTCCATTTGGTCCGAGAGCTCCAAGGGCTAGAGAAATGCTCCCAAATTGACCCATTGCCCCCATTGCCCCACCGGTTGCGGCTCCGACCCCGCCAAATAATACTGCGGGACTGGCCCCATCAAGAATACCGGGTTTAGGTATAAATATCTGCCTGACTGCTTTTACTAAATCCGGTGTCATATATAAAAGTAACATTCCAACAATAAGCCCAAAACTTTTTGGGTCAATGCCAATTAGGAAAGGAAACTGAAGTAGAGTTCCTGAAGAAGCATTATCAACGATAATTGACCCAAGTAAAAAAATACCAACAACTAGCGGGAATGTAATTAATTCTCCGGTAAGATTTTTCAACCAATTAACAAAAGCTGATTGGCCGGGGACTGCTTCAAAAAGAAGATACATTGGAGAAAGAATAACATTAAGCAAAACTTTAATATACGAGCTAATTAGTATAAGAAATATTCTAAAAAAAATAAAAACTAATGAAAGCCAAATAAGTATACCCAAAATAAAATTAACTCCGGCAATCGCGAAAATAAAAAAGGCTATAATGAGAGCTGGATAAGCCACAGGCGCGCCAAGAAAATCGATAAAATGTTCTAATTTAAACCGAATTCCAACTCCCGCTGGCTCACCAGCAAGATCAAATGATTTAGCTAAATCAGTTATTATTGATTTCGTCGGAGCCAAGAGAAACTGTATCGCAGGTAATGAAATTACCAATAAAAAAAATCCACCGATACCTCTCACAAATATTCCTATTAATGGTATTAGTTTTAAAATTGCGGCCGGTAAATTCCATAAAACTGAACCCCAAATATTTTCATTTCCAATACCCTCATAAAGAGTTCCAAGATTTGCCTGTAAATATCGTTTTTGTAAATCTATGACAGGAATAGAGCCTCCTTTATAAACAGGTCCAAGGATAGAGACAATTATAGCTATAAGCACATACATTAAATCAATCATAAATCCGGCAATGGCAAAAGAAAAAGTTATCAAAATTAGTGAAATTATTATCTTTGGTAGAGAATTTTCAACTGAGATAACTGTTTGGGGGTTAATCTTAGTCCTAAACATCACCATAAAACCGATTGCAACCAAGACAATAACCAATAAAAGATAAGTAACGTCACGAAAAATAATCCATATTTTGGCAAAGGGCTGGATCGATCCCATCCCAATTCCTTCAGCTGCTAATGCCTTTGGAAAAAATCCGGCATTCGCCAGTCCTGAATATGTCCATGCAATGCCAGAAGCAGGAGGATTTGTGAACGGCAGAGTTATCAAGTTGCTGATAAATCCCAGCACACTTTTATCAAAATTTTTATTTCCATCATTGGGATTATTAGTGCAGGCTTCACCCATCATAGAACACATCATACCCCGATAAATAGCAATGGTTATTTTTCCTTGCTGAGTTTTATTAAGTTCTTTATCGTTGATAACTTTATAAATTTCAACACGATTTTCTAATATTGGGTTAGTCTTTGATAAAAGAGCTGCCTTATCTTTAATAAAAAAATGACTAAAAATACTTATGACAGCGAAATAAACAACTATTACTAATAGAACTTTTTTTAAGGTGTTAAGGGCAGGTTTCAAAAATGGCAACATAGTTTGATTGTAATGAAAAAGATACCTTAAAGTCAATTTGTTATTTAAGTAAGAATTGACTGCTCTCAAGCAAAGGATAATTTGTTTTTCTCCAGCTTTCAAACTCTTTTTGCGCTTGGTCTTTCGGTTCTTTTAAGGTGACCGTAAATTTGTCTTCACCGTAGTCAAAATCTATTGTAAAAGTAGACAAGCTTAACGGAGTTTTTAATCGAAGATCTTTTTTTTGAGCCGCCAAGTCAATTATTGGTTGAGGTATTTTTTCTTCGAGGGCACCGGTAAAATCGGCAGGAATAGGCGTTAGTTTTTTGGTTGAATTTGTCGAGTCGGTTGAATTGGTTTCAATGGAAGTGGGGAAAGGACTTTGATTCGTAGTTGGCGTTTCAATATTTTCTGTTTTTTTGGAAGAGAAGGGGATCAGAATAACAAGAATAAGTAAGACAATAAGAGCTCCGGAAATCGCCAGATAAATTCTGATATTTGAGTTATCCATAATTACTTTATTATTTTTTAACTCCAAATGCTAACCTATATAGCGGAAATGGGTAACGACTGTTTTCATTATAAGGTATTTCATATCGTCCGTAAGCAGGATCATATGCCCAAATGTTTCCTTTTGCGTCAATATCGGTAATCCAAAAATAATGGCCGCAACCCTCTTCGCAAAAGCTGGCCAATGTAAAAAAAGTCCAACCGGAATTTAGATATTTTTTTAAATCAGGAATAACTGCCTCGGATCTTTCCGCGTCAAAAACAAGATAATCGGTGGTTTTAAGTCCAAGACTTTTCAAGAGTTCATGAGCCTCCTGATACCGGGAACCGTCGCATCCCAGTACGTATCCATTAGTATCATACAAGTTAACTATAGTTTTCGGATTGTATTTTGAACCCAAGTAACTTGAGGCAATCATAGCAACGGCTGTCGGTCCGCAGCCGGCGTTACATAAGGTACATCCGTCAGGAAGAGGCGTCTCTCCAAATTCGCCGCATTGAGCATAATAAACCTTTGATTGAAGATTATTTTTTTGAGGATTAAGGTTGTTGGGAGTTGGGGACTTACCTTGTCCCAAACCTGGTAAGGGAGTTGGGGAAATTGCGGTAGCCGGTTGATTACTGCTCGTTCCTTTACCGATATTGTTTAAATCATCAATCAATTGAAAGAAACCTATTACTTTATTTTCAAGTTTATGAATAGAATCACTTGGAGTAGGAATAATTTTCTCGTCTGTGAATAATATTTTGTTCTTGTCGCCAATCACCTGATTTAATCGGCTTTGGTCAACCCATTGACGAAAAGATTCTTCAGCTGAAGAAGTTTTTTTTTCAACGACAATTTTATTTAATGCTGGGACATAAGCAGCTTTAAAATCTAAAGTTTCGACAGATTCAATTGTTGAGAGGGTTGAGTTGGGAGGGGGTGTGATATTGGGTAAAACAGTATTTCCTTGAACAGAAACACCTGTGGGAAAAGGAGAACCGGTTTGAGTATTTGATGTTGTTTTTTTTCCAAGGGAAAGAAGCATGCTGGTGATGATCAAAATAATAAGGAAAGCTCCAGCAATAACAATGTATATTTTTTTCATAAAATTAAGTTGACATTTTATGCCCTTTTCTTGATAATGAAAATATGGCGGACTATTTTGATTTTATTAAAAAACCGAACTCAAATGCAACAGTAAATCCCCCGATGGGAAATAACAAAGCTCAAATAACAAATGATAGAACAGTAAATCCAGCTACACCTCCCGTAAACCCTCCATCTGTTTCCCCATCTCAAAATTTGAGTGACCAAAAACCAAAAACAAATGGTTTTGTTCAAGATCAATCCGTGATTCGTAATCCGCAATCAAATAATCCACAATCTAACAATTTAGATTTAATGACTCATTTAACTCAACGCTCTAACCGCGTTATGATGGCCGCCCAAACTAAGGCCAAAGAGTTGAAATCGGACTTAGTTGACAGTGAACATCTCTTATACGCTTTAACGACTGATAGTGAAATTTATAACCTTCTTGTTGAATCAAAAATTCAGCCAACCGTAATTACCGATGAATTAGCAAAAATCTATAAACGCGGAACAGTTGATCGGGTTGTTCAATTTTCTCCAAGAATTAAAAAAATCTTAAATGACGCTTTAGTTATCGCGAGAAAATTAGGATTTGAATTCATTGCCCCGGAACACTTGCTCTTGTCATTATATGAAGAAGGCGAGGGAGTTGGTGCAAGAATTTTAGTTAAGTTAGGCCTAAATAAAGAAGAGATAAACAAAAAAGTTGTCGGGAAAAAAGAAGGACTTACGGAGGAAGAAAAAAAAGCTCAAAATAAGAAAAAAGCATTGGAACAGTTTACGATTGATCTGACAGCCAAAGCTTCTCAAGGTTTGCTTGACGCGGTGGTTGAAAGATCAGCGGTCATCGAGCGGGTAATTCATATATTATCACGCCGGACGAAAAACAATCCTTCGCTGGTTGGAGAAGCAGGCGTTGGAAAAACCGCCATTGTTGAGGGATTAGCCGAAAAGATAATTGCCAAGGAAGTTCCGGAACCATTACTTAACAAAAGAATTCTTCAATTAGATCTGATGAGCATGTTGGCCGGCGCTTCCCACCGGGGGGAGTTTGAAGAGAGAATGAAAGATTTGATCGAGGAAGTAAAGGCCAGTCAGGGCCAGATAATTTTGTTTATCGATGAAATTCACAATATCGTCGGAGCGGGTTCTTCGGGCGAAGGGTCTCTTGATGCCTCTAATTTTTTGAAACCGGCGTTGGCAAGAGGTGAAATTCAAATCGTTGGAGCCACCACGCTAACTGAATATAGAAAATATATTGAAAAGGACCCTGCTCTTGAACGACGCTTTCAACCGGTTTTAGTTCCCGAGCCAACAGAAGAGCAGGGAATTAAGATGCTTAAAGCCATAAAAGATAAATACGAGGCTTTTCACCGGGTTAAAATTCCCGATGACGCGATTGAGGCGGCGGTAATTTTATCAAAACGTTATGTTGGAGACAGGTTTTTGCCTGATAAAGCGGTCGATCTTATTGACGAGGCGGCCTCAGCCGTTCGTTTACCCCTAATTTCATTACCTGAAGAAATCAAATCGCTGGAAACGAGAATTGCCCAACTTAGCCAAGAGTTAAAAGAGTCAGAAAAAAAAGCTGATAAAGTTAAGTCGCGGATACTTAGATCAAAAATAGATGAAATAAGTTCGGGACTTAATGAAAAAAAAGAAGAGTTCAATGTTAAAAAAAGTCAATCGACCGGAGCGGTTACCGTCGAAATTATTAAAGACATTATTGCCCGCTGGACTGGTATTCCGGTTGCTAAAATTACTTCTTCCGAAACTGAACGGTTAGCACATCTTGAAGACATTATTCATAAAAGATTAATCGATCAGGAAGGGGCTGTTACTTCAGTTTCTCAAGCAGTCAGGCGTGGACGGGCCGGATTAAAATCGGCAGCCCGGCCAATCGGCAGTTTTGTTTTCCTTGGTCCAACCGGAGTAGGAAAAACTGAACTGGCAAAAGCATTGGCGGATATCTTATTCGGAAGCGAAGATTTGATGATCAGATTTGACATGACCGAATATATGGAAAAACACGAAGTGGCTAAATTGCTTGGAGCCCCTCCCGGATATGTCGGATATGAAGAAGGCGGAAAATTGACAGAGCTGGTAAGAAGAAAACCTTATAGCGTCGTCCTTTTTGATGAAGTAGAAAAAGCTCATCCTGACATCTTCAATATATTACTTCAGATATTGGATGATGGGCGTCTGACTGACAATCGCGGCCATGTTGTTTCTTTCAAAAATACGGTTGTCATCTGCACATCAAATCTTGGAACAAAATTAATCCAGGATGAACTATTGAAGAACGAGGTCAAAAGTGAAAAGTCAAAAGTTAAAACTGCAGGTCAAAAGTCAAAAGCTGAAGACGAGAAAGATAAGGATAAGTTCAAAAGTATAAAAGACAAGGTCATGGTTGAGTTAACAAAATTTTTTAAACCGGAGCTGATTAACCGTTTTGATGAAGTAATCGTCTTTGAACCGCTAAGATTTCAGGATATGGTTGAGATAGTAAAACTGCAAATGAAGGGAATAATAAAATTAATCGAAGAGCAGGATATGGGGTTTGCCTATACAGACCAAGTGATACAAGAGATCGTTAAGGCAGGTTTCGATCCGCTTTATGGTGCTCGACCTTTGAGAAGGGCTATTCAAAAACTGATAGAAAATCCTATATCTAATTTAATTATTGATGGTAAAGCCAAACCCGGCGATCTGATTAGAGTGAGAACAGATAAGGATGAATTAATTTTTGAAATCGAAAAAACGGTTTTTCAGCCTAAAACCACTAAAAAATATCATTGTCAGGGATGTGGCTGGGATTTTGAAAATGAAGTAGTAACTAATTCAACGAAAATTTGTCCGAAATGTTTAAAACACGGCGAACAAATAATGGAGGTTAATCTTGACAAACCTGTTGACGAATTAAAGGTCCCTAAATTAGATCAAAAAGAAATAGACAAACCGATCGATGTTAATCCTCAAGCAGTCACAGATAAAAAAGATATATGATTGTTTTTTTACTTCAGATAGTTGCGATCTATATTATTTCCAGATTGATATTAAAAGAACTTTTTTCATTATTAAGAAAATTTTTTAGATCCGATTTTTCGGTTTTTTCAATTATTTCCCTTCTTTTTTTACCAGGAACAATTATTCACGAAACAGCCCATTTTATTACGGCATTATTTCTTATATTACCTGTAAAAAGCATGACAGTTTTTCCCAAATGGGATGATAATGAAATAAAACTTGGAGAAGTCCTTTATATAAAAAAAGACTTTTTAAGAGCTATTTTAGTAGGAATTGTACCGGTTTTTTTTGGAATTGGTATATTATTTGCAATATTTTATTTTAAAATATTTCCTGCAAATAATATTTGGTTAAATGTACTATATTCATATGTTATTTTCTCTATTTCAGCCAACATGTTTTCCTCCAAACAAGACTTAAAAGATTTAGTATTGATCATTCCAGTGTTATTATTACTAATAATAATATTCTATGTCTTTAATATTAAAATAAATATGCAGAGCGTAAATGTTATAATTAATAAGATTAATCTATATGTATTTTTTGTTCTGATAATAGACGTTGTCTTGTTCAGTTTTACAAAATTATTAAATCATTTTATTAAAAGATGAAATATCTAGCTCAATCATTAAATATTGGAAAAGATAACCCCGTAGCGATTCAAGGTCCACTCGACAGCAGTATTAATTCACTGGGCGCAATTATTACCAAAGCTTTAGCCTTTATTATGCCAGCAGCAGGAATTGTCTTACTGTTTGTTTTGATCTCCGGCGGTTATGATTATATGATGTCACAAGGAAATGCCGATAAAATGAAATCAGCTCAGGCAAAGATCACTTCGGGGATAATCGGTTTTATTTTGCTTATAATTTCTTTTTTAGTCACAAGGTTGATCGCTTACATCTTTGGTCTTGGCGGAGGAATCTTTTAGGGTATAATGTACTAACATATGCAAGAATCTCCAATTGTTATTTCGGTCGGCGGTAGTTTGATTGTTCCCAATGGCGGGATCAATACCGATTTTTTAATAAAACTAAACAATCTGATAAGAGAAGAGGTCTCTTTGGGTAAAAGGTTTATGTTAATTGCCGGTGGGGGAAAATTAGCTCGACGATATCAAGAGGCAGGAACAGCAGTTATCGGAAAATTAACAAAGGAGGATCTTGATTGGTTGGGAATTCATTCAACCCATCTAAATGGTCATTTACTTAGGACGATATTCCAAGATATTGCTAATCCCCGAGTCATGCAACATTACGATAGAAAACTTGAAAATTGGACGGAACCGGTCGCAATCGGAGCCGGTTGGATGCCGGGTTGCTCAACGGATTATGATGCCGTAATATTAGCGCGTGATCATAAAGCAAAAATAATAATTAACATGTCAAACATTGATTACGTTTTTGATAAAGATCCTGGTAAATTTTCTGATGCTAAACCATTAAAGAAAATCACATGGGCAGAAATGAAAAAATTAGTTGGAGATAAGTGGTTACCGGGACACAATTCACCCTTTGATCCAATCGCAACAAAACTTGCTACAAGTTTGAAACTAACTGTTGTGATAGCAAATGGAAATGACATGGAAAATATTAAAAAAATTATTGATGGCAAAGAATTCAAAGGAACGGTCATAAGCTCATGATTCTTAAATCAATTTTCCTCTACCACTTTCGAAATTTTGATAAAACCCAGTTCAAAATTAGTCCTAATTTAACAGCTATATTCGGCGATAATGCCCGGGGGAAAACAAATTTGCTCGAGGGAATTTATTTTATTTTAAAAGGAGAAGGATTTCGGGAAAGCAAAGAAGAACAGCTAATTAAATTTATTGAAAAAAGCAGCTATGTTGAGGCAAAGCTGGAAGAGTCTAAAACAAAAGATGTCAGCAGTTTGCGAATCGATTTGACCATAGGCGATTTTGGTTTAAACAAGACATATTTTCTGGAAAAAACAAAAAAGGGGCGCCATTCATATTTAAAAAACTTGACTACGGTCGTACTATTTTCTCCGGAGCAGATTGAAATAATTGATCGGACAATGTCAATCCGCCGGGAATATTTTGATAAATTTTTATCAGGAATTGATTCGGAATATAAAAAAAGTTTAAATAATTATAATCAGGCATTAAGAAAAAGAAATAAAATTCTGGAATCAGGTTTCAATAATCAAAATATTAAACAGGAATTAGATTTTTGGAATAAATATTTGATTGATCAGGGGTTGCAATTGGTTAATAAAAGATCGGAGTACACAAAATACTTAAACTCAAACAGAAACATTGATTCAAAAGAGTTTTTTATTGAATACAAAGAGAATAAATTAAGTCCCGAACGTTTTAATGAATATTTATCCAAGGAACTATTGATAAAAAGGACTCTGATAGGACCTCACCGTGACGAATTTAATATTTTTATGATCGGTAAATCAAAGGATAAAAAAAACATTCATATGTATGGGTCAAGAAGTGAACAACGTTTGGGCCTGTTTTGGTTAAAGATCAACGAGCTAAAATATTTAGAGGAATTTTTTAAGAAAAAACCGATTTTATTACTTGATGATATTTTTTCCGAACTTGATCACAATAACCAAAAACTGATCTTTGAGTTAATCGGAGATTATCAAACCATTCTTACCTCAACGGAAAAAGAACTGACAAAATTAATTGATCTTTCGAATAACACCTCTTACGATACCATAGATCTGTAAGTCGTTTAGGGGATAAAATGGAGGATACTTTGGATTGGCCGCTTCAAGATAGTTGATGTGTTTTTTCCGGTCGGTTTTTAAAATTTTTAAAGTCCACTCGTTGTCGATCTGGGCCAAAACGATACTGCCGATATTGACATCTTTTTTTCTTTCAATTATGACAATGTCGCCTTCGAATATTCCGACTCCCGTCATTGAATCTCCGGAAACTTTGAGAAGAAATGAGGAAGAAGGATTTTCAATTAGATAGTCATCAATGGTCAAGTAATCTTTATTTTCTTCCGCCAGTATTGGAAACCCGGCTTTTATAATTCCAAGAAGGGGGAGAGCGAAAAATTTTTTTGTTGGTGAAAGTTTTTTGCTATCTTTTTCAATAAACCCAAGGTCGATCAATTTATTTATTATTTTGAAAACGGCGTTCTTTGACGAAATATTGAATATCTTAAGCATCTCTGAGTAAGATGGCAGTCGGCGGTTTTTCCGGAAAAATTTTTTAATGCTGGAAAGTCTGTCTTCAATCATAGATGAACAGTATAGTAAACACTTGTTCACTTACGCAAGTGAAGATTATTATCGGTCATACCACTCTTCATAAAGGCTGATTTTAGCGGTCGCGGAGTCAATAATTAAATATTGAGCAAAGCCATAGAGAATAGCTCCATTACAGGCGAAGTGATTTTTTTCATCAACTTCGGCCCAGTGATTATGGCCAACGATAACAAATTCACCAGCCTTTATTGTTTTTATCGCTTTTTCTTTGGTAGCTATATTTCTGTACGCAAACCGGAGGCTTAAAAAATTTCTTCCAAAAATATTTACCATTATTTGTCTAAACAAGTGAGCAATCTTCATCGCGAGATTAACTACAGGCATAAAAGAAGCTATATTCTTTATTGATAAGTCAGCTGTCTTTCGGAATTGTTGTCCGTGGGTAAAAATGAAGATTTTATTATTAATTTTCATTCGATATTCTGATGTTTGTTTAACTGAAAACAAACTTATTCTTTTGTCAGAGAATTTTTCCTGATCATGATTGCCAAAGATATAGATAGCTTTTTTGTTTTTCAAAAGAGGGAATAATTGATTCCAAGGGGAGTTGATAAAATCAGCAAAACTAACCATATAGTCATCAAAAAAATCTCCATTGATTATTACTTTATCTGATTCGCTTATTATTTTTTTAAGAAAGTTAAATTTTTTTTGATCAAACGGTAAGTACAAGTGAGTGTCGGAGAAAACTAAAATTTTCATTTTATTTCTTTAACATTAAAGCGATCACATTCTTAGGTACTTCTTCGTAGTGAGACGGTTCCATATAAAAGACGCCTCGACCTTCGGTCAAGGATCTTATGATCGTCGCATATCCGGAAAGCTCTGATAACGGAACATGGCTTTTGATTACGACAGCACGGGCTCTTTTTTCAGTACCAAGGATTTTCCCTCTTTTTGAAGAAATATCGCCAATGGCTACTCCCATAAAGTTTTCCGGAATAGTTACTTCCAGTTTCATGATCGGTTCTACTAAAGTTGGACCAGCCTGTTTGACAGCATCATGAAGAGCCATAGAGCCTGCAATCTTAAAGGCAATATCTGAAGAATCAACATCATGATAGCTTCCGTCAACCAATGTCACTTGAAGATCGGTGATGGGATAACCCAATAAAACACCCTTTTCCGTAGCTTCCATAACTCCTTTTTCAACAGAAGGAATAAACTCCGACGGAATCGAACCACCCTTAATTTTATTGATAAATTTTATTCCTTCGCCTCTGGCTAAAGGTTCAACATTAATAACGCAGTGTCCGTACTGTCCATGTCCTCCGGTTTGTTTAATATATTTTACTTCGACATCGTTGGCGGCTTTTGTGATTGTTTCTTTATAGGCAACCTGTGGTTTACCGACCGTGACATTCATTCCCATCTCTCTTTTCATCCGGTCAACTAAAATTTCCAAATGAAGTTCTCCCATTCCGGACATTATTGTTTGGTTAGTTTCATGATTGACTTTGACTCGGAACGTTGGATCTTCTTCAGCTAACCTTTGTAGGGCATAAGACAGTTTTTCTTGGTCTGCTTTAGTGGTAGGTTCAATCGCTAAGGAAATTACCGGTTCCGGGAAACTAATTTGTTCTAGAATTATTGGACTATTTTGATCCGATAAAGTATCTCCGGTTTTGGTATCTTTCGGACCGATGACGGCAATAATCTCTCCGGAATAAGCTTTATCAATTTCTTCACGGGAATTGGCGTGCATCAGAAGAATCCGGCTGACTCTTTCCTGTTTATTTCTATTGACGTTATAAACATATGAACCTGACTCCAGTATTCCGGAATAAATTCTGACATAAGTTAACTTTCCAACGTGGGGATCAAGTTGAATTTTAAAGGCTAAACCGGTAAATTTTTCCTGTTGGTTAAGAGCCCGTTTTTCTTCAAGTTTGGTCAAAGGATTAATTCCGACAATATCTTTTAAATCTAGGGGGGAGGGAAGAAAATCAACAATAGCATCAAGAACCGGTTGAACGGCTTTATTTCTTAGCGATGTTCCGCAATAAACAGGAACAATTTTATATGCAATCGTTGCCTTTCTTAAAGTAGCTTTTAATTCGGCAACGGTTATTTCTTCACCGTTTAAATATTTATTTAAAAGAGCGTCATCATGTTCGGCTATCTGCTCGATCATTTTTGAGCGGGCCTTAGTAACTTTATCTTTAATATCTTCCGGAATAACATCAGTGACGGTGTATTTGATGCCTTGAGGATCTTGATCCCAAATTTTAGCTTTTAAAGTCAAAAGATCAATCACTCCTTTAAATTCAGATTCTTTTCCGATCGGAACCGTCATGATTATCGGATTAGCTCCAAGTCGATCTTTAATTTCGGCAACGGTTGCTTCAAAATCGGCCCCAAGCTTATCCATCTTATTAATAAAACAAATCCGTGGAACTTTGTATTTATCAGCTTGACGCCAAACAGTCTCTGATTGACTTTGGACACCCTCTTCAGCATCAAAAACGACCACTCCACCGTCCAAAACCCGAAGAGAACGTTCAACTTCAGCGGTAAAATCGACGTGTCCCGGAGTATCAATAATATTTATTCTTGTGCCATTCCAAAAAGTAGTAGTTGCCGCAGAAACAATCGTAATTCCACGTTCCCGTTCCTGGGGCATCCAGTCTAACTGAGTATCACCATCATCAATGTCGCCGATCTTGTAAGTTTTTCCGGTATAAAAAAGAAATCTTTCACTGGTAGTTGTTTTCCCGGAGTCAATATGGGCGATTACGCCAATATTTCGAATTTTATCGAGCGGAACATTGCGATTTTTTGTGACAACCGGTTGTTGAGCCATAATTATTGGGGGATTACCACTTCAAGTGGGAAAAGGCCTTATTGGCATCTGCTAACTTTTCAGTTTGTGCTTTCTTTGCGACGGCGGCTCCCTGATTTTTGGAAGCTTCAATAATTTCAATCAATAATTTTTGATCAAATGTATGATATTCTTTGTTTGCTCGGGCCTTAGCAGCATCAATAATCCAGTTTAAAGCTAGTTTCAGTTTTCGTTCTCTTCTCACCTCAATTGGAACTAAATAAGAAGCGCCTCCAAGTCGGCGGGGTTTAACTTCATGGATAGGGGAAACATTTTCAATAGCTAAATGCAATAATTTTAAAGGATCCTCTGAGTGTTTTTTTAATTCCTCAATCATTTTATAGACAAGCCCTTCAGCCACCGATTTTTTACCGTTGATCATCAAGTAATTGATCAATTTAGCCACCTCAAGGCTATTAAAAAGCTTATCTTTTTTGAACACTCTTTTTTTGTAACTATGTCTTGGCATATTTTTTATTAATTGTACGGAACAAAAATTTTTGTTCCCTACATATTGATTTTACGCACTTTTAACTTGTGGCTTCTTTGTTCCGTACTTAGATCTTGAGCTGGTTCTCTTTTCGACTCCAGCGGCGTCAAACTTACCACGAACAATATGATATTTTACTCCCGGCAAATCTTTAACTCTTCCACCTTTAACTAAGACGATGGAATGTTCAGCTAAATTATGACCGACGCCTTGAATATAGGCGGTCACTTCCATTTTGTTTGAAAGTCTGACTCTAGCTACTTTTCTTAAAGCCGAGTTAGGCTTTTTTGGCGTCATGGTTTTAACAATAGTACAAACACCACGCTTTAATGGATTGTTGGTCTTGTTATATCGCCTTTTTAACGAGTTAAAACTCATTTTCAAAGCAATTGATTTGGATTTTTTAATCCTGTTTTTTCTCTTCCTTTTTATCAGTTGGTTGATTGTTGGCATATTGATTTGCAAACTTACCGTAATATTTACTAATTAGCTCACTGGTGACCGGAATTAATCTGCCAATTATAACATTTTCTTTCAATCCTAACAAGTAATCTGTCTGGCCCTTGATAGCCGCGGATGACAAAACACTAGTTGTTTGTTCAAATGACGCAGCCGATAACCAAGAGTCGGTATGAATGGCTGCCCTGGTGATTCCAAGAATTGAAACTTTCCCGCTTGCCGGTCTTTCTCCCTTTGACAAGACTCTCTTATTTTCTTCACTAAATCTAATTTTTGAAACGACCTCATCTTTGATAAGAGAAGTATCACCTTCGTCTTCAATAATAACTTTGTCGCTCATTTTTCGAATGATTACCTCAAAATGTTTATCATGAATGGCGATTCCCTGAGATTCGTAAACGTCTTGAATTTCATCTAATAAATAAATCTGAGCCGACCTTAATCCTTTAATAGCCAAGATATCATCAATATCAAGATAACCCTCAGACATAGCCGTTCCGACGCTTATCAAATCACCATCTTTAATTTTTAATTTTTGGGCCTTCGGAATTGTAAATTTTTGTTCTTGAACGGTTGAATCTTTGCTAAGAGCGGATATGGTTATGTCGTAAATTTCTTTTTCTGTGTCTTCGACGATAGCTACTTTTCCGGCAATTTCCGCAATCGGGGAAACAATTTTTGGTGTTCGTGTCTCAAATAATTCTTCAACTCGGGGAAGTCCTTGAGTAACGTCGGAAATAACAATTCCTCCAAAGTGTCTAACCCTCATTGTTAGTTGGGTTCCTGGCTCTCCAATTGATTGAGCGGCCATTACTCCAACCGGAACTCCAATTTCAACTATTTTATTCGTTGAAAGATCGGTTCCATAACATTTCTGGCAGACCCCATAGGGGGAGCTACAATAAAGAGGCGATCGGACAGTAACCTTGGTAATATTATTTTTTTCAATTAGAGCTATTTTTTCGTCATCGATCAGTTCATTCTCTTTTATGATAACTTCTTTATTTTCAGTAACCAGATCGTTAAGGATAAAACGGTTTCTAATTCTTTCCTTAAATTTATCTCCACGGGTTGTTCCCGTTGAAACTGTCAATCCTTCTTTTACCAAACAGTCTTCTTCACGAACGATCATATCGTGAGAAGTATCGACAAGCCGGCGGGTTAAGTATCCCGCATCAGCCGTTTTTAAGGCTGAATCAGTTAAACCTTTTCTGGCTCCTCGAGCCGATATTACGTATTCAAATATCGATAGACCTTGACGATAGTTCGATTTGGTTGGGACTTCGATAATTTTTCCCAACGGATCAACAACAAGCCCCTTCATAGCCGCCAACTGTTTAAGTTGTTCCTTAGAAGCTCTGGCTCCTCCAGATTTAATAATTATTTTCACCGGATTTTCTTCGTCTAGCGCGTTCCAAGTTTTGTCAGCTAATTTTTCTGTGACATCAATCCAAAGCTTATTTGAGTAACGTCTTTTTTCTTCAGAAGTAAGTAAACCTTGCTCAAAATTTTTTGTAATTTTTTTAATTTCATCTTCAGTTTCGGAAATAATTTTAGTTTTTTCCGGAATTATCTGACAATCAAAAATTGATAAGGATAAACCGCCCGCAATGGTTGAAGCCCAAAAACCGATTTCTTTAAGTTTATCAATCAGATCCCCAACTTTTTCGTTTTCAAAAATTTTCATCGCCGCAACAACAATATTTTTTAGATCAGAGGCCTTAACTTCACTATTTACAAATCGAAGTTCAAGAGGAAGAGCTTGGTTAAAAATAATCCGGCCAACAGTCGTCTTAATTATTTTGCCGCCGACTCCGACATTTATAGGCTGTCGAAGTTTAATTTTGCCGACCGCATGGAATCTCATTGCTTCATTTTCAGTAGCGAAGAATTTTAAATCTTCTAAGCTTTCAGTATCTAAATGGCTGTCAATTGTTGTTAAATAATAACAACCAAGAGCCATTTCTTTGTTTGGAAGGACGATAGGTGAGCCGTCTGACGGCTTTAAAAGATTATGATAAGGAAACATTCTTTGTTTAACTTCTTCAATTGCTTTGCTGGATAGTGGTAAAAATACACCCATGGCGTCTCCATCAAAATCAGCGTTATATCCCGAACAAACTGCCGGGTGAAGTTTTATAGCATTATCGTCGGTAAGAACAGGATAAAAACCCAGTACAGAGAGCTTATGAAGAGTTGGGGCACGATTAAGTAATACAGGGTGATCTTTTGTGATCTCTTCCAAAATATCATATACAACAGAATCTCTTTTTTCTAAGAATAATTTCGCACTTTTAATATTTGGAGCCAATCCTCGGATAATGATTTCGTGCAAAAGATAAGGTTTGAATAATTCCAAAGCCATCTCTCTTGGAAGACCGCACTGATTCAATTTTAATTCAGGACCGACAACAATGGTGGAACGTCCGGAATAATCGACTCTTTTTCCAAGCAGATTTTGTCTAAATCGGCCTTGTTTTCCTCTTAAAATATCAGAAAGGGACTTTTGTACTTTAGTATTTGATCCGGTTGAACGGCTCTTTCCTCGTGATTTTTGTAAATCAATCAGCGAATCAACCGCTTCCTGAAGCATCCTCTTTTCATTCCTTAATATGATTTCAGGAGCTCCAAGATCAATTAACTGTTTTAAACGATTATTTCTGTTAATAACCCGTCGGTAAAAATCATTCAAATCGGAAGTAGCAAATTTGCCCCCCGGCAATTGAACAACAGGACGAAGGTCCGGAGGAATAACAGGCAAAACCGTGAGTACAATCCATTTTGGATCAATTTTAGCTTTAATAAAAGCTTCAAGAACTCGGGCTTTTTTTAGAAGTTTATTTCTTTTTTCTCCCTTGGTTTCATTTAATAGTTCCAAAGCTCGGGCATACTGTTTTGCAAGGTCAAAGTTTGAAAGAATTTCATATAAAACTTCCGAACCCATTCCTACGCTTAAAAAATCGGAAACATTATTTTCCTTAAAAAACAAATAGTCATCTTCTTCGATAACATCAAAAGGCCTAATTGATCGGGCAATTTTTGCAACTCTTTCAAAATAGGCTGATTTTTTGGTTTTTGTATCGGTCTGTTCGTTTGACAGCAATTTTAATTGTTCCCGCTTTTTGAATTCGACCTCTTGCTTGGCGATTTCCCATTGCTCGCGGTGTGTAATTTTTTTCTCAAGAAGTTGATATTGTTTTTCGAAGCTAGTATTGATTTCTTCCTCTTTTTTAATAAAATCTTCTTCAATCTTTTTTAATTCGTCTTTTTGCAATTGATCAATGGTTTTTAAAGTTTTTTTCTGACTTTCTTTATCAACTTCTTTAACTAAATAAAGCGCGTAATAAATGATCCGTTCCAGTGCTTGTGGAGGAACATCAAGAATAATACTTAAAGTTGATGATGTCCCTTTAAAATACCAGATATGAGCAATAGGGGATGCGAGTTTAATATGACCCATTCTCTCTCTTCGAACTGCAGAAGTTGTAATTTCAACTCCGCAGCGGTCGCAAACTATTCCCTTATAACGCATTCTCTTATATTTACCACAATAACATTCGTAATCTTTTGTAGGTCCGAAAATCCTTTCATCAAAAAGGCCGTCTTTTTCTGCGCGGAAAGTGCGATAGTTAATGGTTTCCGGCTTAATAACTTCTCCATGAGACCACTTAATGATTGTCTCTGGAGAGGCAAAAGTAATCCTTAATCCGGAAAAATCAACCGTGTTAATATCTTCCATAATTATTTAGCGTAATCAATTGATAAGCCTAAAGCGTTTAATTCCTTGACAAGTACGTGGAATGATTCCGGGACTGATGATTGTGGAATATCAATACCTTTTATGATTGATTCAAAAGCTTTGGTTCGGCCACGGACATCGTCACTTTTGATTGTCAATAATTCCTGTAAAGTATAAGGAACCCGGTGTGATTCGAGCGCCCAAACTTCCATTTCTCCAAATCTTTGTCCACCTAATTGTGATTTTCCTCCCAATGGTTGTTGAGTGACAAGAGAATAAGGTCCGACTGATCGGGCATGAAACTTATCTTCGATCATGTGAATTAGTTTGATAATATAACTTGTTCCAACCAAGGCCTTTCTTTCGTACGGTAAACCTGTTTGACCATCATATAAAGTGACCTTATTATCAATAGGTAATCCGGATTTTTTAAGTTCGTTAGTGATAAAATCTTCTTTAATTTTTTCAAAAACAGGAATAGAAATATCCGTACTAGTGTGTTTTGCGATCACTCCCATTAAATTTTCGAATAACTGGCCTAAGTTCATACGCGAAAGAATTGAAAGAGGGGACAAGATTACATCAACCGGTGTTCCGTCTTCAAGGTAAGGCATATCCCATGAAGGTAATATTTTTGAAATAACACCTTTATTTCCGTGTCGTCCGGCCAATTTGTCACCGACGGTTATTTTTCTTAACTGAGCGGTATTAACAATAATCCTTTGCAAAACACTTGGTTCAAGTTCATTTGGATCCTTTTTACCGTTGATAGTTTCGATATTGACGACTGAACCTCTTTTTCCGTAAGGCATTCGAAGCGATGTATCTTTAATATCTTTAGCTTTTTCTCCGAATATTGCCCGAAGCAATCTTTCTTCAGCTGTTAATTCTTTTTCACCTTTTGGAGCAACTTTACCGACTAATACGTCCCCACCTTTTACTTCGGTTCCAATAGTAACAAGTCCTTCTTTGTCAAGGTTTTGAAGAATTTCCTCACGGACATTGGGAATGTCACGAGTAAGTTCTTCCGGTCCAAGTTTAGTATCAATAACATCAGCGATAAACTCCTCCATCGTAATTGAACTCAAAACATCTTCTTTGACCAATCGGTCAGAAATAACAAAGCCGTCTTCGTAACCTAATCCATTTAATGAGGAGTAAGCAACTAACAAATTTTTTCCCAAAGCTAAACGGCCTCGGTCAGTGGACGGGCCATCAATGATTATATCTCCCTTTTTGATTTTCTGATCTTGGCTAACTTTTGGTCTTTGATCAAAAGAAACGTTTTTATTAGTGCGGGTGAACCTTTCCAGTTTATATTCGTAGGTTTTGCCGCTTTTTCCTTTGTAGACTATCTTTTGTCCATCAACATACTTTACAACACCATCTTCCGATGCTTTGATAGTTCTTCCGAGAGCAATACTAACCTTTTCTTCAAGTCCCGTTCCGACAATTGGTGCTTCAGAATTAATTAAAGGTACGGCTTGACATTGCATGTGGGAACCCATTAAAGCTCGGGAAGCATCATCGTTTTGAAGGAAAGGAATGAGGGAAGCTGATGCTCCGAGCACCTGACGTGGTGAAACGTCTATTAAATCAACTTTTTCAACTAGCACTTCAATAAGATCACCATCATGGCGGGCGGTGACCATTTGATCGGTCAAATAACCATTTTCATTTACGTTTACGTCTCCTGAAGTAATAAAATATTTTTCTTCGTCATCTGCTTGTAAATAAACAATTTCATCGGAAATTTTTATCTTTGTTTTATCACCGCTTTTTTCCTTAATTAATTTTTTGTAAGGAGTTTCTAAGAAGCCGTATTTATTAACTTTTGCATAAAGGGCCATATATGTCACAACACCGATATTTGGTCCTTCAGGACTTCTGATCGGACAAATCCTTCCGTATTGAGATGAGGAAATATCACGGATTGAAAACGAAGCTCTTTCTTTTTCAATCCCTCCAGGTCCGCCGACTGTAATCCTTCTTAGATTGTCAAGCTCGGATAAAGGATTCGTTTGGTCAACGATCGTTGACAGCTGACTGGTTCTGTAAAATGAATTAATTGCAACAATCAATGGTTTTGAATTAACCACCTGGCTTGGTATAACGTTTAATTCTTCTCCGGAAATTAAGCTCATTCTTTCTTTTATTTCCCGTTCTACTCGAACCATTCCAACTCTGATTCCATACAAACTGATCAATTCTCCGACCGTTCTAAGTCTTCGATTACCCAAATGATCAATGTCGTCAAACTCACCTTTGTTTTGGGTTAGGT
This sequence comes from Patescibacteria group bacterium, assembly GCA_041660945.1. Taxonomy (GTDB): domain Bacteria; phylum Patescibacteriota; class Microgenomatia; order UBA1406; family GWC2-37-13; genus GWC2-37-13. The sequence continues at coordinate 308,574 of JBAZVK010000001.1, read as the reverse complement.
TAAGAAGATATTTGATAGAAGAAATAATATCTTCCTTAGTTAATAAACGATTTTCTTTTTTTATCTCAATATTCAGGCCAAGTTTTTTATTAATTTTATACCGCCCGACATCAGCCAAAGAATATCTTTTCTGATTAAAAAGCAAGTTATTTATTGTTTCGTAAGCATTTTCCAAAATCAGAGGTTCACCCGGCCTAATTTTTCGATAAATTTCCAATACCGCTTCATCTTTATTTTTTGTTTGATCTTTTTTAAGGGTCGGGATAAGATATTTTTCGACTAAACTTCGATCTATGTCGGAAAAATAATTGATAATATCTGCTTCTGTATCATTCTCAAATACTTTAAGAAAAACAGTTGATAAAAACTTCCTTTTTTTATTAATCTTCATTTCAATCAAGCCGTTTTTGTTGATTGTCATATCAAGCCATGCGCCAATATATGGCCTTATCTCTGCGTTATATAATGTTAATCCGGTTGTTTTGTCAATTTCAGCGGTGAAATATACTCCCGGTGAACGGACAATTTGGTTTATGATCGCTCTTTCAATACCATTGATAATGAAAGTGCCACGATCAGTCATTTTAGGAAGATTAAAAAAATAAATATCTTGTTTTTTTTCACTATTGGTTTTTTTATTAACCAATCTTAGTTTGAGATATACGGGAGCGTCGTAAGTTAATTTCTTTTTATAACATAAGTCTATGTTATATCGAGGCTCACCAAAATAAAGATCTTCAAAATATATGGTAAACTTTTTTTTCGTGTAATCGTCAATAGGAAAGAATTCATTGAAAATTTCTTTTAATCGGACTTCGGTAAATTCAGCCCAGGAATTTTTTTGAACCTCAATCAAATTAAACTTTTCAAGCAGCTCATCTTTTTTTCCGAGGAACAAACTTTTGTGGGGTAAAATACTTGATTTATTAGTTTTGTTCATCCGGTAGATTGAAATAATATTTTATTAACAACAAAAACCCCAGTACACATGACGGGGAGTAAAAAAACTAATATATCATACAAAACGTAATAAGTAAAGTCAAATGGATTTGAAGAACTTCCTCTTTGAGGAATGAGGGTGGGAAATACGTGTTTTCATTTTTTCAAGTAATGTAGTGAGGTTGATCTTTTTTTTTGTTATTTTATCTTTCTTAATTTCGGAGCCTTTAGCAACAGGATGACTATCATTTTTAACATGCTCTTTTTTTAACTGTTTTAGAAGTGAGATTAATTGAACGCTAACAATTATTAATAGAATAGTTGTAATAGTGACTGCTGTTGAAAGCAATAATTGAGTCGTATCCATAGATTAAAGTAGTCCTAGTCGGACTTTTTCAGCTACAAGATTATTGGCTCGAAGCAATTCGTCATGAGAAGTACCCGCATCAATCCACCAATCAAGAAGGGCACACTCCAGAGTTCCCTCCTTAAGGTAAAAATTATTTAGGTCGGTCACTTCTAATTCGCCTCTCAAAGACGGCTTTTGTTTACGTATAAACTCAAAAACCCGCTGATCGTAAACATATACGCCGGTTTGGGCGATATTAGATCTTGGTTTTTCCGGCTTTTCCACTATCGAAAGAACTTTTCCGACAGAATCAATCTCGATTACACCGTAATGTTTTGATTCCATCTCCGGCATTTTTATTCCAAATACCGTTGCCCCTTTGTCCTTTTTATTAAATTTTTCTATAGTTGGTTTTAGGTTGTAACCGAAAATATTATCGCCTAAGATAACTGTAATTTTACCACCCTTAGCAAATTCTTCAGCCAGCCCAATCGCATGTGCAATTCCACCTTTTGGGTTCTCTTGAACTGAATAGTAAAGTTTAACTCCAAACTGATCTCCTCCTTTGAGAAGATTAGCAAATTGTCCGGCATGATCCGGGGAGCTTGAAATAAGAATTTCTTTTATTCCTGCTTTGGCCAACGATTCCAACGGATAATATATCATCGGCTTATTATAAATAGGCAAAAGATGTTTATTGGTGACCCAAGTTAAAGGTCGAAGTCGAGTAGCCAACCCTCCGGCAAGAATCAATCCTTTCATAAAGTCAGGGTAAAATTATAATTTTCAAAAGAAAAATAATTATAAAGGCGATCAGGATATATTCTACCACAGTTTTTAAATGGAGAGTTTCATTGCTAATATGGTGATAGACGCCCCAAATAATATAGAAAAAAGCAAAAGAAACCAAAATAAAAAATTCTGTCACTCTTTGTCCGCGAAAAATATTTAATAAAATTAAAAAAAATATACCGGCGGTAATTAATAGTAAATAATCAAAAAGATGATTTTTAAATTCTTTTTTCAAATTTAAATACAAATGTTTGGCCATAGATTAAATGATTGCACCGATTGTTGACATAAACAATCCTATCAATATAAAAATTATAAATAAAAAGTGAGCAATATTTTTTCCACCAATTCTGATGACATTAAACTTAGAGGCAAAATAAAAATCAAGAGCCAATGCCAATAATAGAAAAGCAATAAAGATAACATTCAAATTAAACGTAAAATTGAAAGCATTTATTTTTGGCGGAACGGTTTTTTGAGCTACGATTTGTTCTGTTCTTTTCTCAACAACTGCCTTGACTTCCGGAAGCGCCGGAACATTTTTGGTTGCTTCACTAGCTTCAACTGTCTCCGGGGTAAAAGAACTTGCCATCGGCTTCCCAAACTCCTGGACTACTATAGTAGTTTGTTCACCATTCAGTACACCGTTAACAATTGCGTATCCAACTTCCGTATATTCTTTTTTTAAAATATTATCCCGATGAGTAGCAGAATTCATCCAAGCATCAACAACGCCGTTACTAAACAAAAAATTTTTTGCTAAATTTTCTCCCGCATATTCATATTGATATCCAGCTCCAAGAATAAAATCCCAAGGAGTTTTTCCATCGGGAGAATAGTGTGCCCAATAGTTTTCAGCGAACATATTTTCGGCTTTTCTTTGGGCAGCCAAAGTCAGGGCTGAGTTTAAAGAAAGCGGAGACAAATTGTTATTTTGCCGTTGCTCATTTGTCAACTGATAAAGTTTATTAACACTGATATCGGTTGCAAAACCCAAAACGTTATTACCTTGTTTAAAAGCGATCATCATTAGAAAAGCAATTACTAAATAAACGGTTAAAAAATCAGTATGAAGGCTTTTAGCACGGAAGTTGTTTTCCTCATGAGGAACGAATAAACGATGAATAAAAGTTTTTATTTTTTCCATACGATAATTTCATTTTAAATAATATTGAGATGATAGTCAAAAGGGAATATGAAAATGAAATTGCGGAAAGAGTGCGGAGAAGTAAATGACTGTTATTTAGGGAATCTGAGGTTATTCCTAGGACTTCACCGTTATCTGGATTATTTTGAATAACACTGGTTGGATAATTAACACTTCGATGTACCAATGCATCAAAGTTATTATCTTTTTCAACCGGTATGTTAGAAGAGGTATCCTTTGTTGTTAATGGAAAAATTATTTTTTCGGTTGGTGTCAGGGTGATTGGCGTTTGAGTTGGGTTAATACATGGATTGTTAACGGAATTTTTGCTGGGTTCCTGAAAACAAAAATTCTCTGACTCAAAAGAAATTCTTCCTAAAGTTTTTCCGGATTCAGTTTTCTGATACTCAAAATCATCTTTTAGATCTTTATTAAAATCTAATAATCTAACACTATCTCCGTCATTATTAAACATTGACGAAGTAAGATCGGCAACCCCATAACTTTTTGCATTAATTATCAAAGAAAATATTTTTGGAGACGATCCGGTGTTTTCCTGATCGTCGATAAACCAGTTGTTTAAAGAAACGGAAAAATCATTGTTGTTATAAATTTCCACCCATTCTTTTTCACCTGTCGATGGGTTAACCATGACCTCAGAAATGTAAATGTTTTCGTAAAACAAGGGAGTAGGTTGTGGTGTAGGAGAAGTCGTTGGGCCCGCCTCCGTCAAGACTACGGCGGTCAACGTCGGAGTCGGTTGAATCAGAGCAGGTGTTAGTGTTGGTGTTGGAGAAGGTGGCGGAGTTATTAAGCAGGAAACATTAGTTTGATTATAAAATTCTAAATTAGCTGATCCGGTCGTCCAGAAATTATCATTGTCTGGAAATCGATAATAGCTGATCCCGGAACCCGAACTGGATTTGTAAGAAAAGGAATCGATTAATTGTTGCGAGCTATTTATTAATCGAACTGTGTCAGGCGATGTTTTATTTAAATTGAAATCTCCGGAAAAAACCAGACATTGATTGGGAAAAATAACGCTGTCTTTCGGAATGGAATAAAAAGTCGTTCCACCTGAATCATCAATTATCCAGTCGGAAATATCAGCACTTTCCGTTCCTGAGTTAAATATTTCGACAGTTTGAGGCGGGGGATCAATCAAAAATTCGTTAATTAAAACTTTCGATTGAGCTAAAGACTTATTAGAAAAAATAAAATTTATAAAAAATAATATGATGATTGAGAAAATAATCTGTTTCATCGGTTATTCGGTTAACGAGTTAACTTGTTTTAAACCTAACAACAGAATATATATAGTATATATATAATCAACCGCTTATAACCTACATAAGTACAGAATTAGGGTGTAGGAAAAGGATAAAAATAATGAAAGATATCCTTTATTGGGGCACAACTTTTCTTATTTCGAAAATACTACCGACAGAATAGTGGCTATTAAAAGATATCTTGTGGCCATTTTCAATAAAAGGATCATTCATAATATAATTTCCGTCTGAACCGCTTATTAATACCACAAAGTGAGTGCCTCCGTAAGCTCTGACGCCGACTACGACCGGATCTCCTGATGAAAGGGTGGAATCAATAGAGGCGCTGATTCGAGAAGTTGTTAATCCGTCAGCAGAAATTGTGTATTCGAGATAAGCCGGATAATATGAAGCAAAGTTACTAGAATTAGAATTAATTGTTTGAGGGTTTACGTTTCGCCGACCTAGATGAGTATAAACCATGGCCATTGAAGTGACTAAACATCCATCGCTTGCCAAAGTATAGCCGGTTCCATTAAGAGAGTTTGCTCCCCATTGACTGTCTCTTTGGCTATAATAACAACCCCAGTCATCACAACTTGTTTGATTGCTTAGAAGTGAGGAACCGCCTTGTCCCTGTACAAATCGTCCGAACGATGCTAATTGTTCTTGTGCTTGAGATAGGAGTCTTTGATAAGTAGCTTCATCGCTTTGAGTGGCGTTTAAAAGCCTCTGTTTTTGGCCTCTCTGATTATCGAGCGATTGTTTTTGATAAGTTAGAGTTTCGTTTAATTTGTCTAATTCGATTTTCTTTTCTTCCCGTAATTTTTTCTGTTCCTCGGCATTTGTTTTTGTTTCTTGAACTGTATAAAGAAGTTTTTGAGTATTATCTTGGGCAGTTTTTAAATATTTAACTTGATTAAGAAAGTCATATGCATTCTTATTATCAAAAAGAAGAGAAAAGATTGATAATGGCTTTTTCTTATAACCAATTACAATTCTTTGAATAAGTTGTTTAGATAAATAATCTAAAGATTGATCCAATCCTTCGATCCTTGAACCCAGAACCTCAATTTCTTTTCCGGTATTTAAAATTTTTTGTTCAGTTTGGTTTATCTGCAACGAAGTTAAATCGATTTGAGTATCCATATATTGGATTTGTGAAGATAGGGTATTTTTTTGCTGTTTTAACTGCTGGAGCTTTTCTTGATATTCACTGATTTTTTTTTGTAGATCGGTTGTGTCTTGTGCACGGACTGAGACAATAATCAAGAAAAATAAAACAATAAAAACAAGAGTTTTTTTGATCATTATTTAATTATACCTTTAGATATTTATTAGTGGCGATGTAAGAGGCGACCGAAGCGATGACAGCACCAAATATTGAGATAGATACAAAAACAATGGCAAAGAAAATATAATTTAATGGCCAGATTACCAACGAATAGTTGAAAATATCAACTGAAAGAGTGGTGATTCCCTTGAAATAAGATTGCAAAAAGGGATTGAAGTAAAGAACTATAACCGCAAAAATACTAAATGATAATATTGAGGCAGCCATTCCTAAAAATAAACTTTCTGAAACATAGGGTTTTCTAATATAAGAATTAGTCGCGCCGATTAACTTTAGTAAAGTAATCTCGCTTTCCTTAAGAGCGATTTTGAAAAGAATTGTCGTTGTCAGAACGACAATAGACATAAGAATCAAATAGCCGAAAAAGATCAACGCGGACTTTCTAATAGTATTAGTTAGTACAAGCAACTTTTCAATAATATCTTTTTCATATTGGACTTCATCGATATCTCCCTGCTTTTTTAGATACTCTGCTATTTCGGGGAGAAAAACAGGTTTTTTTGCAAATATTTCAAGAGACGGAGGAAGAATATCGGCCGAAACCATTTCCAAAAGCAAAGAGTTATCTTTATTTAATTGTTTATAAATATTAAAAGCTTCATTTTTTGAAATATATTTTATATTTAGTACTTTTCCCGAATTCATTAATTCTTCACGGACTTTAAAAATCTGTGTTTCCGGAGTTTTCGTTTGAAAATAAACGGTTACTTGAGGTTTTGTCTCAAGATAGTTTAGGGTGCCATAAAGAAAGGTGAGAGAAACGAACAATATCAATGTTAAAAAAAGAGTGAAGAACAGAATTAAAAAAGCCGATAACGACTGATAAGGGGTTCTTCTGATTGATGTCCATATGTCTTTCATAATTCATAACCTCCTTTTCTTTGATCTTTAATGATTTTACCTTCTTTCAATACTAAGACTCTTTTTTGGAACGAATTAACAATATCGGTATTATGAGTGGCAATGATTATGGTTCTTTTTCCCTCCAATTTTTTAAAAATTTTCATAATGTCCCAGGAAGTTTTTGGGTCAAGATTGCCAGTTGGTTCATCGGCAATTATGATATCCCTATTTCCAATGACGGCTCTTGCGATAGCTACTCTTTGCAGCTCGCCGGCAGACAATTGAACAGGAAATACCATTTCTTTTTTGGAAAGACCAACTAATTCAAGGGTTTTTTTTACCTCTGCTTTAATTTCTGAATGATCTAACCCGATAACTTTAAGACTGACAGCGACATTTTCAAAAACATTTTTGTCGGCCAAAACTTTGAAATCCTGAAAAATAATTCCGATCTTCCGGCGTAAATTAATTTTTTGAGAAAAATTTTTATCTGTTAAATCAAAATCATCGACAATAATTGATCCGCTGGTCGGTTTGATCTCTTGTGTGATCATCTTTAGGATACTTGTTTTTCCAGCTCCTGACTGGCCGACTAAGAAAACAAATTGATTATTATCAATCTCAAAAGAAATATCACTTAAAGCAGTATTGCCTAGGGGAAATTTTTTTGTAACTTTATCGAATGTAATCATTGTTATTTTTCTATCTCCACAAGTCCCACATCCATCAACCAACCGGCTTTTTGTCCTGAAAAAGTTTGTCCCCAAACTTTAACTTTTTTACCAACATAAACGGACAAATCAACAGTACTTGAGGTAAGATAAGCATTTTGAGATTCTCCACCGGGACGCTCAATGTGAAAGTTGCCTTCTCCGTCTATTCCTCCTTCTCTTAAAATACCTTCAACACTATCTTTGAAAGTTTTTTTATCAACGATGCCTGCAGATTGAGCGGTATCTTTCACGTCTTTACTACCGGTAGTTTTTTTGTTAAACCGAGAAAAGCCGAAACCTAAAACAGAGCCGACAATAACCGCGATCGCAATAAAAGTAAAAAAAGAAACATAAGGAATACCATCAACAACTTTTGTTTCCAAGGTATGAATCAAATTTTTATTTTCCATATAGGACTAGGATAGCAGATTGAGAAATAAATTCAATAATCAAATAAACAAATGAAGAAATAAATATTTAATTATTTTATTATTTTTTTATTTTGACATTTTCAAAAAGGCCTCTACAAATCCGTCAAGTTCGCCGTCAAGTACTTTATCGGTCTGTGTTTCTTCATAATCTGTTCTCAAGTCTTTTATCAATTTGTAGGGATGAAGTACATATGATCTAATCTGATGTCCCCATGACGCCATTGTTTCAGTTTTAAAACCGGCGATTGTTTTAGCTTTCCTTTCTTGTTCTATTTTCCACAGTTTTGCCCGTAAAATTTTCATAGCACTTTCTCGATTGGAACCCTGATCTCTTTCTGTTTGACAGGTAATAATAATACCTGAAGGACGATGAATTAGCCGGACTGCCGTTGAAACTTTATTGACATTTTGACCGCCGTGGCCACCTGATCGATAAAACTCCCATTCGACCTCATCGTCTCGGATACTAATTTCTTTATCTTCAATCATCGGCAAAACTTCTACCAGTGAAAATGAGGTCTGTCGGAGCTTGTCAGCGTTAAAAGGGGATTGACGGACTAAACGGTGAACTCCGGCTTCAGCTTTTAAATAACCATAGGCAAATTTTCCATAGACATTAATGATAGAACTTTTTATTCCGGCTTCTTCTCCAGCTACTCTGTCAAATTCTTCAAATCTCCATCCTTTTCTTTCAAAGAACCGCGTATACATTCGAAAAAGCATGCTCGACCAATCCATCGCTTCGGTTCCTCCCTGACCGGCATGAATTGAAAAGACAGCCCCGCCTTTATCATAAGGTCCGGAAAGAAAAAGAAGGACTTCATATTTGTCGATTAATTTTTTTGCGTCTTCAATTTGGTTTTCCTCCAATAATAATTCCATCATTTCCAGATCTTCTATTTCTTTTTTTAGATCCGTAATTTTCTTCATGATTTCACCGGCTTTTTTTGGGTCACTCCAAAAAGACGCTTCATAACTTTGTTCTTCTAAAGTTTTTAACCCTTTTTTCTTATTACTAAGATCAGCTTTACTCAGAATTGACTGATATTTAATTTTTAGTTGTTCAATATTGGTTTCCATCGAATTATTATATCATTTGAAGTCGGCGGCGAAGATTAAAACAAGATCAGACGCTTCCTTGTCATCCAATATTGTGATCTTAGGTGAGGTTACATAATCCTTCAGATCATTTTTTATCATATCTCCTAATTGCTTTTTATCACTTTTTACCTGAATTTCAGTAACAACATAATCAAAGTTATCGGCATTATCGGTTAGGATTTCTACGTATCCTTTTTTTCGAAGAATTTCTTTAATTTCTGTTGCTTTACCTTTAACGCCGGAGCCATTTAGTATCTTAATTTTAACTTCTTCCTTTTTAAAGTTAGGAGTCGGAGTCGGAGTCGGAAGCGCGGTGGTCGGAGTCACAACAACAGTATCTTTTTTCGTTAAAAAATCAGGAATCTTTATACTTCCACCAAATTTAGAAATAAGAACAAAAAGCAAAAAGGAAATAACAAACGAACCGATAAAAAGAAAAACTTCCTTTTTCGGCATTTTCATTTTTGGTAAAAAAACTTTGTTCTTAACGGAATAAACATTATTCCTTAAAATTGAAAAATTCTTATTTTCCTCTGACAATATGAAAGCGCCAAAACAAACGTCATAGGTTAAGATCGGAAAAGTTTTTCCATCCTTAGGTATTAACATTTTTAAATAACTTTCATAAAATGTTGGAACAATTCTTTTTAAAGGGTTTGTCCAGACACCAACAGACTTGGTAAAAGTATCTTGGCGGATAGTGTCGGATTTTTCTCCCGAAATAATGATCCGGTTGACCTTTTTCTTTTCAGCAGCGATCTCATCTACTTTTGTTTTTAAAATATCGGAAATCTTGTCTTCTTCAGAATATTTTATCGATATCTTTTTATCGTCAATTAATCCGCAAGAATCAAATAAATAACCGCTTAAAACATTTTCTCCCAATTCGGCATAAAGGATAGTTTCTTTCTTCTCTTTTCTTAATGTTTTTTCAAACAATTTAAAATAAGCCATTGTATCAGGGATTATTGAAACAACCTTAAAATCAATTAAAGTAAGAGCCTGTTTAATGCTGTTGACGGTTTCCTGGTTGACTCCAAAATATGTGACAACTTTTTCCTGTTGCGATTCCTGGACAAAGTAATCGCTGGCCAAGTCAGTGTTATCAACCGGCAATATCGAGCGGGCTTTGTCGGAAATAAATGAATTAAGGGCTGATGGCGCAATGTCTGTAGGAACGGTAGTACGGAAAAAACTAAAAAATTCTTGAGGAAGAATCAAACTGATTTGATTATCGGCAACGGGTTTGTTCGATGAAGTAACCACCTCTTTGATAGCCGAGGCTAATAAATCAACATTTATTATTTTTCCCTTATCAATCAAGTCAGACTCGTAAGTTTTTTGATGATATAGAGTTTCCTGTTGGCCTAAAAGCGTTTTTTTCAAGTAAAGTAGTTTTATTGTATTTTTGTCCAAATAGAGATAGACCATAATTTAAATATAAAATATAAAAGATTAAATATCAACCCTTTTGCTCTACTTCAGGGCAAATTGGTGTTAAAATAGAACCGTGGAAAACCAGATTGAGGAAATTAAACGGAAGATTGACATTGTTGAATTTATCGGAGGGTTTATTACTTTAAAAAAGGCCGGCCGCAATTTCAAAGCCGTTTGCCCATTTCATCAGGAAAAAAGCCCCTCTTTTGTAATTTCTCCCGAGCGGGGAATCTGGCATTGTTTCGGCGCCTGCGGAGAAGGTGGAGATGTAATAAAGTTCTTAATGAAATGGGAAAATATCACTTTCATTGAAGCCTTAAAAGAGCTAGCAAAAAAAACTGGAGTTAAATTAAAATTGAATAAAATCAGCTTTGAAGATAAGATTTGGCAGAAAAAAGAAAGATTTATAGGAATGAATCAACTGGCTAGTGAATTTTTTAATTACATTCTTAATAAAACTGATTTTGGAAAAAAAGCCAGCTCTTATTTAAAGACAAGGCTATTGAATCAATCCATTATCAATAAATTTGAACTGGGTTATTCACCGTCTTCCTGGGATTCGCTGAAATTATTTCTGAAGAAAAAAAAGTATGAAGAGGAGGAAATGTTTGAAAACGGTTTAGTGATTCGAAGCGAAAGAGGTAGTTACTATGATCGATTTCGTGGCCGTTTAATGTTCCCGCTGAAAGATAGTCGAGGTAATACTCTTGGTTTTTCCGGAAGAATTTTATCCGGAGGAAACGAAAAGGAAGCAAAATATGTTAATACACCGGAAACACCAATTTACCACAAAAGAGAATGTTTGTTTGGAATTAATTTGGCAATTGAAGAGATAAAAAAACAAAAAAATGTTTACATTGTTGAAGGCGAACTTGATATGATCACACCTTTTCAACATGGATATTCTAATTTTGTCGCCATTAAAGGGACGGCTTTAACAATGGAACAACTCAAACTTCTTAAACGGTACACCGATAAAATTACTTTAATGATGGATGCGGACACCGCAGGGGTAGAATCAATTAAGCGGGGAATAGAAGAGGCAGAAAAATTTGATTTTGAAGTTCGAGTAGTTACAATAGATTTTGCCAAAGATCCTGATGAGGCTATCAATAAGGATCCGGATAAATTTAAAAAATCGCTTGCCAAACCGGTTCCAATTTACGATTTTTTAATTGATACCGCCCAAAAAAAATATCCGGAGGAATCAGCCTTTGCTAAAAAAAAGATCGGAGAAGAGATAATTCCGGTGATCGAAAAAATTACCAATCCGATTGTCCGGACTTTTTATGTTAAAAAATTAGCCGACATTCTGGAAGTTTCCGAAAATACGGTTGAAAATTTAATCAGCCAATTAAAAATAAAAAAGAAACAACTTTCGCTTAATAAAATTAAATACAATAAGCCTGTTGAAGATATTAGGGAATTAACAATTGACAAATATGTCCTAAGTATAGTTTTTCAAAGTGAAGACCCAAACAAAATATATCGTAGCGTTTTTGAGATTTTAAAACCGGAATATTTTTTGCATCCTTCATACGTAAAGATCAGCCGTTTATTTTTTGAGGAGATAGAAAAAAATAGCAAAACGGATATAAACTATTTTGGTAAAAAATTACCTAATGAAATACGTCCTATATTTGATGAAATATTTTTATTTGCTTCAGCTGATCATAGTCTGGCTAATGAAAGTTTAGACAGGTTAATTCACGAAATAAAAAAATACTATTTCAAACGGGAAATAAAGAAGATTCTTTCAGAAGAAGAAAGCCCGGAAAATAAAAAACAACTAAAGAAAATCTCTGAAAATTTAAAAGAGGTAGAAAAAACACTAATTTCTTTATAGAATAGTAACACCCTATGATAAAACATCATCTTCCGAGGTCTTTAAAAGAATTAATCACTCAAGGAGTAGAAGACGGATTTTTGGTACAAGACGATATTTTACTGGTGCTCCCGAATCCGGAAAAACATATCAAAGAGATTGATGGTTTTTTTGATGACGCTTTAAAGCGAGGAATTGATATTTTTGAAACGATTTCAACTAGGGATGAAAGTGAGTCACAAAAAACAGTCGAAGAAATCGAAAAAGAACTGGAACATTTGGTAGTTTTAAAACACGGTGAATCGCTTGATCCGATCAAAATGTATTTAAAGGAAATTGGAAAAACGCCGCTTTTAAAATTTGCCGATGAAATCGATCTGGCAAAAAAATATGAAAAAGGGAATAAAGAAGCTAAAGATAAGCTAACGAAAGCCAATCTCCGACTTGTAGTATCAATTGCAAAAAAATATTTAGGCAGACGATTGTCGTTCTTGGATTTAATTCAAGAAGGTAATAAGGGATTAATCCGCGGAGTGGAAAAGTATGATTGGCGCCGTGGATATAAATTTTCAACATATGCCACTTGGTGGATAAGACAGGCGATTACCAGGGCAATTGCTGATCAATCAAGGACGATAAGAATTCCGGTCCATATGGTTGATCATATTAATCGTTTTTATAAAACTCAAAGACGACTAACCCAAAAACTAGGTAGAGAGCCAACGGTGAAGGAAACTGCTAAAGAAATGCTTATGACGGTTCCGGAAATTGAAAATCTAATGAAAATTTCCCAGCAGCCAAGATCGTTATCTACTCCGGTAGGGGATGATAAAGAAGCTACTCTTGAACAATTTGTTGCCGATACAAATCAACCGTCTCTTTATGATAAAGTTTCCCGGGAACTACTAAAAGATGCTTTAAATAAAGTTCTTGAAACGCTATCTCCGAGAGAAAAGAAAGTATTAATGATGAGGTTTGGACTGGAAGATGGAAAACCGAAGACCTTGGAAGAGGTTGGAAAAGAATTTAAAGTGACCAGGGAAAGGATCAGACAGATTGAGGCCAAAGCAATAAGGAAATTGAAACACCCGACAAGGGCTAGAAAATTAAAGGACTTTTTAGAATAATGGTCTTATGAATGATAAAAAGGGAACGACTCCGACCCAGAAGGCGTTGAACCTATGGGCAGTCATTTTAATTATTTGGGCTATTTACAGAACCTATTTTAAACTTCCTGAGTGGTTTGATGAGTTTATCGCTAAGCCTTTAGTTTTTGTCTTACCTGTTTTTATCTATATAAGATCCGTTGAAAAAAAAGAAATTCTCTCTGCTTTATTTATTAATAAGAACTTTAAAAGTTTTATAAAAGAATTTTTTATCAGTTTTGGAATCGGTTTAATCCTTTTTTTGACGGCCCTAGTTTCAGTTTACATTAAATTTAATAAAGTCAGTTTATTCGGTCACTTTCCATCGTTTAATCAATTTGGATTAATCGTTCTAACCGCTCTTGCTACTGGAATTACCGAGGAAATACTTTCCCGAGGTTTTGTATTAAAGCGGCTTTATGAAGAGTCAAAAAATGCTTACTCATCAACTTTTTTTGCCAGTATTCTGTTCTTTTTTTTACACGTTCCGATTCTTTTTGCCAACAACCGGATCAACGGCAGTATGCTTTTAGTTTTTATGCTAACCGATTTGCTCTTAAGTATGGTCAACGGACTAATAATGATTCAGAGAAAAAGTCTGACAGTCCCGATCTTAATTCATGCTTTCTATAATATCGTTGTTGCTCTCTCTTTCATTTAATCTCTTTAATTAGAAATATAGTTTCAGTTCCTATTTTAATTTTTTTAAGTGACGAGTTTTCTTCAGCAGAAAAGTCATCAGGATATCCGATTAAGATAGTTTTTTTGGTTTGGATATTAGAACTTATCGAAAATATAAATTTATCAAAGCTTTCAACCTGTCCGAATCCAAATCTATCTGGAGTTGATAGTTTAGCAATCTGCTGATATTTTTCCGGAGGATATTTTAAATAAAAAAGCAAAAATATATATGGTTGGCCGTTTTTTTGAGTAATATAAAATGTATCGGTCGATGAATAATTTTTTTTAATAAATTCTGCCATTTCTTTATTCCCGCATTGAAATGCCCGGATTGTCAGTGCCCGTTTTGGATAATGATTAAAATAAAAATCCCAGGAGTAAAATGAGAATATTCCATATACAAACAGACATGAAAATATTACAAATATTAAAGTCTTTGAATTTTTTATTTCTTTAATCAATCCAAAAAATCCGTATGCGGAAATAATTGACGTAATGACTATTAGAGGAAGTGTTCTCGTAATCGAAAATCCTGCCCAGGCAAGTGATCCGGCTAAGGGAGCAAATAAAAGAAGGATTAATAAAATATAACGGAATTTCTGCTTTTCCTTAAATAGATAATATAGCCCGATAAAAATAAATAGATATTCGATTAATGTGACAGAGGAAATTCCCTCGTATCCGAACCGATAGTTTTCATCTCCTCTTATTACGAGAAACTGCGGCGATAGATAGGAAATGTGATTTAATATTAGATTTTTAATTCCAACAGTGGCTTTGTTATAAAGTACACGTTCTCCTCCTTCGCTTCTCAGTTCTGCCGTTTGAAGACCAAGTCCGATGTTTTTAAAAAATAACAGATTGCCGACTCTTGTCGGACGAACTATAATGTCGGGCACAAATAAAATTACAAAAACAATAATAAGAGGTAGAATAAATTTTTTAGAAATCATTTTTTTAACTACAAAATAGATACAACCAATTGCAAAAAAAATTATCCAAAGCCTGCTGAATTGATAGCCTAATGAAAAAATAAATAAAGACAGGGTAAAGCTCAAAAAAGATTTAAAAGAGTTCTTTTCCCTAAATTTCAAAAAAAATAGTATTGTCGTGGCTAAGAAAAAAGTAGTCAAATATGATTCATGAGCCTGTCTTCCAACAGTTTGCAGTCCTGGGGACAGAGCAAGAAGAAAAGATGCCAGCAGGGAAATGCGTTTATTTTTAAAAAGTTGATAAGAAAGCAGATATATTATAAAAGGGAAAAGTATTGCGATCACAGTGTTTAACGAACGCGTGGTTGCCTCATTTAACCCTCCAAGTGCAATAAAGGGAATTGACAGATAAGTATATAAAGGCATTTTATAATCACCAAACGATTTAAATCTCAAGGGAAGCAAGCTTCCGTATTCATCTCTTCCTGTTTTTAAAATAGAATATGCATTATAACCAAAAGCCGCTTCGTCTGTTGTCAGGCAGTTTAAATTTTGTTTATAGATATTTATGAATAAAGATATAAGAGAAATTCCAACTAATATAAAGAAAATTTTTTTACTCATATTGTCTAATTAACTTTTGAACTTGCTTAATATTTCTATGTCAGTTTCTTTAAATAATTTTACTGTTTTTTTTCTTTCTTGTAAAATTTTAGGTAATCTTATTAGCGCTTCGAAAAATCCGGGGAAAAAAATAAATCTTGGAATATTCATCAAATGTTTAATAATTAAATCTTTGTCAGTAAGATTTTTCCAATGAAAGATCAGCTGATTTCTGAAAGCGGTTTTTATTATTTTGGATTTATCGAAATACTTTCCGATAGTTGATTCATGGCGATGTTCAACCTTAATATTTTGGTCAAACAAAATTTTATATCCGGCTTTCCACGCACGGTATGACAAATCAATATCTTCCCAGTAGAAAGGGTTATAAAGATCGTCAAGTAATCCCAATTCTATAAATAAACTTTTTTTAAATATAGAAGATCCTCCTTCAGCCCAAAATATAGGGCACGGTCCGTTAGACGTAGTTTGTAGAGAGGTATGATTTATTAATCCGTTGCTAAAATATGCACGATTGGCCCCAACGATTTTATTGTCTTTTTCAATTTGAGCAAAGCCGACCGCAAATAAACTTTTATCAAGTTTAAAATGCCTTAAAGAATTTAAATAAGAATCATCTTTTAGGACGACGTCAGAATTCATAAGAAAAACGTAATCTCTTGTTGATTTTAAAATGCCACGGTTGACATTTCCGGCAAATCCCAAATTTTTTTTGTTGTTCATAACGATCGCGTCCGAAAATATTTTCTTTACCGGTTTGGTAATATTTTCTTGCGGGTAGTCGTTCATGACAATTACCTCACAGTTTTCAAAATATTTCTTATTTATTTCAAAGAATTTGAAGAACATCTCATAATTCTTATAAACGGGGATGATAATAGAGATTGGATATTCTTTCATAGGACACTCTTTATTTTTCTTTTAAACATTTCATAAGAAAAATTATTTTTGATGAACAGTTTACCATTATTGATAACTTTTTCTTGCATAGTCTCATTTTGTTCGATTTTGATCATTTTATTGATTAGTTCATCGGCGTTTGAAAACAAAAATCCGTTTTCACCCTCGGTTATTAATTCCTTAGGTCCGCCGGCGGAATAACAAAATGTCAAACATCCTGAAGCCATGGCCTCAAGAGGAGTGATACCTAAATGTTCGACCAATTCAGGATTCTTTTCTTCATTAACTCCATATCCGGTAAAATGCCAAAAATAGGATGAAAGTTTATATAGTTTGTAAAGTTCATAAAGTTTAATATTAGGTTTGAAAATAATTGAAGGATCATTACCGGATAATTTTTTTAAGTCATTAAAATATTTTTGATCTTCCTTCATTAAGCCTCCAGCCAATATTAATTTAAAATCTTTAAATCGAGCGCTCGATTTTTTTAATAGTTTAAAAACCTTAATCATCTCACCCTGTTTTTTACTGTGCAGATGAGAAAAAAAACGGCCGACCGAAAGAATAACCCTTTCTTTCCTAACGGGATCGATATTTTGGTTAATGAATCTATCATCTAAGTAGGGCATTATTACAGTTGATTTAACCCCGAATTTATTCAACCATTTTTGAGTAAAAAGAGAATGAGTAATAAATTTGTAATTAATTAATTTAAGCCGATTGATTAAGTTTAGATCATAAAGTTTTTTATTAGGAATCATCGCATAAACAAAATTATTTTTTGCTCCTGAAAAAAAATAACTTCCATCAGTTATATAGAAAAAATAATCATATGGCCATAAGTTTTTTAAGTTTTTTTTATCTACAAACTTTGATGTATTAATAGATCGAAGTTGAAAACGTTCTTTGATTTCTTTAGTTAAATCTTTATCCCAAAATATATTTATCTCGTAGCCAAGATCTGAAAAGGCGTCCATGATAGAAAGAATATATTTTTCACCTCCACCTAAAGTGTCTAAGAACGGATCATAAATGCCGACTTTTTTCATATAAAAATAAATATGTAATAGTTTTTGAAAACGCTTGATAAATTGATTCAATTATTCCATAGGTTCCATCCATAAATCCCAAGCCTTTTATAAGTCTTCGATAAAGTTCGCCAAAAAATTTTCGGAAAAAAATCATAACTGATGTACTGCGATTGGCTTTATATAATAAATCTGCTTCGTTACTTTCAAATACTATTGTCCGGTTTACCATTTCTGAAATATTATTTTGTGAATAATGGAGAATAGGATTATGTAATATTCCTTTTTTTCCTTTTATAACAGGCGTTGAATGAATATAAGATGGCCATTGAACAAATTTGGATCTTTGAATTAGTCGTGTCTGATAATTAGGGTACCATCCTCCGTATTTCAGCCAATATGAATGAAATAATATTTCTTTTCTTGGGATTTGGTAAAATCCGTACGATTTAACTCTAATTGCTTTCTTTATTTCCCGTACTAATTCCGAAGTTATTGTTTCATCAGCATCTAATAAAAATATCCAGGTGGTATTAGCTTGTTTTATTCCAAAATTCCGTGCCGGCTCAACTATTCCTTGATTAGAAAATGGGACAACCTGAATTTTACGTTCAGATAAAAATTTTTTTGCGTCAGTCCTTTTTTCTTCGCCTATAACATATATATTTTTTGTAAGTAATAATGCGGATTTAATACAAGAAAGGAGCCCTGGTGATGAGTACGAGTGAATTATTATTGTTAGCTCATTCATATTGTATAATTATATCAAACACCCGTATATGATTATAAAAAAAGGCAATTTATTAATTTTGCTTGGGATAATCTTGCTTGGAACTTTACTTCGGTTAATATATTTTCAACATGTAACTTTCGGATATGATCAGGCAAGAGACGCGCTCCAATCGATCAGCATATTGAAAGATCTTCATCCGAAAATTATCGGACCGACAACAGATATCAGGGGATTATTTCACTCTCCTTTATATTGGTATATCATCGCACCTTTTTATTTTTTATCAGGCGGTGACCCTACGATTGCCCGTATACCTATGATATTTATCAATATTCTTAATATTGCTTTCATATACTTCTTAGCAAAAAAACTTTTTAATAATGAAAAAATAGCCCTTTTATGTTCGTTAATCATGTCTGTTTCTTTTGAAGTGGTTCAATATGGGCGGTGGTTATCTAATCCGCCCCCGGCAATATTGACGACGGCAATATTTTTTTATGGTTTGTGGTTGGTTCTAAAAAATAAACCAATAGGGATACCGTTAATGATATTAACATGGGGTTTTTCGGTTGATTTCCAGTTCTTTCTTTTATATCAGATTATTTTTATAATATTTGCTTTTATTTATCAATTCTTTACCAACAAAGAAACGATTATTTCTTCATTTCGTAGGTATTATTTGCTTTATATTTTTTCGTTTTTGCCTTGGATTTTTTATATGGCTTCAGAAGTGAAATTTAAGTTTCAAGGGTTGACGGCTTTATTGGGATTTTTTACCAAAAAGGAAGATGCAGGTTTTTATCTACCACAAAAATTATTTACTTTTATCAATAGTCTGGTAAAAAACATTTACGTAAACTTACTTGGAACCAGGGCAGAATTTTCTCAAATCCAGCAAATAGCCGCCTTCTTAATACTTTTTATTATCATAATATATCCGCTTTATAAAATATTAGTAATTAAAAAAGACCGAACTCTTCTATTGTTTTTACTTACATGGTTTCTTTCACCGGTTTTTATCTACCCTATTGAAAAAAATCATTCCTACTTTTTAAATATCGGAAATATTTATCCGCTCATCATTCTTGTGGTTTATGTCATATACGGCGCTGGCAATAGTTTTAGAAAAAAAACAGGTAAGATATTTGTTGCTTTTATGATTATATTACTGGTATTTACAAATATAAATTTTATTTTAAGGGACAACAAAAACGGGGAGACATTATTTTCGGTACAAAATAAACAGGACCTGTTTGATGAAAAAAGGTTAATGGATTATATATATAAAGATAATAAAACAAGAGATTATGCAATCAATACAGTTACAAACCCGCTTTTGATGAACACGACTTGGGCATATTTGTTTAACTGGTATGGAAAATCTAAGTATGGATATATGCCACATTGGGTAGGATATCCACTGGACTCATTTGGAAAAGAAATACAATTCAGCGATGAAAAATGGAATCAGAACAGTAAAACTCTTTATCTAATCATTGAACCAAAGCCGGGAATTCCCGACGACTATATAGACGCCTATATTAAATATGAGGATACCAGATCGGTTATTATTGAAACAAAAAAAATCGGAACTTTCACCGTAGAAAAAAGGCGCTTTATAAACAATAATCACTTCCTAAGGACAGAGCTGGATAAAATGTTATAAAAGTTCCTTTGGAATAATTACTCCCATTTCATTTACTTTTATCCTGCATTTATTATTAGCGGGTATTTTTATCTGGACAAGCGGATCCTTCCAGTCACCAGTGTAATGTATTTTGTAATATTTGATCAAATATCTGAATCCGGCGTCACTGCCCACTGATGTTGTAAAAGAGATATTGAATTTTTTTCCTTTTGTACGGTCGGTTAATTTACGAATAAGCTCATCTTTGAATTTTAGACTATATTTATCATCTTGAAGATTGAAAAAAAGCGGACGAAGATTTATTATAAAGAGAATTATAAAAATAAAAATCAGCAATTTTTTCTTGTACAGTAAGAGAATTTCAATTAAAGTAATATATATAAACGGGTACAAAAACATAAAATAGTATTCGGACGGTCGTTGTCCGTATATGCCGAATATTAACGGAAAAACCATCCACAAAATAAAAGCTGCTAAATAAAAATTCTTTAAATAACCCCTTTTTTTCCGGTATAAAAGAAATTGAGAGAAAGCAATGGCTATATAAAAGAAGAATATCATCAATACATTCTTTGTAAGAATAATAGGCTGAGTTACATTTTTAAATGGAAGTGTCCAGTTAAAAAACCAGGGTTCGACATCAGCTATTCCTTTTGAAAAAAAACTTAAGAGAAGTTTTGTATTCAAAAAATTATGTCTGAAGTCAAAAATAATCAGCGGCGTAAACATAATAATAAATGCAATAAAAAATATGAGTTTATTTTTCAGGTTTATCAAGACATTCTGATGCAAAAAAATAGAAATCAAAACAAAAAACAAAATAAATGCAAACTGGACATGCATATTAATAAAAAAACCGCATAAGATTCCAAGAATCAACCAGTCAGTTAAACGATTATCATTAAATATTTTTTTCAAAACAAAAAAAACCATTAAAGTCCCCAATGGAATAAATATCGGCCACCAGGCAACCGAATCATATCTTGCAGCAATAGGATTGATTGACCAAAATAGAAGAAACAGGATCGCAGTTTTTTTAGAAAATAAATTGGAAAGTATATAATATGATCCTATAAAGAATAAAATATTAAAACAGATAAGAAAGATTCCGATTGCGTAAGGATGTAAGTTGGTAAGTAAAAAAAAGGGCGTGATTAAATAGGTAAAATAGGGAGCAAGAAAAAATCCGCGGTCGTTCGTAGTCCGGGGACCGAGCAAAACCGGCTTATGATCGACAATTAATTGCCTTACCTGGGTTGTGTATTGCTCCTGATCCCAGCCAAAGCCGATCCTATTTCCAAAATTATTGAATCTGAAAAACATAAAAAGTAGAAACACTAAAAATAGCGGAAGAAACTGGTAAAAAAAGTTTTTTTTAGCTGCTTTTTTTTGATTATTAATGCGTATCATATATAATAGAAACAATGATCAAACTACTTAAACGTATCTCTTTTATCTTACTTTTTATTATACCGTTTTTTATCATAATTAAACCAATATTAAGCGGAGCAATTCCTTTTTGGTATGATCCGGGGCGTGATTTACTCATGGCTTGGGATAACTTAAAAAAAATATCTCTTATAGGTCCCACTTCAGGGATACCGGGAATTTTTTACGGTCCTCAATGGATTTGGTTATTAAGTATTGGCGTTGCAATCTCGAAGGATCCCCGGGTAGTTCTTTTTTTAATTATTTCTTTGCCTTACTTTGTAGGTATTCCGCTGGCAATTTATTTTCTAAATAAATCATTAGTTGAAAAATTAACCGTTCCTGCCACATGGATTTTGGCAATTTTTTGTTTTTCAAGTTATATTACCCAGATATGGAGTCCAAATCTTGCCCCGCTCTTTCTTTTTGTTCTTTTGACGCTTTTTTATAAAACCAAAGAAATCAGGGCAGAAAGAAATATAAAGAGTTTCATGATAATGGGTCTTATTTACGGTTTGTTGTTGAATCACCATATTTCTTTAGGGGTTGTTTTTTTAGTAACATGGATAATTTATTTTTTTACAACTTTCTTTCTGTCTATTTTAGACAAAAAGAGACTTAAAGAGAATTTGTTAAATTGGTTGATTAATACAGTTAGTTTTTGGTCAGGTCTGATGATTATGCTTTTGCCCTTCTTTCTTTTTGAGGTCAGACACGGATTCATGCAGATAAAAAGTCTAATCTTTACACTATCTAAATCAACAGCCGTGGTTGGACAGATAGGAATATCAAAATACGAAATAGTTCAGAAGTTTATTGAAAGAAGCAGTGTCGCCTTATCTATTCCTCAGCAATTTTCAATATTTGTAATCGTTCTGATTATAGCGGGAATATTTTTTAATTTATTAAAAAAACGTTTTTCAAAAGACGATCTGAAATTATTATTGTTTCTTGTATTAAACATACTTAGCCTATTTATTGTTTATTTTGGAACAAAGAATCCGGTCTGGAACTACCATTTTATTTCAGTTGAAGTAGTTTTTATATTTTTAACTCTATTGGCAATCAAAAAAAATCGTATTTTGCAGTACGTCATTTTTTCATGGGCGATTATACTACTTATTAGTAAGATTGTTACGTTTACCCAATCTTTTATGAAGCAGAATAGTCAAGGGGAATTGATGGCAAAAAAATCAAACGTTGAATTTATTTTGAACGATACTAAAAATGCGTCTTTTGTATATTTTGCAAAAAATCCGTCAATCTACAGTTATGACTATGATTATATTTTCAGATGGATCGGCGAGATAAAGAAGAAATATCCGAACCAAAATCCAGATACAGCGGTAAATACATATATCATTGTTCCTAATGATGTAAAAAACGATAAAGTAGGATTTACTTTAAACCGAACTCCGGATGAAAAATATTATACGGCTTCAGAATGGTTGAGGGAAGACAAAACAATGATTATTAAGAGATTACATAAATAATAGATGAAGAGATTACTTATAACTATAACTTACGGCATAGTTTTATTCGCTTTTTTTTTGTATTCATATGTTCTTATTGATCCCAATATCACTTTTTTTAACAGTCCGGTTTGGTCACGGTTTTTGGAGGCAGTGTTACAAATAGGGTACTATCAAAGAAGGCTTTCCTGGGAAATTTATCTTGTATTAATTAGTTGCCTTACCTTTTTTCATTTATATTTTATTAATCAGTATAAAAAATACGACCCGATGAAGATAGGATTAATGATCGCTGCAATTCTTTGTTTATCGTATCCGTTTATATCTCATGATTTTTTAAAATATATGTTTGATGCCAAAATTCTTACCCAATACCATCAAAACCCATATCTTATGCGACCGATCGATTTTTCATATGACCCGTGGCTGCGGTTTCTTCAATGGATAGAGCAGCCATTCAGATACGGGCCGGTGTTTTTTGCGATCATTATCATTCCTTCGTTTTTTGCAGCGGGAAAGTTTCTTTTAAGCTTTATCTTTTTAAAGATGACTTTTGTGTGCTTTTATATTGCGGCAGTATTTGTTTTACGGAAGATGAACAAAAAATGGGCTTTTATATTTGCCACTCATCCGCTTTTACTAGTTGACGGACTGATCAACGGTCACAATGATTTAATTAGTGTGTCGTTTTTAATATTTGGTATATATTTTCTTTCCAGAAAGAAAATACTTCCAAGAGTTTTTTTTATTTTATCCATTGGAATAAAATATTTGTCGCTTCCGGTAATTTTTATAACTAAAAATAGAAACTCTATATTCAATAAGCTTATCTTTTTTTCGTTACTAATTCTTCCATATCTTCTTTTAAATCAATTTTTCGGTAATAAGTTTGGAGCAGAAATACAGACATGGTATTTTATTATTTTATTGGGATTTATCCCGTATTTTGAAGGAATAATCAACAAGCTGCTTATTACATTTATCGGCTTATTGCTTTCTTGTTATCCATATATTTATTTAGGAAAATGGGAACAGATCAACGGTTTTGCCATAAAGCATATTATTATTCTTTCTTTTTCATTCCTGAATCTTATTCTATTTTTTGTTATTCCTTCTTGGAGAAGAGAGCTCAAAGAGGAGATGAAGCTTAGTTTTTAAAGATGCATATTTTAGACCAAAACGAATACGATTTTTTTCCTGAAATTTTGTGTGAATGTCCGATCCCGGGCCTTTTGTAGATTGGGCATTTTTGTGCCAGATAACAAGTTCCGGATAATAAATTAGATCAATATTTTTTTTTCTGGCTCTTTCACAAAAATCAGCGTCTTCATAGTAAAGAAAATAATCCTCATTCCAATAGCCGATTTTATCAATGACTTGTTTATCAAAGCATAGCAGACAGCCGGTGACAAAATCAGTTTTTTCAGGTTTATCGTACTGTCCATAATCAATTTCATCAACGCCACGGTGTTTGATATAGACATTGTCCCAGTCAATTGCCCCACCTGCGTACCAAAAAACCTTTCCTAAATCTGATTTGCTGTATTTTGACTGATGATATTCGAAGCCAGGAGCGTAATATATTTTTCCTCCAATAATGGAATTAGGATATAAAGCAAAAGAACCGTGAAGCTTTTCAACAAAATTTTCAGCAACGATGATATCGTTGTTGATTACGCCGTATAACGAAATACCGTCTTTCTCGGCCTGGGCAAGACAAAGATTAACGCCATGCGAATAGCCTTTATTTTCTCCAAAAATTACGGTAATAGGCAAGTCTTTGGACTGTATTTTTTTTTTCGTTGTTGAAAGGTCGGCGATATAGAAATGATAATTATTATTATTTTGTTTTTTAAGGCTGTCAAAAAGATCTTCCAGCACAGAGTAGTTTTGATATACTACGGTAATAAGGGCAATCTTTTTTGGCATATGATCGATTATATCAAAAAAAATTTAAAGCTTCTTTTTATTGTTTTAGCAGGTTTTGTTTTCTTAATGATAACAATTTTCCCCAGTGGTTCTCATTACTGCTATCAGGATCAGTGCGGGGTGTTTATTTGGGGAGCAAACGGTCATGATGGTATTTGGCACCTATCACTTATTTCAACCGCTTTTAAACAGTTTCCTTTTATTATTCCTGTTTACAAAAATGGTTTATTAGTTGGATACAACTATTTAATGGACTTTAGTCTTTATTTGCTTACATTCTTAGGTTTTTCTCCCCAGTTTTTATTTTTTAAGCTCATTCCAATAGTCTGGTTTATGGGATTTTGTTATTTTCTAATTCTTTTGGGCCGAAAAATTGTAAATAACAGCAATTTTATTTTTTGGCTGCTGTTTTTTTCTTTTTTCGGAAGTTCCTTTACCTTTCTGCTTCCGCTCTACCATAATGGTTCAATTTGGGGGGGGTCTTCATTGGTGTCAATGCAATCGGGTCAGGCCTTGACAAATATTCAGTTTGCTCTGTCATTAGTCATATTGCTGATAATTTTTTATATTTTAAAAACGAAAAAACTAAATTATCGATGGATATGTATTATTGGATCTTTACTTTTAATCAATCTCGGTCTTAAATTTTATGGAGGATTCGTAAGTGCAGCTACAATTTATATATTTTTATTCATTGAACATATAAACTCGAGGGATAGATTTAAACTCAATCAAATAATAAAAACATTTACAGAATATATCATCTTATCCGTATTTGTTGTATTAGCAATAGTGATATTTTACGATCCTTTTCATTCATTTAAGACCGGTTCGACTTTTACTTTTTCACCACTTGCAGTAATTCATCCGATGATTGAGGAGCCGGCATTGTTTTATTGGTTAAAGATGGCTAATGCCAGATATTTTTTATACACAAAAGGATTTAGCCTCAGACTTCTTTTAATTGAATTGTTCTCAACGGGCATATTCTTATTTTTCAGTTTAGGATTACGTATATTTGCTTTTATTGAAATTGGAATTTTATTTTTCAAGAAAAAGATTTCCAAGTTTGATTTGACGATATTATTAGCGGCTCTCTCCGCTTTTCTTTTTTGTATATTATTTGTTCAAAAAGGAGATTGGTGGAACGTGATACAGTTTTATTATTACACATTATTTATCCTTAATTTTTATACTGCCTTATTTGTCTATAGAATACTTAAAAAAACAAAAAGCAACCTAACAAAAATATTTATTATCGGGGGAATCATACTTCTAACTCTTCCCTGCAATCTTGACATCTTAAAAACATTCTCGCATTTTCCGGCCCAAGTATATATCCCGGATCCTGAGCTTCAGGCGCTGGCTTTTTTAAAAAAACAACCGGAAGGCGTTGTTTTGACCCAACGGCAAAATAAGTCATTAACAAAGGCAGGAATGATGAACCCGATTGCTTATGCGGAAGATTCCGCTTATGTATCTGCTTTTACTTTCAAACAAACCTATATGAATGATTACGCCGTATTGTATATCACGGGAATAGATTATAAGAAACGGTTAGAAAGAATAAAAGCATTAGATTGTTCAGTAATTGATGAGGTAACCTATGTCTACCAATTAAAATCAGTTCCCGACGATTTTTTTAGCAACTGTGTTTTTCCGGAACAAAAAAAGTTGAAAAAAATATTTGAAAATAATGAGGTGATTATTTATAAAAGATAGAAGACCTTAGACTTTATTATTTGCATTGTAAGTTTGCCAAAACATTCCTCCGACTATAAGCACGAAGCCAATATATTGTTGAATGCTAACTACTTCTTTATGGTATACGGTTATTCATAAATTAATAACGGTGATGTCGAGCCAAAATTTATTTTTAATAATATCTTTATCTTTTTCCCGATAGTGGAAGACACCAACAGCTTTTTCCATCTCACTCCCAGTAACGATAAAATTGATATATAGCTTTTGCCGGTCCTTATATATTTGAATTTGATTATTTTCAATTAAAATATTAATATTTTTTAAATTGATTTTATTTTTAAAAGTTGGATAAGTTATAAGAAATTCTTCACTCTTTAACCACTTACAATCATATTTAAGGAATGGACTTTTTTTCTTATCGTAAGTAAAAACCCCAGGACAATAAAACTCTCTCATTTTCCAGAACTCCTGGGTGTTAATGTGTTTTTCCTCAACCGTATTAGCAATAAAATTATTTAATAAACTACTATTACGAACATTAAAAAGCGAAGGTAATATTTTTGGTTCTAAAAATAAATATAAACTAACAATAACAACAACTGATATAATGTAAAAAGCGGTATTTCGATTCATGTCTATGAAATTCAAACTGTCAAAAACAGATATCTTAAATGCGCTAATTATTTTCATTATATCATTTTTATTTGTCTTAGATTTGTTTGTAAACAAAGGCCAACCGGCCTCATTTGATGAACCAACACACATAACAAATATTGCGATGTTTTATAAAAGCATGAAGGAAGGACAATTTCATGTAACATGGACAGATGGTTTTGCAAACTATGGCATGCCAATTGGTATTATTGCACAGCAAGTTACTTCATATTTGGGTGGACTAATTAATTTCATTGTTGGAAATGTTATTATTTCCTACAATCTAGTAATATTAATTGGCGTTTTCTTATCTACCTTATTCTTCTATTTTTTTCTTCGACTGAATTTCAGAGAAAAAAGTTCTTTAATTGGAGCATTTTTATTTCATTTTGCACCATATAGGATAATAAATATTTATATAAGAGGAGATATTCCTGAATTTTTTGCCGGTGTATTTTTACCTCTAATTCTTATCGGTTTATATTTTATAGCCAATAAGAAAACTTTTCCCGGATTTATTTTGTTAACACTCTCCACGTCATTTTTGATTCTTACTCATCCGATGATGGTTATCGTATATGGATTTATTATAGGGTTGTATTTCTTATATTTATGCTATAAAAATAAGAATATTATCCAATTTTGTTTTGTTTCATTTCTTGCTTTTATATTAGGTCTTGGACTTACTGGGTATTATATTATTCCACTTATATTAGAAATTAAATATTTTTATTATGGTTTAGCGGCAAATCACGCAGGCCCTAACCAATATATGTCTCTTATTAACTTTATAGACCCAAACTGGTATTATTTTTATAAAAATGACATTTTTCCAAGAGGGCATTTTATTAAATCCGGGTTATTTGAGACGATAATCTTTATAGGAGGATCAATTTATTTAGGTTGGCTTTCGATCAAGAAGAAAAAAATTACTATTAACATTCTTTTATTATCAGTGACAATCGGAGTGATTCTAATCGTTTTAATGACCAAAGAAGCATTTCCAATTTTTCTGCATATCAACTTCATTTCTAATATTCAACATCAATGGCGATTATTTTCTTCTTTTATTTATATTCCACCTTTAATTTTGGCATATATCATTGACAAGCACGAAAAAAAGGTTTTATTCATCATGTTAATCATCATTATATGTTTATTGAGATTTCCACAGTTATATGGGAAAAATTATACGACACATCAGCAATCGGAATATTTTTTCAATCCCGAAAATTTGCACGCAAGTGTAATGAATACTGTTTGGACAGGTCCAACAGAAGATTATCCAATCAAAAAAAATAAAGGTGAAATTATTGAAGGGAAAGGGCAAATTTTAATGCAACGGGTAACTAATATCCAAAGAACGTACACTGTTCAAGCAGATACTGACATAAGAATGGCCGATTATACATTTTATTTTCCTGGATGGAAGACGTTCATTGATGGAAAAGAGACAGTAATCCAATTTCAAGATCCTTCCTATAGAGGAGTAATAACGTATAATGTTCCAAAAGGGATACATAATATCCAAGTAAAGTTTATAAATACAAAAGCTCGTCTATTTGGAATGATAGTTACGGCGTTATCTATAATCTTGCTAATATATAGTATATTTATTTTTAAAAAAGGAAATTTATCGTAGTAACTTATTAAGGATCTTTTTTATTATTTTTTCAATTGGATATTCTCAGGCTTTATTATTTGAAATATGAGTTTGCTTATAAGTAAATTAGTAAATATGATGTAAAAGAACGGCAAAATAAGAATAAAATATCTATCAAAAGGCGCCTGGACTCCTAAATAAATTAAATAGACAACAGGGATAAATGAAACTAAAAATTCTTGATTAAATTTTTTTTTAATCAATAATATCACTAAACGATATGATGTGAGTATAAATACGATCGGCCACAATGGCGACCAAACTTCAGATTTAATTATTGTCTTATTTCCCCACCAACTTTTGAAGTTTCCCGTTAAAAACAGAAAAATGGAAGAACCGAACTTTGAAGCAGTTGAATGATGAAGCCAATATTTGATCGTTTTTAGTTCAAAAAAGATGATGTTAAAAAGTCCTTTCATATCAAGGAATGTTTTAAAATATATGATGGAAAATACAATAAAAGAGGTTATGAGATGAACTGCAATATCTTTTAAACATAATTTTTTCTTCAAAATAAAGTAAATGTCAAAAATTAAAACAAAAAATAAACTCCCGGTCCAAAACTTTGAGGCAAAAAGAATTCCAAGAATAATCCCTGGGAAAATGCTGTTTATTTTTTTCCTTTTTAAAAGGAGATAAAAATAAAGCATAATGAAAACCGCCTGTCCCAAATCAAGTAATGCCTGTGATGATATATCTATAAAAAGAGGATCGATAAGCAATAAAAAGGTAGAGAATAAAGCTGATAGAAAAGAATTAAATATTAAAAAAGAAGTTTTATAGGTTAAGAATAATAAAATAATTCCAAATATTATCTGGATAATAAAGGGATTTTTGAAAAGTAAAGTTGATAGGCCGTATAAATACTTGATGAACGGAGGATGTTGAAAATTGAATGTTGTCGGATTATTTCCTAAAACATATAAATACCCTGATGCAATATGTATTTCGCTATCAGAAAGAAATAACCGCTTTCCGGGTACTTCATGCGGAATATCCTGAGACAACTTGTAACGGGAAATAAGTTCACTGTTAAATTTATAGCCGAAAATTTCTTTATGGGATTGGAATAGGACCATTAAGTACAACACCACAAGAAATAGCATAGCCAATGCGTGTTTCATAATATTTTTTTTTGCAGAAAGCTCTTGAGTTTGGAAGATATTGAGTGATTTGTCCAATGATATGATTCTACGGTTCCTTGTTTGAAAAACTCGTACGGTTTTGAATTGATATCTGTCTCCTTTGTGTTAAATTTGTTCAATTCCCAAAAATAGATAAGCACAAGCAACGGATAAAACATCTGCAACGTGGCGAGAACAAATCCATGCATCCCGTCAAGATATCCTTTTTCCGCATAAAATCTGCTGATAAACTCGGAAATTGACATTTTAATTGCATCAGAAATTGTTAAATTCGTTGAATTTTTATAATTTTCATTTGCTTGAGATTTAGCATAGCGATTCATTTTCTCGATATATTGAGATATTGATTGGTAATTATTATGAATGATTGCGTTTTTTTCATCAGGCTCAAGTTTGAATCCATTTCCGGTTAATTTAGGCTGGGAATGAATTTTTGTATACCATATGACATTCGGTTTTTTAAACAACCTGGTTTGATAATCCGGCCACCAACGGCTATGTTGAATCCATTTATTAAAGATAATGTTTTTTCTGGGGATGGAAATGTGATCGTATTTTTTATATAACAATTTAAGATTAGCCGTTAATGATTCGGGTAAAATTTCATCCGGATCAAGGAATAAAATATAATCATTCTTAGCATATGTTTTCATCTCTTCCCTGATTAGCTCAATATAGGGGACGGATTTGTTTATATTGACAATCTTAATTAAAGGATTATTTTTTAATTTTTTCAGTAGTTTTTCATCAATACCCAAGTTCCCGATGACTATTTCTTCGGAAATATTTTTTACGGAATCGATTGACTCAAGAAGATAGGGTGGACTATCTTTGGCAACGATTATGGTTGATATCATAGTTAAGCTTGAAATAGCGATCTTACTTCATTTATAAGATTAATCTTAAATAATAACAAGAGGACTGTAAAGTATGTAATGGACCCGATTAAAATATTGGCGGCTAACGTTATATAATTTACTGGAAAATATATCCGCATTAATGAAACAACAAAACCCATGATAATGGCACTGATAACAGGTCTGTATGTTGATTTTACGAAGTTGAAAGGTAATAATTTTTTTGCCTGCCAAATTACTAAAATAAACGTACTGGATAATATTAATTGAGCAACGGGAAAACCGTAATAATTAAATAGAGAAGTCAATATGGTTGTAAGTACCCAGACCATACCTGTCCAGATAAGCATGAAAGTAAAAGAAATCTTTACTTTTCCCAGCGCATTAAAAAGATTCATAAAAGGAGTTGAATATGAGGAAAATAACGATGACAAGCAGAAAATATAAAAAATTGGTAAAGCCTGTTGCCATTTTTGATACTTTGGTATCAGCTCAACGAAAGAACTCATCATTATCATTAGTCCGACGATAGAAGGAGCGAGAATAAGAGTTTGATAGTGAAGAATTTTATCAATAAGTTCCGATACTTTTTTTGAATCGTGCTGTATCCGGGAAATTACCGGAAACAGAACCCGGCTTAAATTATCCATAATAATTCTAATCGGCGCTTCAGCCCACTTTTTTGCCCAACCGATATATCCAAGAGCTTCAAAACCAAGTATTTTTCCAAGATATAGAATAATAAGGTCATCTTTAAATAAGGCCAAAAAAGAGCTAGCTTGAAAGGGGAGGCCAAAGGAGAGTAATTGCCTTAAATTTTTAATAGAAATTCCAATTTTTGGTTTCCAAAAAGACAAAGAATATATCATAACAACTCCGATAACCGATCTAAAAAATACCGCATAGACAAAACTCATTAACCCGAGTTTAAGTACCGCTAATATAATTACCGTCGAGTAAAAAACAACATTTTCAACTACCTGAACAAGAACAATTTTTTGAAACTGGACTTTTCTTTCTAAAAAAATTGACGGTATGGTTTTTAATGAAGAAAGAAAAAAAGACAGTAATAATGCCCAATATAAATATATTCCTTCTGGTGGAAGTTTATAAAAATTCATAATAAAGGGAGTTAACGAATAAGCGATAAAGATGATCAGCAGTATAAGTATTTGCTGAACTGTAAATGTTGTCTTGACATCATCTTCAGTGATTTCTTTTTTTTGAATCAGAGATGCGGCTAAACCGATGTCAGAAAAATAGTTTAAAACAGAGATCATCGAAAGTATGGCTATATAAATCCCAAAAACCGCCGGAGAAAGTAAAATCGTCACGACAATATTTGCCGTTAAACCTAAAAATGCGGAAAAACCGCTTTGGAAAAAAAGGCTTAAAGTTGAAATTACCGTTTTATGTTTTAATTTTTCCATATTTAATTACTCTTTGATTTTTTCAAAATATAAAATAATAATGAGATCATTGTAATAGCTGTTATAAGGTTGCTAATTTTTTCAATTTTTGTTTCCCCATAGTTTATTTTGACATTTTTATTCGGAAAATATTCAGGTATAGACAAAGCAACCCTATTCTCAATATATTTTTGTGAAAGGAATTTTTTTTCAAAGGCGTCATTACGTATTTCTTTACCCTTAAAGTGTTTACCATTTATAATTAAAACGGAAATCACGATAAAAATAATAAAAAAATTCTTCATTGGAATTTTTAATTTGTGAAAAAAATAGACGGACAAAAAAGTGATCCCCAGCAAAGATAGTCCTATGAAGCGCCAGGGAAATTGAATAACCGACATTAATGGAGAAAAAAAATTCCAAATAAATTGTGATTGATATGTAGTTAAGAAGAGAAGTAGCAATGGGTAAACTATAAAAAATAATGGAACTAGATTTAGTCTTTTATTTTTAATAAATAAATTATGCAGAAATAATATAATTCCTAAAATAAAAAAAACAACCTGGATTTTACCGATCATAAAAGACATTCCGTCTTCAATACAGCCGGCGGTTGATCCGCCAAACCCCCAGGGAGATTGCCAAAGCTGCCACCAACACAGAAAGTGATCATGAAAGTTGGTTTTTGCAGCCATTTCCTTAGCAATCGTATACTTCATCTCAATCAAAGCCGGCAGCCAAAAATAAGCGGTTAATAATAGAGAAGAGCCGATCATCGCCAAACTTTGTTTTTTATTTTTCAGAAGAAAAGAAAAAATTATTATTAAGGGGATTGAAATCAAAGAATAGATATTATGACTGGTAAAAATAAAAGATAGTATAAAGGCACCAAAAAAAAATGTGAATTTATTCGGTTTTTGACTATTTAATAAAATAAAATAAAACCCCAATGGAAAAAGAGCTAAGAACCAGATTTCGGCAAGATTGCCTCGGACAAAGATATCGACAGGAAAATATAAAGAAGTAACGTAAAAAATTCCTCCAAGCAACGCCGGATAAAAATCAAAGAAAAGTCTTAAAAAAAGAAAAGCGCCTAAAAAAGCAAGAAACAATGCCAGCAAAAATGACAGTTTAATTGAGTTGATAATATTCAGGCCGGTAATATTTACAAACGAAGTCACCCAGTAGGAGAAAGGCGAATAGAAATTGAAAACAGGATAACCCTTTTTTTGATTAAAATCATAAGCGATCCGGGGTGGTATTTTCAGTTTTTTCAAATTGGAAGTAAATTGTTGGATTCTAGCCGGCTGAGTTTCATCATGGAACTGAAACATTCTTGAAGAAAAAGGATTCAGATTTTTTCCGAAAAAAAATATCATCAATATGATTGAAAGAAAAAAAACAAGTGTTTTTATTTTATTCATACGGCTATCTAATTATATCGAAAATATTGCAATAGAAGACCTTATGATTGTTTACTAAAGATCAGGGGGTGCTTATATATATTTAATCTTCCAAGTAAAAACATTCCTCCCCAATAGAGACATCCCAATCCGTAAGTAATACTTCTTGAAAAATTAATCGATGAAGCTTCTGCAAAATATTTAGTCGGACAACTAAGTTCGCCAATTTTAAATTTATGAGCCATAATCTGTACTAAGACCTGATTATCAAAAATAAAATCATCAGAATTTTTTTTAAAAGGAATAGTTTGTAACACTTTTTTACTGTATGCCCGAAGTCCCGTGTGATACTCAGATAATTTAGCCCCCGTCATAACATTTTCAGCAAAAGTGAGCATTCTATTGAAGATATATTTATAGAGAGGCATTCCGGCTCGAAGAGAATCGCCGGACAAAATTCTTGATCCCAACACACAATCATACAAACCTGTTTTGATCATTTCCACCATAGGAGCAACTAATTCCGGGGAGTATTGATAATCAGGGTGAACCATAACGACGATATCAGCCCCGGATTTGAGTGCTTGTTCGTAGCAGGTTTTTTGATTACCTCCGTATCCGAGATTTTTTTCATGAACAAAAACCTTAAGTTTAATTTTTTTAGCCAATTTAACCGTATTATCTTTACTTACGTCATCAACCAAGATAATTTCATCAGCATAATTTTCCGGTATAGCATTGATGGTTTTTTGTAAAGTTTTTTCCGCGTTATATGCCGGTAAGACAACGACGACCTTATAATTTTTCATATTATTTGTTCAACCTCTCCAATAATACCATATCAAATCTGCTATTAATATTCCATTGTCTCAATAGGACGTTAGGTTTAAAAGTGGAGACTTCATACGGGGGGCTTAATAAGTATTTGTCTTTTTCCGAGATTACAAACAGATATTTATTATTGTAATAGTCTTCGTAATTAATTTTATATCCATCCCGTTTCATAAAATATTTCACAACAACTGATAGGGTATCGTAATATGCAAGATTGGCTATGTTAAAATCGTTTTTTATCGGCGTAGATCGAATGATCTCATATATACGCTTTTCATCTAAATAGTTCCACGGGGTAGTCGGCGCCCAAAACGCATGGACAGGTTTTTGGATATTGTTTGAAAATCCATACAAGAAGATAATTAGACCAAAAATAATTATGAATGAATATTTAATTTTATTAATTGTTTTTGAAAAAAGACCTAAAAGAATAGTTATTAACATAAATAATGAAGCAATGTAATAGTGAGGCATAGTTATTCCCCCGGGTTTATCTACCTTATTCCAATTTTGAATAAATAATAGAATTGTATGGAAATGATAAAACTGGTGCCGGAGCTCGAATATGATAAGAGGAAAAAAACCAACCATTATGCCGCCAAAAAATACCGCTAAATTAATAGGTTTTATTTTTTTGATAAAGAAATAGTATATAAAAATACCCCCGATAATAAGAATAAATTGATAGTGGAATTGTAATAACAGACCAAGCCAAAATGAAATAAGGAAAAATAACCAAGTTTTTTTATATTTTCCCTCATTATATATTCCCATAAAAAATATAAGCAAGGGAAGTAAGGATAATAGAAATGTTGAGTTCCATAAAAAACGTGTGTAATTAACGAAATAAGGTAAAAAGGAATAAATTATTATCATTATCCAAGCAGCCTTTTCATTGATCAATTTTTTTATTCCAAAAAAGAGGGGAATAATCATGAAAGCACAAAAAATCATAAAAAAATAAGAAGAGGGAATAGGATCCCACTTTCCCAATAAAAGAAAGAAAAGGTACATATAATAAATAACCGGGCCCTGAAAAATATATCTACCTTCATAGTTGGCAGAAATTTGGGGGCCGATAAAGGTTATTACTTTATTTTGAAATATTCGCAGAGCCTCTATCCCGCAAAAAGCCTGATCACCCGACCAATTTACCTGATAAATATAATGTAGGGAGCGTATCCCGATAAACAAACCAATAAAAATAAACAGCAACAACAAAGTTTTATTAAATATACGTTTCATTAGTTATTTAATTCTAAAAGATAAATAGATGACGTGCCTCCAGGTTTTGAATATGTTTTTATTAAAGTCAACGGTAAATCCGTAGGAGGCTTGTTTTGATGTGAGATAACCACAAAAACAAAATTTTTTTCCAACTCTTTTTTATTCTCAATTATCCTTTCATAATTAAGCGGCCAGTATCCCCTGATAAAAATCCGGTCACCGCTTTTCATGTGAACATTAAGTACATCTCCCGTCATTCCAAAATCACCTTCAGCAAGTATAACAACAGGCTTGATAAGAGATTTAGCTCGTGCATACTCCATTATTTCTTTGATTCCCCATCCCGCAGTCCAGGCTTCCAAATATTGACCTCTATCGACGGGGGGAAGAGGAATACTTGAGATATTAAAGATAATATTGTAGTCAAAGATAATAAACGAAATGAACAATATACAAAGTAGCAGTGATTTTATTATTTTTTGCTTTAGATGAGTAATAAAAACGGTTGAAGATATAAGTAAAAGCGTGGCAAAAAAAATAAGATATCGCGGAAACATCACTCGGGTGAAAAAACTTACACCAATATATAACAATATGATCCAACTGCTAAAGAAAATAAATAACCTTTTATTTTTTTTCCATAATAATAACCAACCTATAATTCCATATACTCCCAAAACAAAACCCATTTCCCAAAATACATACAACGGCAAGGTCTGAACATTATGGACGAATACTAAAAAGGGCGACTGTAAAAAATCGCTGAAAGAAAGAAGAAAAACCTTATTTTTTTCGGAAACAAAATGTAAAAACGGAGACAGCCGTTGAATGTTATATATAACTAATGACATTCCAAGTGTTATCGCAAATAAAAAATAAAAGTTAACAACCTTATATATATTTTTTTTGTTAAATGAGGAAAAAAATAATATGGGGCCAAGACCTCCCAGAAGGAGAAAGACCTGGGCGGACGACTT
Source organism: Patescibacteria group bacterium (assembly GCA_041660945.1). GTDB lineage: Bacteria > Patescibacteriota > Microgenomatia > UBA1406 > GWC2-37-13 > GWC2-37-13. The sequence goes on along the minus strand of JBAZVK010000001.1, from coordinate 271,982 downwards.
TGTTAGCAAGGCTGTTCCGCCGACAATTCCAAACAACAATGCTACATCAAGTCGAATCGTTTTGGCAAGTAATACCGAGAAAAAGAAAATCCAAATAAACCCGGCGTTGACTCCGGAGTCAGAGAGCGCCAATCTGTCATAAAAAAGAAAGTAAGGTGTAAATATGTACAAGAGAGAACCGATATAGGCGGTCTTCTTATTAAAAAGATAAAAAAGCAAAGAAAAAATACCGATTAACGAAACTAGACCGGTGCTAACTGCGAACAGTCGACCTGCGAATAAAGCGTTATTCGGAAATAATTTTAAAAAAGGAATCGTTCCCCATGTTTGAAGCGGTTGTTTACCGTCGGTTAGGGAAATAAAACGCCAGCTTGCGTCATGCCAAGCCGTCTTTGCCCACTGAATATATATCCCTTCGTCGTTAAAAATAGGAAATTTGTCCAAATTAATTAATCTGGTGGCTACGAATAACGCCAGAATTCCAAACAATGCAAGAAGGTCTTTTTTTACAAAATGTTTGCGTATAAAAGCGAATATATTTTCAATAATCATATCTTTGATCTTTATTATTGTACAATAGTCAGCCAACTATTATTATTGCAAATTATTTTTTTATTCAAATAGAGGGCTGGAAAAATTAAATTATTTTGGATATCCTTTTTTGAAATAATCAATAAAGAATATTGTTTGTACTTTTGAATAAACTCTTCTATAGAATAGAAATAATCAACTTTTTTCTGAATGTAGTATATGAAAGAAGGAGACCCACCGTAAAAAAATGATGAAGTGGTATCATAGTGAGCTGCCTCTAAAACATTTCTTATTTTACGTTCATCCTCATCAACTAAAAATGCAACCTTATTGTATTGGGTTTTCGCTATGCATTTGGCCAGATCGATCCTTTCAGTAGAATCATTTAATGTCTTTGAAAAAAAAGTTTGACCCGTAAAACTAAAAAGAAAATAGATCATAATACCGATAAAAAAAAGTATTCTGTATGCTTTCTTTTTTAAAAATATAAAAATATAAACTGTCGAAAGACATACAAAGGGGAAAAACATAATAACATACCAGTAAATCTTAGTCTTCATAAATGTCAGGAATATAAAGAATGGAATCGGGGCACAAAGTAATGAAATAATTAGCAGGTTTTTTTGATTGAAGATTTTTTTTCCTTCTTTAAAAAGCTGAGCGCCGATACTAATTAAAAAAAGAAAATATCCAACTAAAAAGAGAATATTCATTAAGCCCATTCTTTCCCATAGATAAACAAAATAATAGAATTTGTTGCCTATATGAAGTTCTATGGGAACGGAGATCCTTTTAAGGACTTGACTTTGAAAGTGATTGTAAATAAAATCCTGCCCGTATTTTAAAAGTCCGGCGATATACCATAAAGAAGGCAGTAAAAGAAATAAAACCTTTTTTCGTATATCAGATATTTGTTTTTGTGGTTTAGACCGGATTATTTTCCTAAATAATGTGATTCCGGCATCAATAAATAGGGGATATAATCCTAGGACGGATTTGCTCCAAACACCCAATGTTAAAAAAAACAATTTTAACCAATATTGATCCCGATAAAGTAAATATCCCATCCAGCCGATAGCAATGAGGGTATCGGAATTAAGGAGTGCCGATCTATCCATAAACACAGGTGATCCCGCCAATATCAATACCGGGATAAGGGAAGCAATCAATTCTTCTGCCGGCTGTGCTTTTGATGAAGAGATTAGTGAAAAAAGTTTTTTTGCTGACAGAAAAGTAAGGATTAAAAGAATGAAAGCTAAGACAACCATGCTCATCCTCGCCCAGAACTCCGAATAACCAAATATTAAAAAAGTACCAGCTATTAAAATATGGGCCAAAGGGGGTTTATCAAGCCAAACTTGTCCGTTAAAAGTAGTAAAGATACTTTTATTGCTGATTATTTCTTTGGCGATCTGAGCATACATACCCTCGTCCCAGTCATAAAAAGGAACAGAGGACAAATGCAAATTTCGCACTGTCAGACCAATGAAAATAAAGACGAATATCAAAATGATAATGATTTTACTTTTGTTTATTTTGGGCATCTTTGTGAATAACTGGTAAATAGTCAGGTTGGTTGAATGAGTTTTTAAAAGAAAAAGGTTGATAGACAAAGTAAGTATGCAATTCATATGCGGAAGAAATGCAAATAATCATCATAAGCGTTAAGCAAACAATCTGAATATTTTTTTTGAATAAAAAAATCATTCCCTGTCCGATAAAAAAAACGATACTCGGAAGGCTCGTATAAGTCCGAAGCATGTTGGGGTTTTCCCATGAATAAGTCACAAGGGCAGGTAATAAGGAAATTAGGAAATAAAAGAGGAACAATTTATTACTGTCATTTTTCCATTGCTTAATTGTTAATATTGATCCGAATATAAAGAGAATTCCCAAAATAGGATTTAACGCTGGTTTGCCGGGAAAATTATGACGGCCGTTCATGTCTCCTTTGGTAAAGAACATCAACGTGGTCGAGAAAATGTTATTCCATAATCCGCTGGCCTTTTCGTTAAATGATAGCTCGTGATTCGTTAATAAAAATTGTTGATCAACCCGGGAATCTTTGTTTATCAGCAAATATGAAGTTAGAGGGGTGATTATTATTACAAAAGGGATCAGAAAATATAATAGCTGTTTAATTATTTTATTATCAAACTGTTTGTGAGTTAACGAGTCAACGAGTTTAAAAACAAAAAAACTCAACGGTAATATAAAAAAGATTCTGCCGGGGGTGTAAGAAAGGAAAGCTAACCCTGAAAAAAGTCCGCAAAGAATGAAATACAAATACTTCGATGTATTGATACAACGAAGTAAAAAATATATTGATGCCAGTTCTAAAAATAAAAGAAAAGTTGGCTCAAATGAGAAACGTGCGAAATTTAAAAACCAACGTGACGTTAAAAGAATCATTGATAATAAAAAAGGTAGCCACTGTTTCATTGGCTCATTTTTCAATTGTTTTTCAAGAGTTGTTTTTAATACTAAGTAAAAAATTAGGACACTTAAGACTCCAAAAATTGCTGCAGGTAATCGGAGAGCAAAAATATTCGCTCCAAAAGTCTTTAGCGAAGCCAATAAAATATAAAAGTATAAGGTCGAGTGTCCGGTCGCCAGTTGGGAATATGGGGCATATGGTTTGTTCTCCAAAGAGTATGCTAATCTGGCAAAGTCCACTTCGTCAGGAGCCAAGAATTTTGGAATATCTGTGAATCTATAAAAAATTAAAAGCGCAGAAGAGATTAATAATATTAAAATTGGTAAAAGCTTCTTCATGATTATATCTATAGTATAATATTTTATGTCTCAATATTATAATCCAAGAAGAAAAAGTTATCTTTACACCGCAGGATCTTTATTTCCCTTTCGTCTAAGTCGGAGCAAGATTGATTTATTTTTAAACTGTCCTCGTTGTTTTTATCTTGATCGGCGCCTTGGAGTGGCTCAGCCGCCGGGTTATCCATTTTCTTTAAATTCAGCCGTCGATAAACTATTGAAAAAGGAATTTGACATTCATCGAGCTGACGGCACATCTCATCCTTTGATGAAAACATATGGTGTCAACGCCGTACCTTATCAAAATAAGAATATGGATAAATGGAGGGATGCCTTAAGGGGAGGAATAGAATATTTACATAAAGAAACTAATTTGAACATCACCGGCGGAATTGATGATCTGTGGGTAAATCCGGATGGAGAGTTGATAATTGTCGATTATAAGGCCACTTCGAAAACCGGGGAAGTGTCACTTGACGCCGATTGGCAAATAGGATATAAGCGGCAGATGGAAATATATCAATGGTTGTTTCGTAGAAATGATTATAAGGTTTCTTCGACAGGCTACTTTGTTTATTGCAACGGTGATGCTGATAAGAAAGCCTTTGATGGAAAATTGGAATTTGATATTAAGCTAATTCCCTATAAGGGGGATGATTCATGGGTGGAAAAAACAATTTTAGCACTCCACAAGTGTTTGAATAACGATAAACTTCCTGAATCGGGAGTTGACTGCGACTATTGTAAATATAGAAAAGCGGTTAGGGAAGTGGAAAAATTATCGGTACTTTCCTTGTAAATCAAGCAGCTTTATCTTAAAAATATCCGTCAAAGTTTCAATTGTGTCTCTAATGAAATTTACGTTTTTTGTTTCGACATGTTTCCATACAACCGGAACCTCAATTATTTTATAACCTAGTTTTTGACCTATAAATAAAAATTCTATATCAAAACCTGCCGAAACTGATGACTCCTTTACAATCCGCTTATCGTGGAAAACCTGAAGCTTATCAATTATTTTTTCTGCCGCTTGTTTTTCAAATAATTTAAATCCACATTGAGTATCCTTGATTCCCTTTAAACCGATGATCATATTCCTGATAAAAATAAATCCCTTTGCCATGATCTTTCGCAGAATTGGGGCACCCGCCCGGCTGTTATTTCTCGAACCGATAACGATCTGGCCCCCCTCTTTTGTTTTGTCAATTAATTTTTCTATTTCATCGATCGGAGTCGCCAGGTCAATATCGGAAAAAATTACATAGTCGTATTTAGCCTGCTTAATACCTGTCAAAACTGCGAATGCTTTTCCTTGATGGGAATTTTGGATAAGACGGAACTTTGGATATATTTTTAAATATTTGTTTTTTATTACAATTTTTGAAGAATCGTTTGAGCCATCGTCAACGATAAGAACTTCAAAAAATCTTTTATCGGACGCGGTGTAATTTCCAATCTTATCAAGAACCCCTTTTTGAATATTTACTTCTTCGTTATAGCATGGAATTATTAGTGATATTTTCATATTAGTGAATTAATTTATATATTTTGAGACCCTCAACACTCCATTCATCGGCAATTTTAAAACTCCCAAACATTGTTACATTCCATGACCTTGTTTTATATGGATCACATGGATTACCACATATGACAAACATTTGATTTGTTACTTCTCTTAATTCCCTGTTGACCGGACGTTTTCCGCTAAGCTCGAGAAAATAAAGATATGCATCTTCCTGCCAACCGTCAGGCTGAACCGCAAAATTAAATGGAGCTGAACCTATTTTTTGATCAAGAAATGCTGCAACTTTTTTTGAATGTTCAATTTGATTAAGCTGGTCAGCATAAAAAAATCTATATCCAGGTGTCTGAAGATATATATAAAAGGATAGTATAAATATCAGAATGATTTTTCCCAGTAAAGAAGAAAAAAGTCTCACCATAAATAGAGAAATAACTGCGAAATAGAACGGATAAACGATTCCGAAATAATGGGCGTGTTTTGGACCGGGATACATGGAAACTCCGATGATCGATAAAACGAGGAATACAAATAAAGTATTCTTATTATTTATCAATAACTTTACGGAGCGGAATAGTGTCAAAAAATAAACAAATAATGTAAGACCAATGACAGTGGTGATAATTTCCGGAACACTATGGTTAAAGGTATACTGATTCAGAAAATTAAAAGCACCAAATAAATTAGTAAGACTATTAGAACTGATCGTATTTGGAGTAGCAATAAGGTTAATAAAACTTTTTACATTAAGAAAGTTATGCTTAAGGTCAAAAATAATAAGCGGCGCTGTACCCAATGCGAATGCTGCAATTGAGACAAACATTCCAATAATATATTTTTTAGCATTTTTTCTCGAATTTATAAAATGAGCAATAAAAAGCAATCCGGATGGAGGGATTAAGATTAAGGCAAGATAATGGAGCTGCATTGAAAAAGATAACATTACTCCGAACAAAGCAAAGTAAATATAACTTTTTTTTTCAAAACCTAAGACAAGTAAAATATAAGTTACCAGGGCAAAAAGAGGGAGAAGATTTGGGTTCCAAGAAAACCTGGAAAAATCAATCATGATTGAAGAAAAAGCGATCAGCAATGATGATATAAACGCAGTTTTTTCGTCAAATATTTTTTTTATTATTAAGTAATTTATCGGTATAAAACATATGGAAAAAAATGCGACACCAAAAACCAAGCCCACCGGTTGAAATTGAAAAAGCCAAAACCAAGGAGCAATAAAGTAATAATAGAACGGACCCAAAAATACATACCCGATTGATGTAGGGGGTCCAATGGCCGTAAAATGTTCAAATGTTGCTATGCGCTTGATAATTATCGCATCCCGGCCTTGATCGGCTAAAAACGTCGCATATCTTTCCAAATTATATAAACGTAAAAAAGCGGCAACCAGTGTTAATACAAGAATAATTAAGATTCCCGGGTATTTTTTAATTAAATTAAACACAGTTTTCATATGATATTATATAATTAATACCAGCTCTTTTATGAAATTATACAGTATACTTCGTCCACATCTTTTAATAATTGCGGTGGTTTTAGTCTCGACAATTGTCTTATGGCTTCCTTTTTTATTGAGGTCAAACGGTCTAAGTTTTTTAGATGTATATAAACATTATGATGGTCCTCTCTATGTGATCCCGGCAAAAACTTTTTATAATCCACTGGCGATTGAAAAGTTGCATCTGGAAATGAAATTATCGGATAAATATTTTGCCGCACATTTGCCGTTATATCCAATACTTATTAGACTAATGAGTCAAATAAGTCCAATTGGAAATTTGAGATATTTAAGTTCGATGATTTTGGTTAATCTATTAGCAACGATTGGACTAGTCCTATTTTTTTATCACTTCCTCAATAAATTCAAACTGACAAAAAAACCAATGATACTGATAGCGGTTTTGTTATTTTTACCCAGGTTTTTGGTTATTCGCTCGGTAGGAGCTCCTGAAAGCCTGTTTATATTATTGATCCTAATGTCGCTTTTCTTTTTTGAAGAGAATAAATTTTGGCTGGCCGGATTATTTGGGGGGTTGGCGACAATGACAAAAGCACCGGGGATATTATTATTTGCCGGGTATGGGCTAGTATTTATTGAAAGATTAATTAAAGTAAAAAAAATTAACTGGAATTGGCTAGGAATTTTATTGATACCGTTTGGACTATTATTAGTCTTCGGAATATACGCAAGACAGTACGGAGATTTTTTTGCATTTTTTCACGGAAACGCATCAGTTCCGATGCCGTATATTTTTTCGGTTTTTAATTGGAAAGCGAAATGGGTGGGAACTGCATGGCTTGAAGATGTTTTATTTTATTTCTTTATGTACGGGCTGACAATAATTAATTTAAAAGACAGTAAATATAGAAGTTTTTTTTACTTTGGTCTGGTATTTTTTATTGCGACGACATTCATTCAACATCGTGATATCAGCCGTTATTCCTTACCTCTTTGGCCGCTGGCATTAATTGCATTTGAGAAATTTTTTACTTCAAAAAATTTTTTGATTATTTTTTTAATCTTGTTGCCGGCAATATTCCTATATGCTTGGAATTTTCTTCCTTATAATGTTATGCCGATTAGCGATTGGGCGGCTTTTTTGTGATAAAATAACCTATGATCAAATTTTTGAAAAAAAGATGGTATTTGTTATTGGTAGTCATAATAATAGGTTTTTTTGTCTACCGAAATCAAACTTCAATCAAGGGAAAAATTGAGACTTATAAAATAAAAAAAGAAGACTTAAAGGAAACTCTTTCTTTATCTGGAAAAATCGAAGCTGATGAAAAAGTAAATTTAAAATTTCAAACTTCAGGACGGCTCACGTGGGTAGGAGTCAAGGAGGGTGATGTTGTAAAAAAATATCAAATGGTTGCAACGCTTGATAGACGGGAAATTCAAAATAGATTACAAAAATATCTGAACACTTACGCAATTGGTCGAAACACTTTTGAACAAACTAAAGCCGATAATGTTGATAATCAAAACGATCTGTCTAAGAGCATAAGAGAGAAAGCTTACAGGGTGCTTGAAAATAACCAATACAATTTAAATAACACAGTTTTGGATGTTGAGTATCAAAATTTAAGTTTGGATTATGCGAATCTTTGGACACCAATTGATGGGATTGTTACTCACGTTTCATCTCCCTTTCCAGGAGTAAACATCACACCCACCGGAGCAGAATTTGATATTGTTAATCCGGAAACTTTATATTTTTCAGTTACGGCAGAGCAATCGGACGTAATAAAATTAAAGGAGGGGATGACCGGGGATATTATACTGGATTCCTATCCAGACCAAAATTATAAGGGGACCCTTTACTACATTTCTTTTGCTCCGAAGGATGGAGAAACGGGAACGGTTTATGAATTAAGACTAAAACTAGATGACCAAATAAAACAATTACCTTTAAAGCTGGGGATGACAGGAGACTTAGATTTTATTTTAAGAGAAATAGTTGATGTTATTTCTGTACCTTCAAGATTTATAAAAAAAGACTCAAAAGGCAGTTATGTTCAGATAATTAAAAATAACAACAAAGAGAAAAGATATATTGAATTGGGGGCTGAGATTGACGGAAAGATAGAAATTAAATCCGGAGTGACAAGTGGAGAAACAATCTATGATTAAAATTTCTCATGTTAACAAACAGTATGTACTTGATGCTGATAATATTTTTCATGCATTGACCGATGTCAGTATTGAAATTAAAGATAAGGAATTCGTATCAATAATAGGCCAATCGGGATCAGGCAAATCTACTTTAATGCATATTATCGGACTTCTTGATAAGCCGACATCAGGACAGGTGATCGTAAACGATCAAGACGTTTCAAAGCTCGACGATGATAAAATTTCACTTTTAAGAAATGATTTTGTCGGTTTTGTTTTTCAGCAGTTCAATTTGATTAATAAATTAACCGTTCTAGAAAACGTTATGCTTCCATCGATTTATTCAAGAAAAAAATTAGATTTTAACCCTTTAGAAAAAGCAAACGAACTTCTAAAGAGGTTTGGTCTGGAAGAAAAAATAAAATCATACCCAAATAAACTGTCCGGCGGACAACAACAACGGGTTGCGATAGCAAGAGCTTTAATAATGGGTCCAAAATTAATTTTGGCGGATGAGCCAACAGGTAATCTTGATTCCAAGTCCGGAGAAATAGTTCTTTCTTTAATCAGAGACTTAAACCATAAAGAAAAAATTACTGTTATAGTTGTCACTCACGATATGAATGTTGCCAAACAAGCAGGAAGAATAATAAAAATTAAAGACGGCAAAATCGAGAAATAAAACTTCTTATGAACTATTTTCTATTCATCATTACCAGCGCTTATTCCGACTTGATGCGCAATAAAGCCCGAACATTTTTAACTACTTTAGGAATTGTGATAGGGGTAGCTTCAGTGGTGTTATTACAGGCATTTGGGTTAGGGCTTAAAGCATACATTCAAGGACAATTTGATAGTTTGGGAACAAATTTAATTTTTGTTTTGCCCGGCAGTATGTTCAGATCCGGGAGCAGTGGATTTAGTCCGGGTTCAATCGGAACACTAATTTCTTTTGATGAAAAAGATTTAAATAATTTGAAAAGAGCTTCTTATGCAGAAACCGTGGTTCCATCAACCATGAAAAGCTCAAAAGTTGACGCTCAAGGCAAGAACGAATATGCGACCGTATACGGCACAAGTGAGGAAATATTTCCAACGAGAAACTTAGAGTTAAGTAACGGAATATTTTTTTCAAAAAGTGATGTTAATAAAAGAGCAAAAGTTGCCGTTATCGGTTCAAAAATTGCTGAAAAAATTTTCGGACAATCTGAATTTGCTCTCGATCAAAAAATCAATGTTGATAAAATTTCCTTTAAAATTATCGGTGTTTTAAAGTCTAAAGGTGGAGGAGGATTTGGAGGGCCTGACTTTGACAATTATATATATATTCCTTACAAAACAGCTTTCTTGGTCAATGATAAAAAAAGTTTCTCAAATTTTATTATTAAATCGGTGTCCTCGGAAAGAATCTCAGATTTAAAAAACGAGACGGATAAGATCTTATTAAAAAGATACAAGGAAGATGATTTTTCAGTAGCGGAATCAAAAGAAATATTGAATACAGTCGAGTCGATTTTTGCAATGTTGAATATGGTTTTAATTGCAATTGGAGCAGTTTCGCTAGTTGTTGGAGGAATCGGAATTATGAACATAATGTATGTTTCGGTCACTGAAAGAATTCGGGAAATTGGAATAAGACGGGCCATGGGAGCTTTGGAAAAAGACATTTTATTTCAATTTTTATCGGAATCAATCCTCCTTTCCCTGCTTGGAGGAGTATTAGGTTTACTGCTTTCTTTTCTTATAGTCTTAATTTTACGGATATTTTTTCCCGCTTATATTGATCTGAATTCAATGTTAATGGCGATATTTGTTTCATCGGCAATTGGGGTGGGTTTTGGTGTATTTCCGGCCCGTTCGGCTGCAAAACTTCTACCCATTGAAGCAATTCGATACGAGTAATATAATTATATTGAAATGATAAATGAATTTACTCACCTTCTGACTTTTGCTCTTGAAGATTTTAAGCGCAACAAATTACGGACCTTTTTAACTTCACTTGGGATAATGATAGGAGTTTCATCAGTGGTTTTATTGCTTTCCTTGGGTCTTGGTTTAAAAGAATATATTCGGCAGCAGTTTGAGAGTTTAGGAACTAATCTGGTAATGGTAATGCCGGGAAGCGGATTTGGAGGAGGAAATTCCAGTATTCAAAGTATGGGTTCGTCAATGTTTGGGACGATTAGCTTTGATAATAAAGATTATGAAAAACTCAAAAGAATAAAAAACGCCGAATTTGTAGTACCGTTTTTTATCAAATTTCTTGAAATAAAAGGAGAAAAAGACAGTCAGATTGTTGAAGTGGGGGCAACGACTGAAGAAGTATATTCTTCGATGAATTTGGAACTTGATCAGGGCAGTTTCTTCGATAAGGCTGATGTCGATCGGGGTTTAAAGGTATTAGTTTTAGGGCCAACTATAGCAGAAAAACTTTTCGGTTCAATTGAAAATTCCATTGGCAAAACGGTTGATTTGGGTGAACAAAATTTTAAAATAGTTGGGGTTTTTAAATCAAAGGGCGGGGGAGGACTGGGAGGTAGTAGTATCGATGATCATGTATTTATACCTTTTAAATCTGCCAGCGCATTTAATCCCGATAAAGATATTTATGCATTTTATATTAAATCATCAAATGAAAGTGTGATTCCACAATTAAAAGAAGATATAAAAAAAGTTCTGTTAAAAAGATATAAGAAAGATGAATTTTCTGTTGGAGAAATGACCGATATCTTAAGTATGGTTAATCAAATTTTTGAAGTATTAAATTTAGTCTTGGTTTCGATTGGGGCTATTTCATTATTGGTCGGAGGAATAGGAATTATGAATATTATGTATGTATCAGTTTATGAAAGAATTAAGGAAATTGGAATTAGACGGGCATTTGGAGCTACTAATAGTGACATCATGTCTCACTTTATAAGCGAGGCAATATTTTTATCTCTTTTTGGGGGATTGGTAGGACTGGTTTTTTCTTATTTAGTGGTTTTGGGAATCAGACTATATTTTCCAGCCTATATAGATATTTGGTCGGTCATAATTGCACTTACTGTGTCGTCAGGAATTGGAATAGTGTTTGGAATTATTCCGGCCAAAAAAGCATCATCTCTCGATCCTGTTGAAGCAATGCGTTATGAATAATTTTTTTGACAGGTTGGACAAAAAAACGAGCTTCGGCCGTTATGTTTTACTCTTTTGATTATTGTATTACAGATCAAACATTGTTTTCCTTCACGTCCATAAACTAAAAAGTTTTTTTGGTGACTGCCTCTTGATCCATCGGGAAGAATAAAGGCTTCGTCGGCTCCTGAAGAACCCAGGTCTTTTAATCCTTCAGTAATTGTTTGCTTAATGGTTTTATAAAGTAGTTTTATTTTTGATCCGGTCAGGGAATTCGATGGTCTTTGAGGATGGATTTTTGCGAGAAATAAAGAATCGTTTGCGTAGATATTTCCAATTCCAGTAATTAAGTCTTGATCCATTAAAACTGGTTTAATTGGTCTTTTGGTTGAATTGGTTAAATCGGCAAAAAGTTTAATCGTAAATTTTTTATCTAAAACATCAACGCCTTTTGGTTTTAAAGGCTGGCTGCTGATTTTGATCCAGCCGAATTTTCGCAGGTCGTTAAAAAATAAACCGGACCCGTCGGAAAATTTAATAATAACCCTGGTTGTATTGGCGGGCATCCTATTTCCTCCGGTAAAAGGAATAGTGTTTTTAAAAATGGCATTGTTAACATCTTTTGAAAAAAGAATTTGACCGGATAATTTAAAGTGGATGTTTAAATAAATAGAGTTATTCTGTTTACGGGTTAACGGGTTAACGAGTTGGAAAACTAAAACTTTCCCATAACGTTCAACGGAAATAATTTTATGGTTCAAAACGTCTTTGATATTACCAATGAAGTTTTTGGGGGAAATGATTTTGATATCTGAAATAGTTTTACCAATAACATTGGGTTTAAGCTTTCGTTTAATTGTTTCAACCTCGGGGAGTTCGGGCATGAATTTTTGATTCAACAAACTTTTTAATATTTTCAGCAAACTTTTCTTCACTGAATCTTTCGGCAGTTATTCTGGCTTCTTTTCTCATTTCAATATATCTTGAACTCGCTAAACCCGTTAACTCATTAACTTTATCAATCAGAGAATTTGCTTCTAACTTATTAAAAAGATAACCGTTCTTATCGTCTATAACATATTCAGGCAGTCCACCCGAACGGTAGGCGATGACCGGTAGTCCATAACCCATCGCTTCAACCACGGCAATTCCAAATTCTTCATCACGCGACGCAAATAAAAATGCCTTGGCATTTATATATGTTTTCTTGAGTTCCCTATCAGTCAGGTTTCCTAAAAACTCAACCGTTGGACCGGCTAATTGTTTTAATCTTTCTTCATCACGGCCGCTCCCGACTATTTTCAGATTAAATTTTGATTTATTGGCGGCTTTGATTAAAACATCAATATGTTTAGCACGGGAGAGACGGGAAACAGTTAAGAAATAGTTATTTGGTTTACGGGTTAACGGGTTAACGGGTTTTTCCGGAATACTAACAGGGGGATAAATAACAGTTGAATTGCGGCGGTAAAATTTTTCGATCCGTCTTTTTGTTTCCTGACTATTGGCAATAAGATAATCCGCTCTTTGGGAAGAAGAAAAATCCCAAATCCGCAAAAAATGATTAACGATATATCCGTAGATCTTGATAAAAAAATATTTTTGCCATTCGACCGCCGTTTCGTATCCGTAAAGATATCGGGGCGGGTGATGAATGTAGGAAATATGGATTGTCGGTTTTTTTGTTTTTATGCCTTTTGACATCCAGCTGCCTGACGAAGAAATAACCAAATCATACTTTGAAAAATCAAAATTTTCCCAGATTAAAGGAGTTAAGAACCGAAAAGGGGAATAGAATCTGTTTAAGAATGGGATTTTTCCAAACCAGCTGACATTTACTTTCCAGTCTTTGATTAATCGCTTGTGGGATCCTAATGAATCTAAATCAAAAGTGGTCGTATAAACATCTGCTGTAGGATAGATTTTTTTAAGGGAGACAAGAACGCGTTCAGCACCGCCAAATTCCCGTAATTGATCGTGTACCAATGCGACTTTCATTTTTTATATTATACTTTATTAATGAATTTTATTAATGCCCTCATATTAGGTCTGGTTGAAGGAGTAACCGAATTTTTGCCGATATCTTCTACAGCTCATTTGATTATCACTTCAAAATTGTTAAATATTCCAAGCACGGAGTTTCAAAAATTCTTTGAAGTTTTTATTCAGTCCGGTGCAATTTTGGCGGTTGTTTTTGTGTATTGGAAAATAATTCTCAAAAACAGGAATTTAATGATAAATGTTATTTTATCTTTTATTCCAACGGCGGTTGTTGGCTTACTGCTTCATAAAGTAATCAAAAACATTTTTTTTGAAAGTTTTACTTTAATTGCCGTCAGTCTATTTGCTATTGGTTTACTATTCACTGTTTATGAATTTTTGTTGAAAAAGAAGATTGTAAAAACTGACAAAAAAATAATTCAGATGACGATCTTACAGGCTTTACTGATAGGAGCAGGTCAATCATTAGCGGTTGTTCCCGGAGTTTCGAGAGCGGGGGCGGTCATTTTGACAATGATGGTAATGGGATTTAACCGGGAAGAGTCGGCTTTATATTCATTTGTTTTGGCGGTGCCGACCCTTTTTGCCGCTTCGGCTTTTGATTTTATTAAAACAGATCCTCAACTGATTTTTTCAGGCAGCAACCTACTGTTTTTACTGGTCGGTTTAATAACTTCTTTTTTCAGCGCATTATTGGCAATAAAATGGTTCATAAAATTCTTGCAAAAGAATTCATTATCTTATTTTGGAGTTTACAGAATAAGTCTCGCAATTTTTACTTACTTTGTTCTTTAGTGCTCCTGGTTGATATAATATAGAAGATTACGTTCTCGTATTTCAACGGATAGAATAAGGCCCTCCGAAGGCTTTGATGGCAGTTCAATTCTGCCCGAGAACACTTAAAAATAGGGCTTATAGGTAAGTGGTATACCGGGTCATTCGCATTGACCAGTCGCCAGTTCGATTCTGGCTAAGTCCACAGCCGGGAAATTTGATATAATCTCTGGTAAAATGGATCTGTAGTTCAACGGTTAGAACGGTACTCTTATAAAGTACAGGCGATGGTTCGACTCCATCCTGATCCACAAAAAAGATTATATAATGAAATAGGAATGAAATTTCTTACACGTATTAGGAATATCTTGTTAGGACTTTGGTTATCGTGTGTTGTTGCCGTTTTTGGGGTTATTTTTTTCGTTGTCTATATTAGAAAAGAACTATTTGATAGTGCCCCAAGTTATTTTTTAATTCTGTTAGGAGCATTTTTTTTAATTGGTTGTCTCTCTTTTGTTTTAATGATTTTCACTTCTTCCTTATCATACGTTAATCAAACACATAAAAAACAAGGGCTATTCAAAAAAATAATAAAATTATTTGTGATTTTAGCCTTTTTTCCAATTTTTTCTTTTATAAATATTTTTCATCCAAAGGAAATAGTAATAAAAATAAAAAGATTCGGACTGAAAAGTTTATTGAACGAAGTAAAGAAAACATTTTTATTCTCTTTCTTTTCTTTCTTAGTTGGTTTAATTGTTGTGCTTTTTCTTTTAATGATATGGATTTCCTGTTACTTTTTAACTGGAATAATGATTGCTGAAATGTTAGGTTTTAATCCTCACTCTGTCCCTATTGTTGGTACCGGATCAATGTATCCAACCTTTCCAAAAAGTCGTGAAAAAGATCATTTAAAACAATATAAAGACGTTGTTGGTCAATATGACTTTACACCTTATCCAAACGGGTTGATGTTATTTAATAAAAGGTATTTTGGTTATGAATTACGGAGACTTGATATTGTTACTGCTTACAATAAAAAAATTGGTGAGGAAAACAAAAAATTATATGGCAATTCTGCAGGCGCACTTAAGAGAATAATCGGACTTCCAGGGGAAACTTTAGAAATTCGAAATGGATTAGTCTATATTAACGGAAAACCTATATCTGAACCTTATACTGCAAAACCTCACTCTACATTCGGAGAAGAATTTTTAAAGGAGTGTCAGGAAATAAAAATTCCGGATAATAAATATTTTTTAATGGGTGATAATCGTAAAGGAAGCGGAGATTCAAGAGAATTTGGCTTAATTGACGAAAAAGAAATAACTTCTGTTATCCCTTTCACAAAACAAAAAGGGTTATTAGATAAAAATTATAGAAATACATCGAATGATTTAAGTAATTCTTCAAAAATAAAACTTAACAAAGAAGAATATCTAAAATTATTAAACAAAAAAAGAAAAGAGGCAGGTGTCCAATTATTAAAATACCAATTCTTGCTTGAGAAATCTGCTTTTAAGAGAGGGGAAACAATGCTTAAATATAATGATATGTCATTTGAGGCCAGCAAAAGCGGTTACACCATAACTTCTGCAACAAATGACGTAGGGTACTGGAATCCTTATTATGGCGAAGCTCCCACTCAAGGATATTTTGATTCGGAAGAATTACTTGAGAATCAATTTGAATATCCTGATTCAAAGAAATTTTTGTTAGACAATGTCTACCAGGAGATAGGAATTTCTGAAGTAGAAGGAGAAATAAATGGTTGTCCGACTCAAATTATCATTCAACACTTTGCTGGATATGTGCCACCAAATTATAAAAAAGAGATAGTGGATTCTTGGAAAACAGTTTTAAGTCAACTAAAAGGAATTCAATCGGGTTGGGCAAGTCTTAAAGATCAAACAGATTTCTATAATAAACATAGACAAGATGTTGACAGAATAAACCAAATAATAAATACTAGAATATCAAGTATTGAGCCAATTGTAATAAAAATGGAGGCAAATCAATGGTTGAGCAACCAGCAAACAGATTATACATATCAAGACGACAATTTATTTAAAGAACAGGAACAAATAGCATCAAGATTAAATAGCAGGTAATCTTTAACATATCGTTCAAACTAAAAGCATATTTTTTACCCTTAAAAATATAAATTTTATAATAAAAAATCTTCATAAGATGTTATAATCAATAGGTTGACAAGCATGCCGAGATAGCCAAGGTGGTCACGGCGGGGGTCTGAAAAACCTCAGATGTCGGCTCGACTCCGACTCTCGGCACTTTTTTTATGCGAAAAATTCCAGGGACAATGATTTCTCAACATCCCGATCATGGAAGTCGGCCTTATTGGAAAAAAAATGCCTTCATAAAAACAGGTGAAGAAATAAAAGAAAGTTTTTTGTCTTTTTCTGAGCTGGGAACTTCTGAATATAAATGGGATTGGGAAGGAAAATACGTTGATGAATCGGTTATAGAAAAACTCCTCAGTGAATATCATAAATATTTCAAAAAAAATCCTTTAGGAAAAGAAAAATTTTTAACCTTTAGGCTGCCTAATCCAAAAGTTGAGACAGAATTTCGACTAGGCCGGGCTTTTATGGGAATTTTAGGCGCCGCCGGTTTAGCCAAGAAAATCGGTTTTCATAGTCCGCCATTATTTGAAGTGATACTACCAATGACGGAAACCGCTGAAGAAATGATTGCGATTCAGGAAGCTTTTAAGGAAATAGCATCACTAAAGCATGTTCTTTATGATTTTGGAGAAGATAGTCTAAAACACATAGAAATAATTCCGTTATTCGAACAAGTTAATACAATTATAAAATCAGATAAACTTTTGGAAAAATATTTTAAGTTACATAAAAAAATATTTCACTTTGAGCCACCTTATCTTCGTCCATACTTGGCCCGTTCTGATCCGGCTTTAAATTCGGGTTTAGTCCCGACGGTTTTAGCTATTAAGATCGGTCTTTCACATTACTTGGAATTTGAAAAAAAATACAATGTTAAGCTTTATCCGATTATTGGTTCAGCCTCTCTTCCTTTTCGAGGGGGATTGACACCAAATACGGTTAAACAGTTTTGTCATGAATATAAAGGAATAAGAACAGTTTTAATACAGAGTGCTTTCAGATACGATTATGAAAAAAAACTAGTCGTTAAAGGAATCAGTAAACTAGAAAAAACTCTTCCGTTGGGAAAAGCAACTTTAATTCCGGCGTCAGATGAAAAAAAATTAATAAAATTAATACCGGTATTTGAGAATTATTACCGTAATACAATAGAACATCTTGCACCTCTAATTAATATTATTGCCTCGGAACTTCCAAAAAGACGGGAAAGAGTTCAGCATATCGGTCTTTTTGGCTATTCTAGGGGCGTTGGAAAAGTAAAACTACCCAGAGCTATTGGTTTTACCGGAGCTTTATATTCTTTAGGAATACCGCCGGAAATGATCGGCACGGGAAGAGGAATAAAATATGCGGTTGAGAATAATCAAATAAAATTATTGGAAAAATATTATTTGAATATTAAATGTGATTTAAAAATGGCCGGCCGGTTTCTTCAAAAAAAAGAACTGATAAATTTAGCGGAAAAATCTCAAATTTGGAAAGACATTTTATATGATGTAGTTCAAATTGAAAAATATTTAGGGCAAAAGTTAGGACCTGTAACTAAAGAAGAAAAATTTCATTTTGATATAGCAGAGAAGATACATAGAAATATAAATTCTGGAAAAAAATATAAAAAATATCTTAATCAACAAGCAATTTTACGAAAAAGTTTGGGTTAGAAAAAATCCTGTTGCAAATTTTTTTGAAAACTTTATCATTAACACAATATGAAAAACACTAAAATTTCCAGCAGGCTCTTGGAAGTTCCGGCTTCTCCAATCAGAAAGTTGGTTCCTTTCGCCACTGAGGCAAAAAAGAAAGGTGTTAAGGTTTATCACCTCAATATCGGTGACCCGGATATTAAAACCCCGGAAGTGATGATAAATGTTTTAAAAAACTGGTCAACCAATCCAATCGCATATGGGCAATCTCAAGGACAGCCTAAATTTCTTGAGTCGTTGGCTGGTTATTACAATAAACTGGGATATTCTTTTGTAAAAACTAATCATATCCAGGTAACAACCGGCGGATCCGAAGCTATTTCAATGGCACTTTTTGCCGTCTGTGCTCCAGGCGAAGAGGTAATTACGTTTGAACCTTATTATGCTAATTATAATTCTTATTCAAAGATAAACGGCGTGAACATAGTTCCGGTAATGACAAAAGGAGAAACAGGATTTCATTTACCGGAAAAGAAAGAGATCGAGAAAAAAATAACAAAAAGAACTAGAGCAATTATGGTGTGTAATCCAAGCAATCCGACAGGCACCGTCTATACGAAAGATGAAATGGAAATGCTGGTTTCAATTTGTGTGAAGAATAATTTATTTTTAATATCCGATGAAGTTTACCGCGAATTTGTCTATGACGGAAAAAAATATTTTTCAATTCTTGACTACATGAAAAAATATCCCGAAAATATGATTTTGCTTGACAGTCTTTCCAAACGTTACAGTCTTTGCGGAGCAAGACTGGGAATGATTGTATCCCTTAAAAAAGATTTGATGGATGGAGTATTGAGAATGGCCCAAGGAAGATTGTCCTCCGGATATGTCGATCAGGCGATGGCAGAGAAGTTGAGTGAAGTTAAAGACTCCTATTTTGCGTCAGTTCATAAGGAATATCAGACTCGGCGTGATGTTCTTTATAAAGGTTTAAAATCTATTCCTGGGGTATATTTGGAAAAACCTGAAGGGGCTTTTTATACGATAGTCAAATTGCCGGTTAAAAGCAGTGAGGATTTTTGTCAGTGGCTGCTTACGGACTTCAGATATAAAAATGAAACGGTGATGGTTGCGCCAGCCGCCGGTTTTTACGGAACTAAAGGCATGGGAAAAAATGAAGTACGAATTGCTTATGTATTAAATTGTAAAGATTTAGAAAAAGCGATTGAGATATTACGTCGCGCTCTGGTAGAATATAACAGGAAATAGCTACTAATTATATTTAAATGCGGGCGTAGTTTACCGGTAAAATGCCTCCTTGCCAAGGAGGAGACAGAGGGTTCAATTCCCTTCGCCCGCTCCCTTTATTTTAAATATCTTCCGATAAATATCGTCAGCCAGAGGAAAATCATTAAACAAAATACCGTTTCAGAAATGGCGTTAAAGTAATTTAAAAACAAAAAAACATTAGCCATAATTGTTTCAAACAAAATTAATAGCTTGGAAAAATGAACAAAATTTTCACTGTTGGTCAATTTGGCTAAAGAATATTGGGAAAGGATCCAGGAAAAAAAAGTTGTGACGAAAATTATTAAATGAATCAAGGGAAATTGATTGGTTGGGAAAAAACTAAATAATCCGAAAGACAGAATTGCCACGAGCAGAACTGCGGCCGGTATTGTTTTTAAACGCAAATTATAAAATTTAATAACATAGTAGGCAAAACTTAGATCTAAAAAACTTTTAATAAAAAATAACGAATTGAAAATTCTAAGGTTATCCTTATTTAAAAAATGAACTAATTCAGAGATGGTGTAAGTGGAAAAACTGTAGTTAGTGGTTCTGACACCCATATAAAAAGTTGAGGACAAAAAAAAGAGTATAGAAAGAATAGCGTTATACTTGAAGATCATCAACCGGCTTTTGGATTCTTGCATAAATTTATTATAATCTTTGGAGAATCTTTATGAAGGCCTCTTTGTCTGATGGGTAAGTGAGGGTTTTTTTTACTTCATCAGTGTTCACAAATTTTGCTTCGCTCATTTCCCAGTCATGATCCTTCGGATCCCCGGATAAGTATTCCATTAGAAAATAGTAAACGATTTTTTTGTAAAGAACTCCTTCAAACTGGTATTCATATTTGGTGATAATTGGTTCAGGATCATTGATCTTAGCTTTCACTCCGCCTTCTTCTTCAACTTCGCGGAGAGCCGCCGACTCATTGGTTTCGTTTTTATTAATATCACCGACAAATCCTTTTGGAAAAACCCAGCCTTTATGTTGAGAATGTTGGCAGATAAGCCACTGAAAATTTTTCATTTTTAATTTTTCATTTTTCACTTTCCTATAAACGATACCCCCGGCGGAAATTTTATTAATGATTCTCATAACCAATTGCGTCGCTAATATTTTTAAATCCATCCTTTTCAAGTAGTTCTTCCAGCTCTAAATTAATCTGAGATATAACCTGAGGTCCTTGAAAGATCATCCCGGTTATCAGCTGAATTAAAGATGCTCCGAGACTTATTTTTTTATAGGCGTCTTGACCGTTAAAAACCCCACCGCAGCCGATAATTATTAATCTGCCCCCATATTTTTTATAAGTTAATTTAATAAGTTCATTAGACCGAGGTTCACAAGGTTTTCCGCTAAAATTTCCTACTTTAAATTTTTTGACCTCCTGTTTATCAAGAAGGGAACTTTTTCGGTCTTTCAATAGATTACCGATTATTACACCTTTAATAATTTTATGCTGCGAAATAATATTCAAAAGGGAAAGAAATTCTTTATTGGTAATGGAAATCGGCATTTTGACAAAAATCGGCTTTTCAATTTTTAGCCGGCTGATTGAATTAAGCAAAAGACTTAGGTTGGCCGGTTTATAAAAATCAATCGCCGTATTAATTAAATTAGGACAGCTGATATTTATTTCATAATATTTATTTTTGGTTTGGTATTTTCCAAAGGTTTTAAAAGTTGTTGCTATGTCTTTAACGGCATCGCCGGTATTTTTTATAGATGAATTATTTGACGTCCCAATGCTGATTCCCATCGGAATTTTGTTTGCTGGTTGATGAATGAGATTTCGGGAAATAATTTTTGCCCCCCAATTTTTAAATCCTTTATAAACCATCAATGATCTGGATTTTGGCAACCGCCCTAAGCGGGGCTCAGGGTTTCCTTTATAAGATAGATTAGTAATTGTTCCTACGCTTTGAAATCCAAAACCAAGCGAATAAAGGATTTGAGTCAATCTTGCTTCATAGTCAAATCCTGCAGCTAAACCAACCGGTCCTGAAAAACTTATTCCGGCCACTTTTTGTCTTAGTTTTGAAGATGAATAGTTGAATTTCCAGTTAATATAATTTTTGAGAAATGTTTTCCCTAATAAATCCCCCAAAAAAATATGGGATATATGAACAAATTCCGCGTCAAGTAAGAAAAATATCGGCTTGATGACCTTTTGATAAATAAAGGCAATTATATTTAAACGGAGAGAAAACCTTTCTTTATAAAAAATTTTGCCGATAAGAAAAAAAATCGTAAAACTGATCAACGCCGACAACATACAGTAAATACAGATGCTTCTTAAAACAACCAGTTGAAGATATACGAAATATAGAGAAAAAATTGCTCCGAACATTGATTGAAGAATTATTAAATAGATAAAAACTCTTTTTTTATAAAAAAATAAAAGTGCCAATAAAAATAACAGAAATCCATATTGGATAACCCCAAGAACTGCCAGAGGAATCCCGAACATGACGGAATAACTGCTTCTTAAGACCCTACCACAATCTGAAAGAATCGGAAGCAAACGGTTAATAGTGCAAGGGGGAATGACCTGGCGATAGTGTTCATATGTCAAATATCCGGCATCTAGAATTCCAAGAACGGTAAATAAAGTCAACAAAATTTTCTTAAATTTCATATATTTATTTTTTCTGCCTCCAAAACCATCTCAAAAGTTTTAGGCATCAATTTTAACTTTGAAATTTGCTCCAACTCAAACCAATTATACTCCGAAGCCTCATGATTTAGAATAATTTTGGATTTTTCGTTTTTAAGCTTGCATAAAAAGCAGACAAAAATTCCCTGCCAATTATGTCTTACCTCAGTATAAACTTTTGGAATAAGGGAGACTATCTCGATTTCAACTCCGATTTCTTCAATCATTTCCCTTTTAGCTGTTTCTTCAGGTGTTTCTCCGAATTCCAGTCCACCCCCGGGGAACTGCCAGACGTAAGGATAAAACTCTCGATCTTTTGGATCAAAACTGACTCTTTTCGTCATTAAATACTTATTGCCCTTTTTTATTAAGGCAATTACAACCGGCTTAATCATTTTTTATAATTTTCAAAAAAATTAATGATGGTTCCGTAAGAAAAGCTGCCTGCCCGTATCCGATAAAGATAAAAAAGATCTTCGTCTGAATGTTTAATTCCCGAAATAACAGAAACGGCTGCAGTATAACCCGCCGACTTAACAAGATCAATAGTTTCTTGATCAAAAGCTCCATACGGGTAAGCAAATGTCTCAACTTTAATATTAAATTTATCTTCTAACATTTTTTTACTATCGATTACTTGTTTTGCTGCGATAGACTTTGAGGATTTTTTTAAATAAAAATGATCAAGGGTGTGAGAGCCGACTTCGACCAACCGGCTGTCAATTATTTCCTTAATTTCTTTTTCATTTAGAAATCCTTTTCGGCCGATAAAATCATAAACAACATAAATTGTAGCTTTAATTCCATACTTTTTTAGAAGGGGAAAGGCGTCAGTATAAAAATCTTCATATCCATCATCGAAGGTAAGAACGGCGCTTTTTGAAGAATAAGGAGTTTCTCCTGAAAGAATTTTTGGCAATTCTTTGACAAATAATGTTTGATAATTATTATTCTTTAATACCTCCAATTCCTTTTCGAAAACGAAAGGGACAATGTCTAAGCTTTTACGGATAGTGTCTAACGGGTCCTTAACATATTCAATGTAATGATAGGTGACTATTGGAATACGATAATCTCTTTTTTCCAGGACAGAGGCAATTTTATTTGGAGTTTGTAAATTATTTGGTTTTTCAAATACCTTTGGTTCATAATAACGGGAGTTCATTTGTTTTTCCAGAACATTGCTTTTTTTATTTCTATTTAAGGTCAAAATCGACGCTCCGTATATAAAAATAAAAGCTACTAAAAAACCAGAAAAAAAACCTAAAAAAAGAGTTCCATAAAATTTTTCATTTTTAATGAAGGGCATTTTATAATTGTATCAGAAGTGAAGCTTCAAAAAATCAATTACTATAAACAAAAAACCCAATCCAAAAAAAACAATTGTTTGAACGGGAATTTTTTTATTTGTTTCTTTCGCTTGAACTCCGAGAACCTGTTTAGCAAAAGGTGTCGGACTTGCGGTTGGTTGAGTTTGTTGAATTGGCTGAATTAGTTTGTTAGGAAAAGATGTGGGTGTAGGATAAGGGGTTGCTGTTGGTTTTGGGGTTGAAGTTGGAGCCGTTGTCGGCTGCGGAGTTGATGTTGGTATTGGTATTGGCGTTGGTGTGTTTGTTGAGGTTGATGTTGGTGAAATTGTAGGGACCAAACACTTTTGGTCCATACACGATGCGGGTATGGTTCCGGAAAAAATTTTAATCGGCCAAAAGACACCTTTGAGAGCAGTAATGACATAAGATGTATCAAAAGTATCGCCTGGGGGATAGGCTGGCTGATAGGGGAAAGATCCGTCAGATTGCTGGGTTGAAAGTAGATAGTTTTGAGCATTAACAAAAGATGCGTCATTATTCATTCTTAATGCTGCTAAAGCCATTACAACCCAAGAAGTCGTTGACACATTCGAAGTTGTATCCCAGCTGGTACTTGGGTCTGGATCATAGGCAAATCCGCCGTCAACATTTTGGTGGGAGAGCAAATAATTTTTTGCTTTATCGGTTGCCGTTTGAAGATTGGAAATAGAAACACCCTGGGTTTTGACAGCCGTCAGCGAAATAATGGCAGAAGCAGTATCGTCAATGTCACCGCCAACTGAAGGATCTGAGGAATAACTAAAGCTTCCATCAGTATGCTGATGCGAAATAATAAATGATGCCGTATCGATCATAATTGCACTTGAGGTGCTTTCACGGCCGGCTACCAAAGCAAGTAATCCGAAAATATCATCATTAATCGCGGTCTCATTTCCAATTTGATTATTTTTATAGTAAGTTTTTAATCCATCAACTAAATTTACCCCTGAGTAATCGTAAGGGTTTTGATTATCGGCGGTCACGGCAAGGATTCTTCTTGACCAGTCGGTTGATGAATTATTTGTAGCTGGGGAATTATTTCTTAAATAAAAATCTAAAGTTTGCCCGCTGGCTGTTGAAACGGTAGAAAGGCCAATATCCAAAGTGGAAAAAGCCATTGCGGCCCAATCGGAAACTCCGGAAAATCCGTCGATCTGGCCATCAGTTTTTTGTTGGGTTCTTAAATAGTAAATCGCGCTATCGATGGCGGTTTGATTAGAGGATACGGCAAAAGAGGGAATCGCAAAAAATAAAAACAACCAGATAATTAAAAATATTTTTTTCATATTAATTGTATTTCCATGTAACTGTTGAGTTTTTATTTAAAATGTAGTTAGAACAGCCGCTCGGCTTACCGCTTCCATCAATTGAGAAATTCCAGTTATCGGAAAAACCGTTTATTTCTTTAACGTAATCGCTGTTTAACGGAGCTCCGTAATGAAGGATCGTCACCGATCTGATCTTTCCATCATTTTTAGCATCATTTAAAATCGAGCAGGGGTTGGCACCGTCTTTGTAAGTTAATGAAAATTTATTATTTCCATCAGGTCCGTTTATTTCAAGATTTATTATGTCTTGTTGAGGAGGGGTAGATATAACATACGAAGGGGCAGGGTTATCCGACCCTTTTATTATTAAAGTCGGAATAATTGTTTGTGTTGGCAGTATTTCTGTTGGGGACAAAATAATCAACGGGATTTCTGTTGGTGAAATTATTTTTTTAACAACCTGTTTATTGTTAACGATTTTTTTTGATGTTAACTTATTCGAGTTATATAAAGTAGCGGCGGAAAGAAGAAAGAAAGCTACTGCCAGAATTTTAAAAATATTTCTTTTAAACATAGACCTTAGACTTTTCGCTCGAAAGTCAAATATCGGTAACAACAAAGGTAAGTTTTCTGGCTGTAACAGTTACGGCATAGCCACGGATTTATCACCGTGATTTCCTTTTAAGTCTTTCGACCCCCTTGTCAAACATTCACGTTTTCAAATACTAATTCATTAATTTTTATTTGTCAATGAGAAACTTTGCGGAAGATACAGGGGTCGAACCTGTTAGAGCTTGCGCTCACGAGTTTTCAAGACTCGCGCATTACCGTCCTGCCCATCTTCCTTATCCTGAGGTGCGTGCCAGAATCGAACTGGCGCAGTAACTGTTTTGCAGACAGTCGCGTTACCACTTCGCCAACGCACCTATACGGTCTAATTTTACTTCAAACTGAGATTATTCACAATTGAAGTTATAATAATACAATGAATAAGATATTTTTATTAATTCTTTTTCTGCTGGTAAAAAGCGTTTACCTGCCTTTAAATAAAAGAAAATCCAGATATTATTGGAAAATAAAAATTATCGACGATAATATACCTTTAATTCCTGTTTTTATCATCCCTTATCTTGGGTATTTTATTTATATTATTGCAACAATAATTTTTTTATGGAACTCGAGTGTTATTAATATTTTTTTTGTCACTTATATTATTTCTTACATCATTGCCGGATTTTTCTGGTACTTTATTCCCAATGGAGTTAAGCGCCCGGTCATTAAAGGTAAAGATATTTTTAGTAAATTGATTACCTTAATTTATAAATACGACGATGACACGAACGGATTTCCAAGCGCCCATATATTTGGGACATTGATCTGTTCATATTTTCTTTCCTTAGTCTTTCCCCAACAAACAATATTAATCTGGTTAGTAAATTTTTTAATTTGCATATCTACTGTTTTTGTCAAGCAACACTACGTTTTAGATATTGTCGGCGGAATTATTACTTTTTGGTTAAGTATCATGATAGGCGGTCTCTTTGGTAAAATATAACAACTTGGAGGGTTGGCATGAATGGTATGGCGCTGGTTTCGAAAACCAGTGAGCGAAAGCTCTTACAGGTTCGAATCCTGTACCCTCCGCCAAACTTATATGACCGTATCAAATATGTTAATCCTACTATTTACTATCGCTTCGTATTTTTTCGGAGCAAAAGCAATAGTAGAAAATAGATATAGACCAAATGTGTTTAGCAGGGTTATTTGGTTGCTTGTAGCATTAAATGGACTAGCAAGTGTTATCTTACTCAGGAATTCGACGTCTGTAATATTGTTTGCTGTTTTGGGATTTTTAGGAAGTTTTTTGATATTTATTCTCTCGTTTAGAAAATCAAAAGCATTGTTTGGACCTATAGAAATTTTTTCTACAATTTTATTATTGTTGAGTTTGGTTCTATGGTTTGTTGCGAGAATTCCGTTTTTGAATCTTATGGTTGGATTAGTTATTACGTTCATTGGGGGAATTCCAACTTATGTCAAAGTGTTGAAGGATCCGTATGATGAAGATATTCCATTTTGGTTATTTTTTACGCTTGCATCATTCGTTACATTATACGAATCCAATCGGTCGACACTTTCAGGATATCTATTTCCACTTTATTTTCTTATTACAAACGCTTGTATGACACTTCTGTGTTTACGTAGATTTGTTAAAAGTGACTAACTACAATAAGTCAAACTTATGATGATTTAAAGATTCTAGACCCGAGCGCTCCACAAGTATTAAAAAGAGCAAAGTGCAATGTAATATAATTACGTATGCAAAATTTTTGTACTTTATATATCGTTCGGCACGGAGAAACAGAGTGGAATGTAAAAAAAATAATTCAAGGTTATGAGGATATACCTCTTAATAAAAAAGGCGAGGCCCAAGCAAAAGAACTGGCTAAAAAACTCCGTCATATCAAGTTTGACGCGGTTTTTTCTTCAGACCTGATTCGAGCCAGAAGAACAGCGGAAATTATTACGCTGGAAAAAAAATTAGCGGTACAAACAACGAAAGCATTGAAAGAAAGATACTTTGGAAAATATCAGGGTAAATCATTTGCCGTTAATAATAAAATGACAAAATTGATCGACAATCTAAAAATGGTTTCAGGCCCCGGATTAAAAGAAGTTGAGAGCGATGAAAATATAATCCTACGGCTGACAACTTTTTTAAGAGAAATAGCTGTTGCTTATGCCAATAAGACCATTTTAGTCGTTTCCCACGGCGGTCCCATGAGGACTTTATTGATCCATCTCGGTTTTGCCACCTATGACAATTTTACCGAGGGACAGATTGACAACTTGGCTTATGTCAAATTAAAAAGCGATGGGACGGACTTTTTTATTGAAGAGACTGAAGGAATTAAGACAATTTGATAGAATATTAGCTATTATGTTCCAAAGTCCGACCCATGGAGAAGTTGATCTGGAAAAATTAAAACATATCGTATCCGGTTATATGGCCGACGATAAAAAAGCCAAATACGAAATAATAGTCGGTACCGATTCTCAAAAGATGGAAAAAGGGGGATATGACTTCGTTTCCGCTTTGGTAATCCACAGGATCGGTTTTGGTGGAATTTATTTTTGGAAAAGACAGATAAATAATAAAAAAATGGCTTTAAAGGAAAGAATTTATCGGGAAGCAACCATGTCTCTCGAAACCTCAGAAAATTTTGTTGAATTATTTAAAACAAACGGAA
The DNA here is from genome assembly GCA_041660945.1 of Patescibacteria group bacterium. Taxonomy (GTDB): domain Bacteria; phylum Patescibacteriota; class Microgenomatia; order UBA1406; family GWC2-37-13; genus GWC2-37-13. Next base: position 244,021 of record JBAZVK010000001.1, on the reverse strand, counting down.
TCTCCAGATATGATATCCAGATCCATGTAGATATCGGCCCCAACGGAGAAACAAGAGATATGATCAATGAGATCAGCGGGATGATCAGGGGAAGCGGGTACGAAGTGAAAATAAAACCGTATTCATATGGAGCCAGCAAAGTGGCAGACCGCTACACTTAAAGATACTCTCTTACATTCGTATCATTGATGACAAAACTCGTTCCTTCGCCTTTGACAATCCGATAGGCGACTTTTCTGGCGATCCCCTCAATTGTTCTTTCCAGACTTCTTATTCCCGAATCAAATCCCAAAGGTCTGGTGATCTTCATCCAAACAGAATCCTCGATCTTTATATTCTCCGGAGTCAACCCAACCTCTTTAATATAACGTGGAAAAACGTAATTTTTAGCAATCGCAATTTTTTCCTCATCAGTATAAGACGGCATTTGAATTACTTCCAACCGATCCATCACGGCTGTTGAAATATTATTCGTATTATTAGCAGTTGCGATAAATAAAACTTGGGACAGATCAAAAGGAAAGTCAATAAAATAGTCAGTGAAATTATTATTCTGACCGGGATCGAGAAGTTCAATTAAAACACCCATGATAGCTGCCCTTGACTCCGGAGTGATTCTATCCAGTTCATCAAGAAGTATAACCGGATTTTGAGTTCCGGCCCGTCTTAAAGCTCTCATAATCATTCCCGGTTCTGCCTCGGGAGAAGTCTTTGACTGACCGCGCAGATCAAGAGCCGAAGAAAGTCCCCCGAATGGGATTCTCATAAATTGGCGGCCTAAAGCTTCCGCGACCGATTTAGCAAAAGTAGTTTTTCCGGTACCGGCCAGTCCGACAAAAAATAAATTAGGGGCATGATGAATATCTGGTGACTCTCCTTTTTTTTGCAAAATCAAAACCGAAATATACTCGATTATCCTCTCCTTAATTTTTTCCAGTCCAAAATGATTTGACTCCAGCACCTGTTTTGCATGATTAACATCCAATATATCATCGGTTTTTTTATTCCACGGCAGATTAACGATCCAATCAATATATTTAGCGGTAATATCCAGTTGTGAAAGATTCCCTCCGTGTTTCAGAGTAAGATATATTCTTTGAATCTGCTCGGCTGCCTTATCATGGAGATTAGCAGGTAGATCAGCCGACTGCAAAAGAGTCTTTAATTTTTCTATTTCTGACAGGCTATTGGTTTCATCCATATTGTTAGCAGACTAAATGGTCATTTGATAAAATCCCCTTGACAACGAAAATTTTTTGGGGTATATTTCATCATATAAAAATTATAAGTTAATTACAAATTCCAATTTTTTCATATGTCAAAAACTAAAGGTAATATTCAACCTCTTTTTGATTACGTATTAATTAAACCGGTAAAAAGTGAAGAAGTTCTTCCTTCCGGCATTGTTCTTCCGGATTCTGCCAAAGAAAAGCCACAAGTTGGCGAAATAATGGCCGTCGGTCCGGGATCAGAATGTTGTGGAGAATGTTGCGGTGAAGAGAAAGACAAATGTGGTGGTATGGTTGTTAAAGTCGGTCAAAAAGTTCTTTATAAGAAATGGGGTGGTAACGAAGTTAAAGTAGGACACGAAGAATGGCTTTTGATCGAACAGAAAGACGTTATGGCTATTGTTGAATAAAATTATTAATTTAAATTAAATAAATATGGCAAAACAAATCATTTACGGAGCTGAAGCTCGTAAAAAACTTCTTGACGGTGTTGACAAATTAACAAAAGCGGTCGCAACCACCCTAGGCCCAAAAGGACGAAATGTCGGGTTAGAGCGAAAATGGGGAGGACCGAGCATCATTCACGACGGAGTCTCCGTTGCAAAAGATATTGAACTGGAAGATGCCTTTGAAAATATGGGAGCCCAATTAGTCAAAGAAGCGGCTTCAAAGACAGCTGATATTGCCGGAGATGGTACGACAACCGCGACCATTCTTGCCGGTTCAATCGTATCACAGGGAATAAAGATGATCACCGCTGGATCAAATCCGATGGTAATGAGGACAGGATTAATGAAAGGATCAGCTTACGTTGTTTCCGAACTTAAAAGAATGGCAAAAACCATTACTTTAAAAGATGCGGCCAACGTTGCTACAATTTCTGCCGGAGATGCTTACCTAGGTAATCTAATTGCTGATGCTTTAAAGAGAGTCGGAGGAAAAGATGGAGTAGTTACCGTTGAAGAAGGAAAAAGTCTGGAGACAACCGTCGATCATAAAGAAGGAATGCAGTTTGACCGGGGTTTTGCTTCACCTTATTTTGCCACCGATTCAGATAAAATGGTTGCTGAAATTGAGGATGCCTATATTTTAATTACTGATAAAAAAATTACAGCAGTTTCAGACCTGCTTCCATTTTTGGAAAAGTTTGTTAAGGTTTCCAAAAATTTAGTGATAATTGCCGAAGAAATCGAAGGCGAAGCTCTAGCAACGTTAGTGGTCAACAAACTTCGTGGAACATTTAACGCCTTGGTCGTTAAAGCTCCTGGATTTGGAGACCGCCGGAAAGAAATGTTGGAAGACATTGCGATTTTAACGGGTGGAACCGTAATCTCAGAAGATTTAGGTAAAAAGCTGGAAAATATTGAAGTAGCCGACTGCGGCCGGGCTGATAAAGTAAAATCAGACAAAGAAAACACTTCAATCATCGGTGGTAAAGGAGATAAAAAATTAATCAACGGACGGGTTGAAAAAATTAAAAGAGAGCTGCATGAATCAACCTCTGACTTTGATAAAGAAAAGTTTCAGGAAAGATTAGCAAAGCTTTCCGGTGGAGTTGCCGTCATTAATGTCGGAGCTGCGACCGAAGTTGAACTGAAAGATAAAAAAGAAAGAGTGATTGATGCGGTTGCCGCCACAAAGGCAGCTCTTGAAGAGGGAATAGTTCCGGGTGGAGCCGTTGCTCTTCTTGACATCAGTCAAAAAATGAATTCAAAAGATCTGGAAAAGTCAGGAGCAAGCAGAGATGAAGTGATTGGCTTTGAACTTGTTAAAAGTGCAATTGAATCACCATTCACAAAGTTAATGGAAAATGGCGGATTAAATCCGGGTGAGTTAATTGCCAAAGCCCGATCAGCCAGCGCCAAGGGACAGGGTTTTGATATTTTAAAAACCGAGTCAACCGCAACAGCTGAAACGATCGATATGATCAAAGCGGGAATTATCGATCCATTAAAAGTGGTTAGAACCGCCGTTGAAAATGCGGTTTCAGTAGCCACAATGGTACTCACAACTGAGGCTTTAGTTGCTGACCTACCGGAAAAGAATCCTCCAGTTGCTCCAATGGGTGGTGGAATGCCGGGAATGGGTGGAATGGGATATTAAGGAAAAACTGTTAAACGGTTAAACTGTTAAAACTTAAACAGAAACCAAAAAAGGCCCTGCTGAAAAGCAGGGCTTTTTTGTTGAAAATAAATTTGATATGATAATGTCATCAAGGGGGTGATGACTATGGCTGATAAAAAAGTGGGAATAATTTCCCATTATTATAATCATTTGAGCGTAGCGATCATCGAAGTAAAATCTCCTTTTTCGGTGGGCGACACTTTGAAGTTTGTAAAACATGGCAGTGGAGAAGAAATATTTCAACAGGCAATTTCCTCAATCCAGGAAGAACATAAGCAATTAGAAAAAGCGGTAAAAGGACAAAGCGTCGGAGTTAAGGTTGATCAAATAGTCCATGAAGGAGTTGAAGTTTATAAAATTTGATAGAAAAATTTTTACTTCAAGCATATTAAAATTTTACAGCCCTTTCTTAATAAAAGGTTATTTTTTGTAAGTTAATATATAATTTTTTAAAGGGTATGAATACAAAAAAAACTATAAGCTTTTTTATTTACGGTTGCTGGATATTAATTTTGGTTATAATAATAAAAAATAATTTTTCTGTTAAAAAAGTAGTTGCCGCTTCCGCCCACTGCGGAAACGGGATATGTAACAACGCTATTGAGGATTGCAATACCTGTTCCCAGGATTGCGGTAGTTGCGTCAACCCAACTCCTACGACCGCACCTCCTCCGACGTCCACTCCGGCCCCCATTCCTACGGATACGCCTGTTCCTCCAACCAGCCCCCCCTTATCAACGCCAATACCAACTTCTACTCCATCCGCGGTTGTCCCCACAACCGCTTCTCCAACGGCAACTTCTGTTCCACCTATTCCTTTGTCAACTTCAACTCAACTAAGTCCAACCTCTGTCACCGAATCAGTTTTGACGTTGTCAGGAGCATTATCGCCGACTCAGGAAGCAAGTCAGTCGGTAAATACAGCAACTGCCAGTCAACCTATTAAGATAAGCGTTCCCCCGATAGTTGAATTAAATCTTGAAAAAAATCAGATAATAGACAGTTCAGAATTTGTGATTAAAGGAAAAGTGATTCCTTCGGAATTTACGGAAATTGTCAGCACTGAAATATCAAATGATGGAGGAATAAATTGGACCCCTTTGATTTTAATCGGAAACAACTTTACTTATCGTTTTAACGGTCTGGAAGACAATGATTATAAAATCATAGTACGTGCTTTAGATGACGCAGGCAGCTACGGATATAGCAAAGAAGCGACTTTAGTTGTTGATAAATTAAAACCGCTGATAGGGGGAAGTTCCTTTAATTTAGGTCCAATCTTTTTGAATCCGAACTCGAACGGGCTGATCAACAGTATTATTGATGAAAAAAACAATATTGTTGTCAGTACCCAAGGCGGTGTAGTTGAAGCGACGGTTGTTTCAAACGGAAAAACATTTAATCTTGAAAGAATCGCCGATACAAATCTTTGGCACGGGGGAATCATTTTTAATCAGGACGGATTAAAAGATCTTAAAATCATTGTGAAAGACGGAGCAGGCTCATCGTCGGAACGGGTTTTAAATCAAATAATGATTCATAAAAGCGGTGTTGTTATTGATCAAAATAACAATCCGATAAGCGGTGCAAAAATATCAGTGTTTTATTTCGATGATGATATTCAAGATTGGGTTGAATGGGATGGAGAAAGTTTTGGCCAAAAAAACCCACATTATACCGACAGATCGGGCAGATATAGTTTTTATCTGCCAGCAGGCGAATATTATCTTAAAATAGTTTCCCAGAGTTATCGACAGGCTGTTTCAAATAAATTTATTGTGAATGGACAATCAATTATTTCCGATAATATTAAACTTGAATCCATGCCTGTATTTCTTAATTTTTTATTTCCTCCTCAACAGTTTTCAGTTAAACCTCAACAAATAACAAATAATAATGATCTATATCAAAAAGTCAATATTCCGTTGAAAGATTTTGAAATAGCAGATCTTAATGATAAAAAATTATCAATTATTGCAGATTTTCCAAAAAAGAAAATAATCGGATTTATTTCCAGCTGGTCGAATGAAGCCGTAGACCAACTTAGAATATTGGAGGAATTTAGTAAAGAAAACATAAAAATACCTTTAGTTTTGATAGGTTTACAGGATTCCTCTTCACAACTTAATTCTCTTTTTAATCGGGGACGCTATAGTTTAAAAGGTTATGTTTCCCAATATGGTGAAGCAGGGGAGATTCTAGGAATAAAAACGTTGCCGGAATATTACTTTATAAACTCTCAAAATAAAATCACATTTGTTTATTCGGGTCGAATTGATAAGGACACTTTATTTAAATTATTTAATAAATTACAATAAAATAAATGCTTAATAATTTTTTTCTTCTCAATTTTCAGTTTGCCGTAGATGTTTTACTTTTTCTTGTGCTTTTTGCCTCAAGCTGGCTTCATTTCGATTCATGGAATATTGACAAAAAAAAGACAAGTTTCATGGAAAGAGGATTCGGATATTTCTTTTTAGCCGCATCAATCTTTATCAAAATGATTCCTTTAGAAAATAACGGTCTTCATTTCATCGCTTTTTATACGGATATCTTAGGGTTTTATTTAATTGCATTTAGTTTGGTAAGAGAACCGATATCAGAAAAACCAAAAATTAAACTTTTATCATTTTTTCCTGTATTAGTACTTTTTACCAAATATATTTCTTTTATTCCGTTTATTTTATCCGTTGCCATAGGTTTGATATACCGGCAAAAAGTTAGAGTCGGCTTAGAAAAACAATTGAAATTACTTTACTACGTATTTTTTTTGCTGGCTGTAGTAAAGCTGTATGAATGTTTAATATTAAGCGGGTTATTTAGCAATAACGTAATTTTTGATCTGCTGTTTTCCCAATATGAAATATTTTGGTTAGCAACGTATTTAATTAAATTAATTATTATTGTCGTATTGACCAAGTGGATTTGGAGTTACATAAGGTTTCGGCCGGAGATTCAAATGTTTTTTATGGCCAGCGCCTCTGTTTTTATCATTTTTATTTCCGTTACAGTAGTTTTTACATCTTTACTTTTTAAAAATTTAGAAAATGATACTTTTTCACATTTAAAAACAGATATCAATATTTTTCATTTTTCTTTAGAAAGCCTACAAACCGAAGCGCTGGCTTATTCGTTATCTTTAGCTTCAGACGCAGAGATAATTGACGGAGTTAATCAAAAAAATAGTGAAACAATATATCAAAAAATAATCAATAAGAGAATTAATGAAAAAGTATCTTACGTCAAAGTAGTTAATGATAAAGGTGAAGTTATCCTAAGAACCGACGATAAAAATAAGTCCGGCGAAAATATTTACAATACACCGACCGTCAAAGCTGCTTTAGGCGGAGACAGACTAAGTACGATAGTTAACCGTCAGACATCAGTTTTTCCTCATATAGAAATTCAAGCAGCATCACCAATATTTGATATCAAAAATAAAAACACGATTGGAGCTGTTTTAATCGGATATAATATTGACAACGCTTTCGTTGACGGTGTTAAAAAAGCCACTGATTTAGATGTTTCAATCTTTGCCGGGAATCAAAGATCAGCAACAACTTTTTTTGCTCCTGATGGAAAAACAAGATATATTGGCACATATACAAAAGCACTACAAATTAACCAAGACGTTCTTAAGGAAGGAAAGGTTTTTTATGGAGCTGTCTCAATAATAAACAAACCGTACTATGCGGTATATTCACCTTTAAAAACTTATGGAGGAAAAATAATCGGGATGGTATCTGTAGGAAAGTCTCAAAATAATTTAATAACAACTGCTAAAAAATCATTTGATTTAACATACGGACTAAGTCTGATCATGATGGCCCTTTCTTTTATTCCCAGCTATTTCAGCACAAAATTTATCGTGGATAATCTTAAAGCTTAAACAACAATTTTTGTTTTTACTTTAGGAATTTCCTTGACGGTCGCTTGGAGTATTTCTTTAACTTTTTCAACAACAGATTTTGGGGTGTAGTTTGATTTAACTAAATAACTGACTGCCCCAAGCTCAAGTCCTTGATCTACATCATCTTGATTCCCCCCCAAATTCGTTAGAAGAATAACAGGGATATTCCTCGTTTTTTCGTCTGACTTAATTTTTTTTAACGCTTCCAAACCATTAACCTTTGGCATCATTATGTCAAGTAAGATTAAATCTGGTTTAAAAAATAATGCTTCTGTTTGAACTCTTTCCCCATCGGAAAGGGTGCTCACCTGGTAGCCGTCAACTTCAAACTTTTTCTGGTACATTCTGATCAATAACGGATCATCGTCGACTAATAATATTTTGGCCATTATAATTTATTTTCAACTTTTAACAGTTCATCGATTTTTTCAACAACTTCATTCGGAGTGTTATTGGTTTTTAAAAGATAATAACTTGGCTGGGTTTTTTGGATATCAATAATTGCTTTATCATCAGTATCATAATTGGTAAGAATTATCACCGGAGCGGTTTTTCCCCAAGCGTCCTCCCTTAATTTTTTTATAACCGCCATCCCGTCCATCACGGGCATAGCCAAATCGAGAACAATCAGATCAGGATGGTTCTGTAAAGCCATTTCCAAACCCTGTTGGCCATTGATGGCATAAATCACTTCGTAACCGGAATTTCGTAATTTTACCAGATACATTTTGATGATATTATTATCATCATCGATGATAAGAATTTTTTTCATAATTATTTCTGATCAGGATGCTGATCAGCTTCACTTTTAATTTGTAACTTAGATTTAATCGAACGCATTGTTCCGCTTAAGGGAATGGAAAAGGCAAAAGTACTACCCTTTTTGACTTCGGAATTTTCAAGCCATAGATCTCCCGACATTTTTTTAGCTATTAGTTTTGAAATATATAGTCCAAGCCCACTTCCTTGAGGACGACCAAACTGTTGAGAGGATACCTGCTCAAATTTATTAAAAAGTTTATGTTGATCACTAGGGTCAATTCCAATTCCGGTATCTTTGACATAAATAAAAATAAGATCTTTTTGTGAATTTATTTTTTTCATACTTATTGTTATTTTACCATGGTCGACAAACTTTAAAGCATTACCGATCAGATTATTAAATATTTCTCTAACCTTTTCTTTATCAGCAAAAACTTGATACTTTGTTTTTCCTTCAGAAAGGATTTGTATGTTTCTCTGTTTGGAGATCGGTTGAAAAAGCTCGGTGATTTCTTTTACAAGGGGGCTGATATCAAAATCAGTTAGTGTGAATTTCATTCTTCCGGCTTCGATTCTTGAGACATTAAGAAGATTATTAACCAGTTCAATTAATCGGTTTGCCGCCAATTGGATGTCTTTTAAGGGAACAGCTATATTTTCATTTAACTTACCATAATCTCCGTCAAAAATCATGGAAATAAAGCCTTTAATGGCTGTTAGCGGGGTTCTAAGCTCGTGGGATGCGATTGAAATAAAGTCACTTTTCATTTTGTCGATTTGTTTTTGCTTAGTGATATCTTCTTCAGTTCCGACAAAACCAACAAGCTTTCCATGTTTTAGTATCGGAGAAATAACAGCATGAGCAATATACTGACCGTCATTTTTTCTTCTGTTGGTGACTTCTCCTGTAAAAGGCTTTTTTTTTATTTTAATTGTTTTCCACAGTTTTTTATAAAACTCAACAGGCATTTGGTTACCCCAGACAGCTGGAGTTTTGCCCAAAATTTCCTTTGGGTCATAATGGGTTATTTTTTTGACCGCCTTATTGGCATAAATAATTTTACCTTCAGCATCAGTGATAATAATATGATTAAAAGCATTATCAACCGCCATTTTAAAAATACTGCTATCAATAATTACTTTTTTGTTTTCTTTCATTACTAATCTATTTATAACAGATAATGAGCTGTTGAATCAATAAGTGACTGATAATAGCTCCTCAATTCGTATTAACAGTTTTTTAATACCGTAGTCGGTGGTTACGGAAATAAACTGGGGTGAAAAGGAAGTATAAACTTTATTAATTTTTTTTAGCAACTCTTCCGCATTTCCGGAGAAAGCATCGATCTTATTAAAGACGTAAATAATTTTTTTTGTGTGAACTTTAAGCTCTCTTAAAATATTATTAACAATACTTATTTTTTGATCCATCTCCGGATCGGAGATATCAATTACATGGAGAATTAAATCAGCATTGATAGATTCAAGCAAGGTTGATTTGAATGATTCGATCAGGGAATGGGGGAGGTCTTTAATAAAACCGATCGTGTCAGTTATTGTTACTTCTTTCTTTAAAACCGGAAGATAAAGTTTTCCGGTCACACTGTCTAGCGTGACAAATAAGGCATTTTCAACAACCTTATTCCGTTTAGTTAAATAGTTGAATAAAGAGGTTTTGCCGGCGTTGGTATATCCGACAATTGAAATACTCTGAATATTGTTGAACTTTCTTCTTTCGATCTGTTTTTGGTGTTGAAGGGATAATCTATTTAGCTCTTCTTTTTTTAATCTAATTTGATTTCGGAAATGACGTTTCATAATTTCTATATTAGTTTCTCCTTGGCCTTTTGTGTTAGTCCCGCCTCCTCCTTGACGGGAAAAATAATCTTCACCCAATCCATAAATACGGGGTCCCATATGATGCATTCTTGCAAGTTCAATCTGAAGTTTTGCCTCGGCCGTGTGGGCGTGTTTATCAAAAATATTTAATATCAGGTCAAACCGGTCCCAGACTTGGATATCAGGATGATCATTCCATAAATATTGAGTTAAGTTAAATAAAACGCTGGGATTAACGATGGCATTAACAACGACGATATCAATCTTTTGTTTATTGACGATGTTTACCAATTCTTCTACTTTACCTTTGCCAATAAATGTTGCTTTATCAGGATGTGTTCGGTGCTGAATCACGTCAACAACGCTGATACCGCGGTATGTGGACACTAAAGATTTTATTTCCTCAAGATTTTTTGTCGCATCCTCAAGCTTCTGGTAAGGATTAATGATATCAACAATGACAACCTTCTTTAGTTTAGACATGATGAAGAAATTATACTCTGTTTTAACGCACTAAACCGAGTGGCATGTACCATGTAAAAGGTTTTTTACAGACAGGGCATTCTTTTGGTGGTTTACTGCCTTTATAAATATAACCGCAGTTGACGCACTTCCACTCCAGAATTGCGCCCGGATCATAGAGGGTTTTCTGATCTAATTTTTTGGCAATAATAATATATCTTTCCTCATGTTTTTCCTCAACTTTTTTTAATTGACCGAATAATCGTATGGCTTCCGTTTGTTTTTCTTCAATGGCTACTTTTTCAAAATCCGGATACATCGTTGTCCACTCATATTTTTCTCCTTCGGCAGCCAGTTTTAAATTATCGACAGTTTTTCCATAAACCTTGATATCAAGATTTGCCTGAAATGAGAGCGGCATTTTGATTTGTTCATATAATTCTTCTGCATGAGCCCGTTCGTTATCGGCTGTTTCTTCAAAAACCCGGGCGATCCATTCAAAGTTTTCTTTCCTAGCCATTTTGGCAAACATTGTATATTTGTTACGGGCCATCGACTCGCCGGCAAAAGCTTTCAGCAAATTTTGTTGGGTAAAACTATTAAGGTTTTTCATAAGAAAAGTATAGCAAATTTGATATAATTTGGAAATTAGTTAACCAGAGGTACCCAAGTGGCCAACGGGGGCAGACTGTAAATCTGCTGGGTTTTCCCTTCGGAGGTTCGAATCCTCCCCTCTGGACTAATAGATTTTAGAGCATCAAGACAATCTAACCTAACATAAAATACTTCAGCATTTAAGCCATCTTATTTCAGATAGATATATTTTTGACAACGTAATAGTATTTGTTTATTCTTTAGTAATGGATGATTCGCTTACAAAATATATAAAAGCATGTAAGAGCAAGAACATTTCTGATGAAGAAATAATTAAAAACCTAACCGCTCATGGTTGGCCGGTTGAAAAAATTAACCAGGTACTTCTACAATTAAATACTATTCAAATATCACAAAATCCTACACGTATTGAACCAGTTCCTGCGAAAGTTTTAGACCAAATGACATCTCCAGCCAATAATGATTCACCGCCAGAAAAAAAGCCTAAAGTAATTAATGTCATATCAATAATTGTTTTTTTAATTGCTTCCTTATATTTTTTTAAAATATTTAGTTTTATTGGAATAATAGCAGTAATGGGAAAGTCATTCAGTGGAGGAGACTTAGCAGCTATTTCCATTATTAAATACTTTCCTGCATTCGGAATGCTTCTTATTCTATTTTGTTTCATAACTATTGTGTCTTTTTATATTGCTTTTAAAATACGCAATGGATCGAAAAAAAGTTATATTCTAAGCCTTTTATTTCTATTAATCGTCCCAACACTGTCGTCCATTATTGCTGTAATGTCAATGTCCTCGATCCTCAAATATACATCTGGAAACACTACGACAACTTCTCTCACAAATCCTTCGGTTTTAAATTTTGGAGATCCAATATTTATTCTTAATGTAATTAGTGTAATTTTATTAGTATTTTCTTATAAAAAATTTCACTTTAATAATGATTATTTGTCAAAAAAGGTAAAAATTTTCCTTATTCTGTTAGCATTAATCATTATTATTCCCACAGGTTTGGTGATATATTCTGATTATTCAAAATCTTTTGATACTGATTATGGATTTACTTCTGCAAAGGAACAAACAACTTATCATATTTATAAACCTATCTTATTACCTGGAAATTTATCTTATGCCACCAAGTTTAGCGTAGGAAAAGAACTTGCCGGAAAACAGAATGCTGTAAAAGTAGTCTTTGACATTCCTTTTGATAAAATAATAGAAGGGGAAAAAACAAAACCTATTGTTATAACTCAAGTAGGGATTGATGCTGGATTTAACTTTGATAAGTTTACATCGACCTATACTAAAGATGCTATCCCACAAAAAACGCAATTACCAAAAGCCGTAAATCAAAATGGCTATATTCTTCAAAAAAAGCTTGGGAATACAACATTAAGTTATCTTGTATTTGTGACAAGCGATAATGTTCTAATATCCATTGCCTCAAATAAAGCCACACCTGAAGAACTGATTAATCTTTCAAATACCCTTCAATAAAAATCAATTTTGAATATAGAAAGTTCTAACATCCTTCACCAGTCTGGACTTTTAGATTTTAAAGAGTCAAGACAATCTGAAAATGTTGGTATAGATAATTTTTAACCGTTCTCAAATATCTCTGCTATGTCTTGCCGTATGCCTTTCGTGACGAAAACGTGGATCTTGCCAAATTTGGATAGGCGACGCCTTAAATATATTTCCCATTAAAACATACTTATTTTTTATTGTAGTATAAACATCTCCTTTTGGATCAAGATTAAAATATGATGCTTGTTTATCCTCGTCTCCAACTTGAATGTCGACATCAATATTTGGAAATAATTCTGCGATACTTTTTGTTGCATTTAAAAATGCATCTGAGTTAACAGAAAGAGATTCATTATTTAATAAACCTCTTCCAAGCGGGTAGAATTGAAATAATTTCCATTTTGGTACTCCGTACGTTGCAAGAAGATTTCCTAAATTTGCCAAATCATCTATATTTTGTTGAGTAATAACGGTTGAAACTTCTAAATTAAACCTTTTTTTTGTCACGTGAGGTAATAGCGACAGAACCTTATTATGGTGTTTTTTTGATCCCATAACCCTTTCATGAATTTCAGGAGTAGATCCCTCTAAAGGAAGAGAAAGGTGATCTAAAATTGGATCGAGTTGCTCGATTAATTTTGGAGTTAAAAGCAAACCGTTTGTGAAAAGGGCGTTTTTCAATCTTTTATCATGAGCGTAGGTAATAAGATCAATACAATGAGGAACTAGCAAAGGTTCTCCGCCTGCAAAGGTTAATTTTTTTACTCCGTCTCCAGCTATAATGTCAACAATGTTTTTTTGCGTTTGTAAATCTCCATCATTTAGGCCGGTTAATGCGAAGCATTTAGGACACTTTAGATTACATTGAGTTGTTAAAATCCAACAAACTCCAATCAATTTATGTGGTAGATTTTCTGGGGCCCGTACAGGTTTTTTTTCCACATCAGATTATATCAAAATTTTAAATAGATTGTTGTATTAATCTAATTCAATAATAAACTTAATAAATAATTAAATTTGAGTATAAAAAGTTTTGACATCCTTCACGAGTCCGGACTTATAGATTTAGGGTATCAGAACAATTTAACTAACACAAAACACTTTAGCACTTAAGCCAGCTTAATTTAAGGTTACTACTTTTGTTATAATTATTTCGATGAAAAATATTTTTATTGTTAACGATGACAGCATTCGATCACCCGGACTATCAATGCTTGTAAAAAAATTAGAAAAACACAACTTAACAATTATTAGTACGGAAAATGTAAGAAGCTGGACAGCAAAAGCTATTACTTTAAACAAATATCTCCAATTAAAAGAAAGCTTAATCGCCAGTCATAGGGCATACGTAATCGATGGTTTTCCGGCAGATTGCGTAAATATAGGCCTAAATCATATTGTTAAAGAAAAACAAGATCTTTTAGTATCAGGAATTAATATTGGTGAGAATGCTACGGTTGGATGGCTTTTATCATCAGCAACAGTAGCCGCAACTATTGAAGGTGCAATTTGTGGTGTAAACGGGATTGCTTTCAGTCAACAACTTTCAGATGAAACTTATGAAGAAATAACTAAAAGTGTAAGAGACAAAAAACCAATCGCTGATTATGAAAAATTTTTTCATTTAAGCGGAAAAGTAAGTCAAATTATTACAGACTATGTTTTGAAAAATAAATTTCCAAAAGCAGCTAAAATTATAAGTGTAAATATTCCTCCTGAGGAAAGATATAACGGCAAATTGATGATAACCCAACCATATCACTGGAATTATGGCAGTCTTTTCTCAAGAACATCAAAAGGCTTTATCAAAACAGGAGGAAATTTTACAGAAAAAAAGGTCACGCAAGAGGGGACAGATATGTGGGCACTTCACAACGGATATATATCAATTACTTTTTACGATCTACCCTTAATTCCAATTAACAATAAAAATATTGCTAATTATTTCTCTGGACTAAAGTTATTCTGATTTGAGTAAACTTAATATAACAAGTTTTAACATTCTTCACAAACCTTGACTTTGTATAGGCAAACTCAAAAAACTTCGTTTTAGGTTGTTATATAAACCTAAAAAGATTCAAACCTTTCTGATATAATTAATTTTGATTATGTATATAAAAAGAAATATTTCTTTGTATTATGTTGACCAGGCAATGTCTGGTCTTATTTTTACCATTCCGGTCTGGGTTGCCTTTCAACATAGATTTTTGACCTTTACTCAAATGGCATGGGTTCAAAGTGGGGCTTTTATTCTTGCAATTATTCTTCAATTACCAACAGGTGCTTTTGCAGACGTTTTTGGAAGACGGAAAGCTATCATGGCTGGTTGGTTAATTGCAGGTTTAGCAAATATTTATGTTGGATTTACTACTAATGCTTTTAATATGATTTTAGGTTTATTACTTGTAGCCGTGGGAACAACTTTTGTTTCCGGAGCAGATGTAGCTTTACTTTATGACACTCTTAAAGAACTAAAAAGAACCGATGAGTTTCCTAAAATAAATTCTCGAGGTCTACTTTTATACCGTTTATTTATGATTTTTGCAATATCCTTAGGAGGATATTTGTATCAAATAAATGTAGGCTTACCAGTTATTTGTAAAGGCGCAGCTCAACTTTTAATAATATTAGCGGCCTGGAGAATGATTGAACCTTCAATAGACAGTGAAAAATTCACTATAAAAAAATATTTCGATAGATTAAAAATGGGGATAACTAATCTTTATCAAAATTCACATATTAAAATGCTATCTATTTATTACATTTTGGTTGGAGGTATAACATGGGCCTGTCTTTTCTATTTAGTGAATACATTTGCTAAAGATATTGGTTACACAGAAATAGGGCAGAGTTGGCTTTTCTCAATAATTTATATAATCTCAACTTCTGCAATACTTTTTATAACCGAGCACAAAACAATCCTTAAGCATCATAAAAGAATAGTCTATTTAAGTTTTCCAATAATAATGATCCTATCTCTTATATTTGGTTTTTTAGCTAACAAAACTACAGGAACAATAATGTTGCTTTTCATAGTTTTTATAGGAGGAGCAAGGTTCGCTATATTAGATGGATTTATAAATGCCGAATTTACATCTGAAGCAAGAGCAACTACTCTATCAACTCTTAATTTAATGGTTCAATTTTTAACAGCCTTTATTATTTTTATAAACGGTCCAATCCAAGATAGATTTACTACTCGTCCTATGTTTACCATTCTTGGTTTAGCAAGTTTAATATTTGTTTTACCATTATCGTTTAAAGTTATGAGTTTTATAAAGAACGAGCCAAAAGAAGGTCAAATTTTTGTATAAAAAATTCTAACATTCTCCACCAGTCCGGACACATAATTCATATTACTAACTCTAATTATCGCCTTAGTATTTTATTGCAGTAAAGATTTCTCTTGGACCCTGCTCTTCAAAATTACTTCCAATATTTACGAATGGATTAGTAAAATCCCATACAATATTTCCTGATTGATCAACTTCAAAGATTCTCCCATAATAGCCTTGACATATCAAGGTGTTTCCGTTGGGTAATCTTTGAGCAGAACCAACGATTGGAGTAAAAAAGACTGGCTGACCTGGTTTGCTTTCATATGACCAGACAATTTTCTTAGAAGCAATATCAACTTCAATTACCCTTGAATTTCCATCGGGAACTTTTTTCTCATGATCGTTCCGATTATCAAAAATAAGTAAATGATTTTCACCGGACAATCCAGATTCTATAATATGAGCGTTATGCTGTCCTTTAGTCATACCGCCAAGCTCGTAGATTACCTTACCTGTTTTCCGTCCAACAAAAAAAATTAAATTCATATTTCTTGAGCTCACTACAATAATTGGTTCATCAAACTGTTTGATTATTGATTCACTATCAACATATTGAATTGAATTGATATGAAAGGGGTTATTATTAGTTTTTTTTGCTGCCATTATTGCTTGTAACTGATCTGACTTTTCAAACTCCACAAGATGTTCCAGAACAGACCATCGCCAAAAAATGTCTCCTGTTTTATCCAATTCAACAATAACGTTATTTGAAACAGTATTGCCAGGTTTAAACTGTGCATCTTCTCTAAGAATTGTATAAATCTTATTACCAGCCATATGGAAGTCATGGGAAAGCGGAAGAGGTTTCGTTGCCCAAACGACATGCCCTGTTTTATCTACCAGACCTATAGATCTCTTTTTCTTTGGTTCAGACTTGTCCGATAATACACACATAAACCCATCTTCAGCAACTGCAGGTTTGACTGGTCGATAATAATCATAGTGACCATCGCCATTTATAGGATGAGTAAGTTCCTTAGTGACTTCCCCGACAGTATTAACAGTTACCAATCTATTTCCGGCGAAGGTAAAATAGACTATTGCTCCGGGTTGAACCTTAGCCGGCTCACTGGAAATCAAACCCGATTTTGTCTCTAAAGATTGAGCTGCATGATATGGGTCTCTGTTGTGTCTTACAGTTTCATTTATAGCCATAAAAATGAGTTTCATTATATCAGATCCATAATCATGATAATTAAAAACTACAGGAATACGTTCCAACGTATTCAATCAATTTGGACCTCATGTATGACGACGTTCGAATCTCCATAAATATTTAAAAACTATTTTCTAAAATCCAATAACCATTTGACCCAGAAGGGGACTTTGATTTCCGGCAAAGCAGGGAAAATATACATTATCTGAGGAGTGGACATCGTCCATTTATTTTCACACCCGGTTCTTTTAACTGCCCAATAATAAAAACCTCTTTCTAATGGGGGAGTAAAAAAAATATTACCGCTTAAAGATGAAATAGGATATTCTTTGGTTGTCAAACCATCTCCTTTAGGAAATGAATTTTTTGCCCATATTATCACTGATTGGTTCACGGCATTATCATTACTTAAGGTTTTCCACTCAAGTTTTTCAGGATTAGTTCCGTATCGTTTGTTTAAAGGGTTGACTTCTGAAACGATACATCCCATTTTTACAGGTTCTTGAATTAAAATATTTTTTAGCGCAGGTATGGCGGGTGTATTAAGGATATCCGCCTCATTATAAACATCAATTAATTTTGCTTGGTCAATAGTATTATTCAGCGTATTTGATAATGCTGTATTCCAGCTTTCAAAATCTCTATTAAGAGGAGCAAATTCAGGAGCCGCCCAAGGAATATAGCCATTTTTTTCAAGAGCGGAAAACAGTAGAGGAAACCCCAATGGATTTAAAGCTTTTCCGTATATGCTCATTCCCGGACGGGAATATGGTGATGCTGACGCTCCCATGGCATCCATATAACGGAGTTCTCCTGGACCTGCCTCGCTCCAAACATGAGTATATAGACGCTGTTTTGGAATTCCGCTTCTGTTTGCAATAAATGTGAATTCTTCAAAATATTTTTGAATAACTCCCTCCCTCATTTTGGTAATTTCTTCATAATTCCAGTCTTTATTTTGTCCGCATTCTTTATCTTTCATCGGGCAATACAAGTCTTGGATAGCTCTATATCCATATGGTTTAAATTCGCTATCTCCAGGTTTAAGAGCTCCATTGAGGGTAACTTCCGTACCAATTGAAAGTCCCGCAAATAAATTATCCTTACCTTCTTTTTGCCATAAATCTAATTTACTGGAAATTGTTTTAATAATTTTTTCATAGCGTTTTTTTTGCATATTAACAAAACTTGGTGAGACATTTGTTTGAACGGCCAGATTTGGCGAAGGAGCAACATAAATATCGCCACTGCCCCAATTTCTGATTCCAAACTTCATCGGTGTTGTCCAGTCCTGCCAATCAACATTCCATTTGTTATCAGAATTATATCCTTTAATAAATCTGTTTCTGTATTCCGGGTCTCGAAGTTTTTTAAAGGGGCATTCTTTATAATCAACATTTGTACATCTAGGAATTTGGTTACCGTCATAATCCCACCAATTCCATAGCTCCGGTAATTCGTCCCACCATTGGACCCCATTTAAAGGAATAAAAACTGGAAAATTTTCTGCCTCAGCTAATTCCATAATGCGCCGAACACGAATTATGTATGGAGAATTATCATTGGGAACATCCATAGGATAATTCATATATTCAAGCAGTGTGCTCCAGGCAAGTTGACGATCTTTGGTTGTTCCAATTGTTAGAAGCATTTTTATGTTTCTTAATCGTGCTATTGCTTTTGGCTTAATTATATCTTGCCATTCTTTTTCAGGTGCTGACCAGTTAAGAAAATGAAAAGTATCGGAAAAGTTAATAACTATGTATTGAGGGTCAGAACTGACTTGAAAAGCATGAACTGGAGGACACAAAAAAAGAATAGAGAACAGCAAATAAAAAAAAATTTTTATCAATTTGACTCTCTTCATATATTATTAATACTATACACAAAATATTCAAAAGATTTTTTTATGTATAATGTTTTTATGCAAAAGTATTTCTTCGTTTTCTTAGCCGGAATTACTTTAACTCTCTTAGTTTTGCTTGGGTTGACTAAATTGAATAATAATAAAATAAACAAACAACCCGCAGCAATTACGGAACAATTTACTTGTAAGACTGATTCAGACTGCCAGTCAACCTGTAGCCAAGGGTGTGTGAATAGGGAATGGATGAAAGGGAAAGCGGATTGTTTTATGAAAACAAATATCATCTGTACTTGTTTTGATGGATTTTGTATGGATAAAGGTTTGGAACCGGAAAGACCTCCGACAGTGATATATAGCGGATGTTATGTTCAAGGATGTCATGGATTGGATATCCGATGCGGAACTTCCAAAGTTCAAGCATGTGATGAAATGTATAAACTGGGTGATGGTTGCCGTCAATTTGCCAAATGCGAAACGATCGACAAAAAATGCGAACCAGTATTAGATAGAAAATTTAACGAATGCAAAACTTGTGTTCAAAGTTGTGAATCAAAATATGAAAACAATCCAACAGTCGCAAGTGAATGTGAATCTTCCTGCTACCGATAAATTATTTAACGAGAAAGGAGAACTTCTTGAAGGTTAATAAATCAAAAAGATAACAGAAAGCAAAACAACCCAAAGTATAAATAAACAAAAATTGAAAAGGAAATAAATTATTAAAGTATTTTATATTTGGAAAAGCTTTTAATAGGGCTTCAAAAAAAATAATGTGACAAAGATAGACGCCAAAAGAATATCCTCCGATTATATGAATAGCTTTTTTAATTTTTTCAGGAAAATTAATCGGTCCGATTAACAAAACTGAAGATAAGACAAATATTGTTCCCAAAAATAATTTAAGCCCTGAATAGTTATAACCCCAGGGCTGAGGAAACTTAAAAACACTTAACAAGAATAATGTTGATCCGGCAAGACTAAAAAGAATAACTCGTTTTTTATTTTGATATACCAAACCAGCAAATAACATTCCAAGGGATGCGTATTTAATTAACTCAACAATCTGTCCATAACTTTTTCTAATCTCAACAATTGTTAAATTAAAATAATGAGTATTAATTCCTGAATATTCAAGAATAATGGCAACCAATATAATCGAGATATTCAAGGGTACTCTATACTTGGAAGGTAAATAAGTAATCATCCAAAAAATTATCGTTAAACAAATCAAAATATTTAAATAATAAAGAGGTGTATCAACAACTTTTCCGGTAAAAAACTGCAGACAAACATTTCCGATATTAATTAAAATTGGTTTTAATAAAAATCCGACCGACGACCAAAAAATAAGAGGAAGAAGAAGTCGTTGAATTCTCCGCCAAATAATTGAAAAAGATAATTTATTTTGAGAGAAATATTTATTCATCAGGAAAAAAGATAGCGCCATAAACAAAGGGACCGAGTAATATCCGTAAGGTTCTAGAAAATTAATTGGCCCTCTTGAAATTACTCTGATATGAATATTAACAACTAAAAAAGTGAGAACAATTCTTAGCAGATCAAAAGCAATATTTCGCCCTTTCTGTTCAGCGTCCTTTTTGATCATAATGAACATTATAGTAAAATAACAATTATGAAAAGCAAATGCTTTGTTATTTTAACAGTAATTTTTTTATTAATAATTTTCTCTACTCAATTTAAATTAATTAATCGGCCGGTTATTGATAACGACGAAGGTATATATTTAACCTCTTTTTTACTAGTTGATAAAGGATTTCAGGCTTATAAAAAAACTTATTTTTCCCAGCCTCCAGGTTTTTTGTTAACTGTCTACCCGGGATTTATTTTATTTGGAAAGACGTTACAAGCGGCTCGTCTAATGATCAGTCTTTGGTCTTTAATCGGGCTTTTGGTGGTTGTCTGGATTGGTTTTGAACTAAAAAATAAATGGACAGGTTTATTGGCGGCAAGTTTGTTGTTCCTTATACCGTCATATTCTAATCAATCTTTGACATTTCAATCAGACGTTTTAATCACAACATTTTCCTTAATAAGCTTGGCGGCATTATTGAGGTTTGGAAAAAAGTTTTATCTACCTTGGTTTGTTGTTTCCTCCTTTTTTTTAAATTTAGCTTTTTGGACAAAATTTGACATAACTTTTTTTCCGTCGTTTTTCTTAGCTCTTTTCCTAATTTATAAGGACAAGAAATTCTTTTCTAAAAGAACTATCAATCTGATTCTTATCTTTTTTACGGTCAGTTTGGCATTTTTTATTATTTTTATTTTTCCGTTTGGGATAAGAGAGGTTTTTAATAACTCAATATTACTTAGATTTCAGGCAGCATCGATTTCAGCGTCTTTTTCATTATTTTATTATTTAAAGAAAGACCTCTTTCTGTCAGTAATTATTTTGACTAGTTTATTTTTAGGTTTTTTGAAAAATAAAAATATCCGTTATCCGTTAATTATTATTTATGTTTGGAGTATTTTTGTTTTAATTATTTTTTATTTCTATCAACCTTTATTTCCACATCACCTTGTAATAATAACCGTTCCTTTAATCTTATTATTCTCTCAATTAATTAGTTTATCGTTTAAAGATAAACTAATATTGGAAATTATTACTATAATTTTCTTAGTCCTTTCACTATCCAATCGTATTTACTTGACGGCCAAAACTTCAGTAAAACTTATTAATGATCAACAGCAGAATGCTGTCAAGCTAATAAATAAATTTACAAATATTGGCGACGCTGTTGTCAGCGACGAAGAAATTTTAAACGGTATATCGGGGCGGCTGCCGCCTCCGGAACTATCTGATATCTCACAAGTGAGAATCAAATCAAATAATCTATCGCCGGAGAATTTTAAAAATATAATTAATATCTATAAGCCAAAGTTGATCATTCCTTGGAACGGAAGGTTGGCATCAATTAAAAATTTTAAAGAAGTGATCAAAGATTATAAGATTATATATTCGAATTCTGATTCAACGAAAATTATTTTATTAAGACAGTAATCTCACCCTTGTATTCTCTTTTTATTAATTCGTCAATTGGGCCGCGGATTATTTCTTCAAACTTTTTTGTCATCTCCCGGCATATGACTATTTCACATCCATATTTTGATTGATTAATCAATTGTAGTGTTTTGTTTATTCGTAGTGGTGACTCATAAAATATGAAAACCGTGTCAGGGAAGATTATTTTTATTTTCTTTAAACGTTCTATTAATTGAACTATCTGTCCTTCCTTTTTTGGAAAGAAACCGAGAAACATATGTTCCCTCGGATCAAAACCTGAGTAAATTAACCCTGTTGTTGTTGCTGATGGACCGGGAATAACGGTAACTGGAATATTTCGCTGAATACAGCTCTTAACTAACAAATAACCGGGATCGGAAACTAATGGAGTGCCGGCCTCGGAAATCAGAGAAATATTTCTTCCTTCTTTTAACAAATCAATGATTTCCGGTAGCTTTTGGAATTCCTTTTCTTTGTAATAAGACCAAACAGATGAGCAGGTAACAGTTAAATTAAAACGTTTTTTAATGGCACCCAGCAAAGTTTGCGCGGAGCGGGTGTCTTCAGCAAGAATAATATCTGAAGTGGCTAAGGTTTTTGCCTGTCGAAGAGATAAATCGTCGAGATTTCCTATAGGAGTTGCCACAACGTTTAACATATTATTTATTTTTTTTTAGTTTTCTATTTATTAATTCAAAAAAAATCGGCAACAAAGAAACAATAATCACCCCAAAAATTACTAAGGAAAAATTTTCTTTAACAAATTTTATATTGCCAAAAAAATATCCGGAGAAAGTTGCGATTGCCACCCATAATAATCCGCCTATCACATTAAAAGAAAAAAATTGTTGATATCTCATTCGTCCAACTCCGGCGACAAAGGGGGCAAAGGTTCTTATAAACGGCATAAAGCGGGCCATGATTATAGTTTTGCCTCCGTGTTTATGAAAGAACTTTTGAGTTTCTTCAATATGGGTTTCATCAATTGGAATTTTAGGATGGGCAACAATTTTTTTGCCGAAAAAATAACCGATCCAATAATTGGCCGTGTCACCAAGAACAGCGGCGAGACCCATAAATAAAAATAACACCCAAATATTTAATGATCCTAACGCAGCAAAAGCGCCGGCGGCGAAAAGGAGGGAATCACCCGGTAAAAAGGGTGTAAAAACTAACCCGGTTTCCATAAAGATGATTAAAAATAAAATGGCGTAAGTTGCCAAACCGTATGTAGAAATAATCGATCCCAAATGAACGTCGATATGAATGATAAAATCAATTAAAAATTTTATTAAGTCCATTCTGACATTATTTCACACCAGGGGCATCATTTCAACTTGACAAAAAAATCCCGATGGTTATAATTGCATAAATCGAACATATAATATATGTCAAAATTAATAAATAATTTAGTGAATTATTTATACTTGAAAGACCGAGAGAGGGAAGAAAACAGCGTTATTAAAATACACTCCAAAAAATACTTTCTTACACTATTTTTACACAAGCTAATAAAAGAGTCACAATTAAAAATTGTTTACTTTTAAAAAATGGCTGTTGTAGAATGGACAAGTAAAATATCTTCTCATGTTAAACCAATGTTAGGTAAAGATCCTATTGCCCAGCTACTTAAGTTTGCGGGTGCGCCAGGAATAATAGCTCTCAGTGCAGGGAGTCCCGCTGAAGCAAGTACTCCCATGAAAAAACTTCGTTTAATATCAAAAATAATTTTGGAAGAACCTCCAAAAGGTTACGGTAAAGACCTTACAATATACGGAAAAGCTCAGGGATTTGGCCCATTACTTGAACATCTTCCTGAATTCTTAGATAGAGATAATCGCCAAGTAAAGACAAAACCTGAAAATATAATAGTTACCGCGGGTTCTCAGGAGGCATTATCCCTTTTAGGACAAATGTTTATAAGTCAAGGTGACAAAATTGCCGTTGAAAAACCTTCTTACATTGGCGCTCTTGAAGCTTTTAGACCTTATAATCCGAACTATATTGAAATAGAAGCCGATCAAGAAGGAATTAGGGCCGATAGTTTGGAGAAAGCTTTCCAAGAAAATCCGGATATAAAATTTTTATACACAATCCCAACCTTTCAAAATCCCACAGGGAAAACCATGTCTTTAAAGAGAAGACAAGCAATTGCCGAAGTATTAAAAAAATATGGACAAATAGCAATTGAAGATGATCCATATAGTGAATTAAGATATGAAGGTGAGCACATACAATCTATTCAATCTTTGGCCCCTGATAACGTAATCCACCTTTTTACTTTTTCAAAAACAATTGCTCCCGGTTTAAGAGTTGGAGGAATGGTTTTTCCGGACGGATCTAATAGTATTATTAAAAATATCACTGATTTAATGAAAAGATTAAAGGGGGGGGCTCAATTGACAAATTCTTATGTTACTCAAGCGATTGTTTCAAAATATCTTGAGTCAGGAGAAATTAATAACCACATCCAGGAAATAATCAAACTATATAAACCTCGAAGAGATGTAATGGCTAAAACAATAGAAGAAAATTTCCCAAAAATTTTTGACTTTTATGTTCCTGAAGGGGGTATGTTTATTTGGTTGAAATTAAAAGGAGAGCTCCAATATTTAGCTAATTTTATAATTAATCTTGATGAGATAGAAATTGAATTGGAAAAGCGTCATGTAGCTTTGGCTCAAGGAAAATATTTTTTTGTTAATCCAGAAACTCATGAGTTGTCAATGAGGCTTAACTTTACTAATCAATCAGAAGAGAACATCGCAACAGGAACAAGAGTCATTGGGGAAATTCTTAAAGAAAAGTTAAGATTGATCTGAATGGATGTTATATAGACTAATAATCCTCTCAAATTACTGCTATAATTATTGGTTGCATTTATGTTTAAACTCAAATCCTCATTTTCTCCTACCGGAGATCAGCCGCAGGCGATTGAAAAATTAGTCGCCGGTGTTAAGGCGGGCAAAAAAGATCAGGTTTTGCTTGGTGTAACCGGATCTGGTAAAACTTTCACCCTGGCAAATGTTATTGAAAAAATGCAGATGCCGGCTCTTATTATTTCCCATAACAAAACCCTGGCAGGTCAGCTTTATCAGGAGTTTCGGGATTTTTTTCCGGAAAATGCCGTTTCCTACTTCGTTTCCTACTATGACTATTACCAGCCGGAAGCCTATATGCCCGCATCTGATACTTATATCGAAAAAGAGGCACAAATAAATGAATTGATTGATAAGCTCCGGCTTAAGGCGACAACCAATATTTTAACTCGGTCAGACGTTGTTGTCGTTGCTTCTGTTTCCTGTATCTATAACATCGGCTCTCCGGTTGAATACGGACGATTTATTATGGAAGTTAACATTGGAGAAAAGATCGAAATAAAAAATATCGCCCATCGATTAATTGAACTTCAATATTCCCGGAGCGAGTTTGATTTTAAACGGGGAACGTTCAGGATTCGTGGTGACAGAATTGATATCTATCCGGCTTATGAAGACATAGGCTATAGAGTGACGCTTGAAAACGGGATAGTTAAACAGATAGATAATTTTGAACCGTTGACCGGTAAGCTCATTGAAAATAGAAAATCGAAAATTGAAAATTCCAAGCTTATTATTTATCCAGCAAAACACTACTTGATGGATCCGGCAGTTTTTAAAAATGCCGAACAGCAAATACGGGATGATTTAAAAAAAGAGGCAAATGAATTAAAAAAGAAAAATAAGCTGGTTGAAATGCAACGGTTGGTCCGAAAAGTTAATTATGATCTGGAGATGATCAAAGAGGTAGGCTATGTCAATGGAATTGAAAATTATTCCCGGTACTTTGATGGACGTAAGATAGGTGATCCTCCATATAGTTTAGTTAATTATTTTAATCAGACCTACGGTGATAAATGGCTTCTTTTCATCGATGAATCCCATATGACCGTCCCCCAAATAAGAGGAATGTTCAATGGTGACTATTCAAGAAAAAAAACATTAATAGATTACGGATTCCGGTTAAAAGCGTCATTTGACAACCGACCCTTAAAATTTGAAGAATTTTATCCAATGGCGTCAAAGATAGTTTATGTTTCAGCAACTCCAAATGAATGGGAAGTAGAAAGATCAAAAAGTAGCGGAATTATTGAACAGCTAATAAGACCTACAGGAATTATTGATCCAGAAATAATTATTAAACCGGCCACAAACGAAGTTCAGGACTTAATTATTGAAATCGAAAAAAGGGTGAAGAAAAAAGAGAAAGTATTAGTAACCACTTTAACAAAAAAAATGGCTGAAGACTTATCTACTTATTTAAAAGAAAAAAAAATTAATGCCGCATATCTTCACAGTGACGTTAAAACATTAGAAAGGTCAAATATTCTGGAAAATTTAAGGAAAGGTAATTTTGATGTTCTAATCGGAGTTAATTTACTCAGAGAAGGATTGGATTTGCCGGAAGTAACACTAGTGGCAATTCTCGACGCCGATAAAGAGGGTTTTTTAAGATCAAGAACCTCGTTGATTCAAACAATGGGTAGAGCAGCCAGGAATATCACCGGACAGGTAATTATTTATGCGGATATCATGACTAAATCGATCAATGCAGCAGTTGGAGAGATCAACAGAAGAAGAAAATATCAGGTAGAATACAACACCAAACATAAAATTACCCCAAAAACAATTTATAAACCTATAAGGGAAAAGATCATTGACCAAGACGAAAAAAGTCTGTTTTATGATAGAGATTTTGACACAAAATATTTAGATGAAATAAATATTGAAAGTTTGACTCCATTTGATAAAAAAAAGTTGGTCAAGAAAATGGAAAGAGAAATGAAGAATCAGGCAGAGAATTTAAACTTTGAATTAGCTATTAAGATTAGAGAGAAGGTTAAGGAAATAAATGAAGAAATAAGAAAATAATGAAATAAAAAAATAAATGTCTAAATAATCAAATGGATAAATTTTATTTATTAATTTTTTCATTAAACCATTTATTTAATTATTTATTTATTTGTTTATTTGATTATTTAAACCTATGGATTACATACGCATAAGAGGAGCTCGGCAGCATAATCTAAAGAATATTAACGTTGATATTCCTAAAAATAAATTTGTTGTTATCACAGGAATTTCAGGGTCAGGAAAATCTTCTTTGGCCTTTGATACAATTTACGCCGAAGGGCAGAGAAGATATGTTGAATCATTGTCAGCGTATGCACGACAATTTTTAGGAATAATGGATAAACCGGATGTCGATTTGATCGAAGGTTTATCCCCGTCGATTTCAATTGATCAGAAAACCACCTCTCACAATCCCAGGTCAACGGTTGGGACAATCACGGAAATTTATGACTATCTGCGGTTACTTTTTGCAAAAGTTGCCCATCCTCATTGCCCGAATTGCGGACGGGAGATCAGCAAAATGTCGGTTGATGAAATAGTTGAACGGATAATAAAGGAAATCGAAGACAAGATCGCTGCCGACAAAACAAAACCCCACAAATTTTTTATTCTATCTCCGGTTGTCAGGAATAAAAAAGGCGAATTTAAAGACCTATTTGATAATCTTCGTTCAAAGGGATTAAATCAGGTTGTTGTAGACGGAAAGACTTTTAGTCTGGAAGAGGAAATAGATTTAATTAAAACCAATAAACATAAAATTGAAGCGGTTATGGATACGATCTCCTTTGGACATAAGGAAATGAAAAGTAACGAATTAATAAAGAGTTTAAAATCACGTCTTGTTAATGTTGTTGAACAGTCTTTAAAACTTTCTGATGGTCTGGTAATTGTTCAAGCAGGAAACAAAGAGCATCTTTATTCAGAAAAGTTTTCTTGCCCAATTTGCAACTTATCGCTTCCCGAAATAGAACCACGAATGTTTTCTTTTAATTCACCGCTTGGGGCGTGTGAAAATTGCCGGGGAATCGGAACGATCTTCGCCGTTGACCATGACCTGATATTGAACAAAAATCTTTCTCTTCTTGAGGGCGGTATTCTTCCTTTCAATAAACTATTTTTTCATGAAACTTGGTATGTCCGCTTGATCAAGCAAGTATGTGAGGAAGAAGGAATAGATATGAATATTCAAATAAATAAATTAACAGAAAAACAGATTGATGTACTTTTAAAGGGGACAAATAAAATATACCGGGTTGAAGGAGTTAACCGCTTCGGAAGGGCAACGACGATTACGGAAAAATTTACGGGAATTGTTAATGAACTGGAACGGAGATATATCGAAACTCAGGGTGATTATTCAGGAATGGAAATTCAAAAATACATGAGAGAAGAGACCTGTCCGAAATGTTTAGGACAAAGATTAAAACCTGAAATTCTCTCAATAACGATTAACAAAGAAAACATTACTCAAATATCTGACAAGTCGATCGATCATTTGACAAATTATTTTAAAGAAAAATTAGAAGCGATTTTATCAGTTTATGAAAATCAAATTGCCAAACCGATAATTAAGGAAATTTTAACCAGACTAAATTTTTTAAATAGTGTTGGGTTGTCTTATCTGACAATCAGCAGACGGGCCGGAACTTTATCAGGAGGAGAATTGCAGAGAATCCGTCTAGCTTCCCAAATTGGGAGCGGATTAACAGGCGTTCTTTATGTACTTGATGAACCGTCGATCGGTCTTCATTCACGGGATGTTGCTTCATTAATCGTAACCTTAAAACATCTTCGCGATTTGGGTAATAGTTTAATAGTGGTTGAACATGATCGGGAAACAATGGAAGAAGCCGATTATTTGATTGAACTAGGTGAAAAAGCTGGCAAAAACGGCGGTAAAATAATTTTTAACGGCAGTCTTTCGGAAATGAAAAAAAACGAAAGATCATTGACAGGACAATATTTAAACGGGAAAAGAAAAATAAACGCTGGGGGAAGCCATATCAGTCCCGTTCAAATAAACCATGGAGAATTGGCATTCACAGGGGTTACTCATAATAATTTAAAAAACATCAATATTAAAATTCCGTTGGGCAATCTTATTGGGATTACCGGAGTTTCCGGGAGTGGAAAGTCTTCATTGATCACGGAAACTATTTATCCGGCGCTGAAATATTATTTAGACGGTTATTTCCATGATAAAATTGGCGAGTTTAAGAAAATTGAGGGGTATCAATATTTGGACCGGGTTCACATGGTTGATCAGTCACCAATCGGTCGGACTCCGCGATCTAATCCGGCAACCTATATCGGTTTTTTTGATGAAATAAGAGAGATCTTTGCCTCAACCGTTGATGCGAGAGAGCGAGGATATGAAAAAGGCAGATTTTCTTTCAACATTAAAGGCGGGCGATGTGAAAAGTGCCAGGGAGCCGGAGTTTTAAAAATTGAGATGCAATTTTTAGCCGATGTTTACGTTATTTGCGATGTTTGTCGAGGTAATCGGTACAATAAAGAAACCTTAGAGGTTAAATATAAAGATAAAAATATTTATGAAATTTTAAAAATGACCGTCGACGAAGCGTTAATTTTTTTTAACAGTCATTTTAAAGTTTATTCCAAGCTAAGTTTTTTACAAAAAACCGGCTTAGGTTATTTAGAATTGGGACAACCGGCTCCGACTTTATCCGGAGGTGAAGCTCAGCGGTTAAAATTAGCTAATGAACTATCAAGACGTGATACAGGCAGAACGATTTATATTCTCGATGAACCGACCACAGGGCTGCACTTTTACGATATTGAAAAATTATTACATACAATTACAGAATTAGTTAACCGGGGTAACACGGTAATTGTTATTGAACACAATCTTGATGTTATAAAAAGTTGCCAATACATAATTGATTTGGGACCGGAAGGAGGAGATAAGGGAGGAAAAGTTATTTATCAGGGAGAACTCAATGGCATTTATAAGGTAAAATCTTCTTATACGGGAGAGTATTTGAAAAAAATAGCAAATGACAAATAACAAACATCAATTGAATTTTAAATAACAAATGTTCAAATATCTGAAAGTATTATTACTCTTTCTAGCTTTAAGTGTGCTACTTCGCTTCTCTTCAGTAGTTAATGCTGCTGACTTCAAGACCGATTACCAAGTTGAATATAACCTTTCTCAATCACAGGAAAATTTAAATTCCCAAGTAAATTTTAAGATAAAAATTATAAATTTAAAAACAGAAGTTTATGTCAGTAAATTCTCCATAAGTTTTCCTAACGCTTTTTCAATTAATAACCTGAAAACTTCGGATGATAACGGTTATATTACTCCAAAAGTTACTACCGATGAAGATAAAACCAAAATTGAATTAGAGTTTTCAAACCCTGCGATCGGCAAAGACTCAATTAACACTTTTTTTTTGAGCTTTGATCAGGCTAATCTGTTTAAGATTAATGGAAAAGTTTGGGAAGTGGTATTGCCGGTGATAGAAAATAGTCAAAACGAATCATATAACGTAATAGTCAATTTACCGGAAACAACAAACAAAAAAATCTCAATTTCAAAACCAAAACCGGATTCAGTTACAGGAAATAAAATTATTTGGAATAATCCAAAAACAAAAACGATTTATGCTGTTTTTGGCGATAGTCAGGTTTATAAAACAGAACTTACTTACCATTTAAAAAATGATCAAATATATCCGGTCTTTACAGAAATCGCTTTTCCTCCGGAGACGGCAAATCAAAAGATTTTTATAGAATCTATCAACCCTATGCCGGAATCAGTCCGGACAGATGAAGATGGTAATTATTTAGGTAAATATTTTCTTAAACCTCTTGAAACAAAGATAATCGTTTATAAAAGCATGATCGAGGTTTATGCAAAAACAAGAGACGATGCTGCTCCATATTTCCGTAATATCATTGATCAGCAAAAAAATTATCTCCTTACGGCAAAAAAATATTGGCAAATAAGCAAGGTCGATCTTGTAAAAAATGTTAATAATCCTGAAGACATATATTATTTTGTTACAAACAATTTGAAATACAATTACAATAAGATTAATTCGCAAAATAAGCGTTTGGGCGCCGATACTGTTTTATCTAGTCCAGATCAAGCGGTTTGTCTCGAATTTACCGATCTATTTGTCGGAATCGCCAGGGAAAAAGGGATATACAGCCGGGAAATAGAAGGCTATGGATTCTCTTTGGACCCAAGATTACAGCCGATTTCATTATCTTCAGATATTTTGCACGCTTGGCCGGAATATTTTGATTTTAAAACTAAAAATTGGATTGCAGTTGATCCCACATGGGAAAATACTTCAGGAATCAATTATTTTTCATCTTTTGACTTGAACCATATCGTATTCGTTATTCATGGAAAAAATTCCGATTATCCGTTGGCAGCAGGAATGTACAAATTAGAGAACTCCCGAGATATTTTAATAAAACCCGTTATTGAGGAACCTGTTGAAAAAAAAGAAATTGTTATTGAAAATATTGATTTTCCGACCACAATCTCTGATGATAAATCCTTCCAAGGAAAATTTGTAATAAAAAATAACGGGAGCAGCTACCTATGGCAAATTCCGATTTATCTTGGGACGGATAATATTAATATAAAGAAAAAGAATTTTATTCTACCGATTTTAGCTCCTTATGAAAAAAAAGAAATTATTTTTGAATATTCGGCAAAAAACAAAAATAAAAAAATACAAGGAAATCTGTTAATTAATGTCATGGGTGAGCAGCTTTTAAAACAAAAAATAAGTATTATTCCGTCCTACTATAATTTAATAATAAAAATTTTTGCTGTAATTTTAAGTCTTTCCTTTTTATTCTTAATTTACCGGTTAATTGTAAAAGTAAAACATCATGATCACTAGAAATCAGATAAATAGTCTGCCTAACACGATTGGAATCTACATTTTCATGAAAGACGATGTAATAAATTACATAGGGAAATCAGTAAACATAAAAGTGAGGGTAATAACTCATTTAGAAAATGCAAAATTTGACAATAAAGAAAGTTTAATTATTAATAATTCAAATAAAATTGAAATAATTACGGCTGAATCGGAGTTTAAAGCGTTATTGCTTGAGGCAAAATTAATCAGGGAGCTTCAGCCAAAGTATAATTCGATTTGGAAAGATGATAAGAGCCCTCTTTATATTAAGATTACATCCAAAGATGAATTTCCTAAAGTTTTAATAACAAGGAAACCTTCTGATACGTCTTTATACTTTGGTCCGTTTTCATCGGTGAAGATGGTAGAAAAGATAATCAACGATATTCGGAAGATTGTTCCATTTTGTACCCAAAAAAATATCAGCAAAAAAGCCTGTTTTTATTCGAAGATCGGATTATGTAATCCGTGTCCAAATGAAATAAAAAATATTGATGAAAAAAAACAATACAGAAAAAATATTAATCAGGTAACATCGATTCTAAAAGGCAATGTAAAAAAAATTATTAACAATTTAAACAAACAGTTAAATATTTTTAAAAAAAATAAGCAGTATGAACAAGCAATAGTCATTAGAAATAAAATTTTGCGATTTGATCGGTTGTTACATTTAAAAGATGAATCAGAATATTACTTAAATAATAATGAAAAAAAGATTGAGGAAATGCAGGTGCTATTAAGAAAATATTTTCCACAGCTAAAAAAACTAAATAGGATAGAAACGTACGATATCAGTAACTTTGGTTTGAAACAAGCGGTCGGATCAATGATTGTTATGGATAATAATCAAATTGATAAGAAAGAATACCGACGGTTTAAAATTAAAAAAATCGGTTTGAGATCAGACTTTGAAAGACTAAAAGAAGTTATGGATAGAAGGCTAAAACAAAACTGGCCTCTAGCTGATTTGATTATCATTGATGGCGGTCAGCCGCAAATTAAAGCAGTGCTAAAAATATTTAAAAATAACAAAGCTGATATTCCTCTCCTAGGGATAGCCAAGAACCCTGATAGAGTAATTGTAGGGGTTGATGGTTATCCGAATCTATTGCTTAAAAATGACAGCAAAGTTTTAAATGTCATCAGGCTACTCCGAGATGAATCTCACCGCTTTGCCCGTAAATATCATCTGTTTTTAAGAAGTAAGGACTTTTTGTTATAATGAGATCGCAATATGAAAAAAATATTTAGAATGATAATTTTTTCTGGGGTAGCGATATTGTTTACATCTCTTTGGAATAAAGGTTTTATCATTAAGTCAGACCCGACAATCTATTTAAAAGCTGCATTAATAATTGCGGCTGTTTTTTATTTAGTTGCTCCTGTAAGTAAAATGGTTCTTTTGCCTTTGAATATCCTAACTTTTGGATTAATTTCAGTGATTTTTTACTCGGTAATTTTTTATTTTTTATTAAACCGTTTCAACTTGATTAGTATTAAAGAATGGATTTTTCCTGGAATGAAAATATTAGGTATTGAATTAACTAAAATAAAAGTTTCTGCAGCTGCTAATATTTTTGTCTCTTCTATTTCAATTTCCACCATTATTAATTTATCAGAAAAAATATTATGAAGAATTTTCTTCTAGTTCTCAATATCATTTTTAGTGTTTTAATAGTTGTATTTATTTTAATTCAAGGGAGAGGCGCCGGCTTAGGAAGCGCGTGGGGCGGTGGAGGAGAAATGTTTCAAACACGACGGGGAATGGAAAAAATCATTCTTTGGATGACGACAATTTTCATCATTATTTTTTTGGTGGTTTCCTTGATCAACCTTTTTGTTAAATGAATAAGAAAGCTTTTCGTTATTATTATTGGCTGCTGCTCGAATTTATTAAAAAATATTCCCGGCTGATCTTGATGAGTTTTTTTATCGGATTTATCAGCCTCATCGGTTTTCTGTCGGTATCCCCATATTTAAAATTGATTTTTAATAAACAAGAAGTAATAGGATTGGTCGGTAGGTATGATTTTACCAATCTTCCCGATGAGATAATGACAAAAGTTTCCAATGGTTTAGTAACAATCAGCGAAAAAGGGGAAATAATTCCGGTTCTGGCAAACTCATGGGAAGTAAAAGATGGGGGGAAACAATACCGTTTTTATTTAAAAAATAATCTTCTTTGGAATGATGATAAAAAATTTACGACCGATGACATTAATTATCAATTTTCCGACGTAAAAATAAAGTCGGTTGATAAAAATGTCATAGATTTTTATCTGGATAAACCCTTAGGAATCTTTCCAACATTTTTAAATAAACCCCTTATTCGACCTCCTCTAATCGGGATTGCAGGATTTTACAAACTGGGAAAATATAGAATCTCTAGCGGATATCTAATAGAACTAACTCTTATACCAAATACAAAAGATTTATTTACTATTAAGTACAAGTTCTATGAGAATGAATCAGATTTGGTAACAGCGTATAAAAAGGGAGAGATAAATAAGATGACCTTAACAAAAAAATCGGTTGCCGATACTTTCATAAACTGGAAAAATAGTCAGATCGTTAAGTCGGTAGATTACACCCGGTTATTAACTTTATTTTTTAATAACCAAGAAAAACTTTTTGAAAATAAGGATATTAAAGATGCCTTTTCTATGATAATAGACTATCAGAAGATTTCAGATTTTGGGGAAGTGGCCCGTGGACCAATTCCTCCGATATCTTGGGCATATAATTCAAACCTAAAGACAAGCACCTATGATATTGATATAGCAACAAAAATTATAAAAAATGCCATAACTGCCACAGAATCAGCTCAATTAAATTTATTAACATCATATGATTATTATGATGTGGCAGACAGCATTGCTGGAGAAATAAAAAAAACCGGCTTAAAAGTTGATATTAATATGATTTCCTATGACCGCCCGGATAAATTCGATCTTCTTTTGGTTTTCTGGAAGGTTCCTCAAGACCCGGATCAGTATTATTTTTGGCATTCAACTCAAAAAGAGGGGAATATCAGCAACTATAAAAACGTTAAGATTGATAAGTTGCTTGAAGACGGAAGATCAACAATTAATATTGAAGAAAGAAATAATTTTTATCAGGAATTTCAAAAAATTATTCAAGCTGACCCGCCAGCTTTGTTCTTGTATTATCCGTACGTTTACACGATTAAAAGGAAGTAAATGTGTCGGGGAGAGGACTTGAACCTCCACAGTCTTGCGACCACAAGCCCCTCAAGCTTGCGCGTATACCATTTCGCCACCCCGACAAATTATAAAATCAATTATATAATAAATTATGTGTCCTGCATGCATTATTGCTATTAGTGGAGGATTATTAATTGCAAATAAATTTGGGATAAATAATCTTCTTATAATTGGTTTAGCAACAATCTTTTTATCGATGATAACCAATATCGTATTAAGAAAAATTAATCACGGGAAAGTATTTTTTCCATATCAGAGAATTATTGTTTCCGCGGTTATTCTATTTATCACTATCCTGCTGGTTCAGTTTCTGCTATAAATAAGATATGGAAGTAGTCAATAAATTTATTCAAGTAATTGCTAAAATAATTAAAAAAATGTTTATTTGTTGTCAAGATTAATATGTCTTTAACAGAATTATCATATTATTTTCGAAAGTTTTTACCTTATTTTATTTTATCCGGTCTTATTTTTTTGATTATCTTTTATTCAATAAAATTAACACTGATTTATATTGAAGCTAATAAAACCGTCACAACATATACAAATCCAATTTTTGGAAAGGTCAGTCTTCCGGAAATTCCTATATCTTCGTCAAGCGCAGGATTAAAATTTACGCTGGATACAATTGATGGTCATCCTGTGACAGCAACAGATACGGCTAGAGTTTTCTTTTTACCACGATATAATCCGCGTTTTGGTTATAACGAAAAAATATATTTGATGGCAAAAAGTTTCGGTTTTAACACGGAAATAGTCAAACATCAATTAGTTGGTAAAATAGCCACTTTCACCGATTCGGAAAAGACATTAACAATCGATATTTCCAATTTTAATTTTAAATTTAATAGAAGAATTGACAATTCATTATTTTCTTCACCAAATTTGACTATCCCAACTAAAAAAATCATTGAAAATAAAGCCGTGGATTTTCTAAAAAAGATCGGTCGGTATCCCGAGGAGCTATCAAAAGGAACGACCAATGTAATATATTTGCGACAAAACATAATTAATCAAAATTATATTAAAGTTGATAAAAGCACGCAGGCTCAATTAGTTGAAGTTGATTTTCAGCGTCCAGATATTGACGGATATTCAACCGTTACACCAAGATTTTTTAACAGCCAAAATTATGTCATTATGCTTTTTCAGGGAACCGACTTTACTATTTTGAGTAGTCAGATCGCTTTTTTTGAAAAATCAGATGAACAGGTTGGAACATATTGGATAAAAACAGGAGAAGAAGCATGGTCAGAATTAAACAGCGGGTTGGGTTTTGTTGTTGCCGGAACCCAAGGACAAAAGAACATAGTTATTACAGATATGAAGCTTCGCTATTTTGATCCTGATACCTATCAGAACTATCTTCAACCTGTATATGTGTTTTTGGGGGAAGGGAATTTTGTCGGATACGTTCCTGCGGTTAAGAACTAATATTTAATATTTACATAATCAACATTTGCCTCGATCCAAGTAATGATATTTCTCGTGTCGTTAAACCTATCCAAACTTTTCAGGATAACTATTACAAACTGATGTCCGTTTTTTTTATAAAATGAAACCAAATTCTCTCCGGCGTTTTCAGTGTAACCGGTTTTTAGGCCTCCCAGTCCCTGGATTTCCCCAAGTAGTTTATTAACATTATCTAATTTATGGAAATATTTAAAATCAACATCGGAAATAGTGATTTCTTTAGTGGAGACAATCTTTGATAGGTAAGGATTTTTCAGCAGCTCACGGGCAGCCAAACTTAAATCAAAAGCGGTTGAGTGTTGAGTTCCGGAATCTAATCCATTGGGATTGGAGAAAAAACTATTTTTCATACCCAGAAGTTGAGCCTTTTTATTCATCAAGGAAATAAATTTATCATAACCGTAATTGTCAGCCAGGACGTAAGCGGCATCATTGCCGGAATGAACAAGAGCTCCATATAAAATATTTTCAACGGTAATTTTTTCTCCAACAACAAGTCCCATCACTTGGCCGTCGCTGATAGTTCTTTTTACGGTGATAATCTGATCAGGTTTATAGATGTCAAAAGCAACCAAGGCGGTTAAGATCTTAGTGGTGGAAGCAGGAAAAAGTTTTAAATTTTCATTTCTTGAAAAAACCGGGGTGAAGGAGGGCAGATCAACCAAATAAATTCCTTCGGCGCTTACTTCCGGATAATAGGGAAATTTTAAATATGGAATCGGACCGATCTTTATTTTGGTATCAGGTTCGGATTTACTGATCAATTCCCGATTATAAGCAAAAATGTGAAAATAATATGAGTCACCTGGGTAAAAAAGAAAAAGGAGGGTAAAGAAAACGAAGAGAAAAATATGTTTTGGTTTCATAACTCGTTAACCCGTTAACGCGTTAACGTGTTAACGTACTTGTAACTTTTATTCCCAACTCTTTCAATTTTTCGTCTTTGACAGCGGAAGGAGCCTTCATGATAGACGTTCTTCCTCCCGATGTCATCGGCATGGCGATCACCTCACGCAAATTTTTTTCTCCGGTGATACAAGTTAAAAGGCGGTCAATCCCTGGAGCAATCCCGCCGTGAGGAGGAGCACCGTATCCTAAAGCTTCAATCATATGACCGAATTTTAAGTCAATTTCATCTTTTGATAATCCCATTATTTCAAAAACCGCCTGAAGTCCTTCCGGAGTATGATTCCGGATGCTGCCCCCACCGACCTCGTACCCGTTGCAAACTAAATCATACTGAGAGGTCAGAATATTACCGATATTTTTTTCCGAGAGCAAATCTCTCATAAATTCCGGTTTTGGGGCGGAAAAAGGATTGTGGGTAAAAGTCCAACCTCCTTCCGGAGTTTTTTCAAAGAATGGAAAATCGATTACCCAGGCAAAGGCTTGGATATTTTTTTCCTTTTCTTCAGGAGTTCGGAGATCAAACTTATCTGCGCCAAACTTTTTTATTGCCTCTTGGTATGTAAATACCGGAAACGGTTTTTGTTTAATTGGTACCTTTAGTTTTTCGTAAACCTCAATAAAAAGATTTTCTGTCAGCTTCATTACGTCTTCCCTCTCGACGAAACTCATTTCCAAATCAAGCTGGGTGAATTCTCCGTAAGCCCTATCGGCTCTTGGATCTTCATCGCGGAAACATCGGGCGATTTGAAAATATTTTTCCACGCCTCCGACCATTAATAATTGTTTATATTGTTGTGGTGACTGGGGAAGGGCATAAAATTTACCTTGCTGTAATCGGGAGGGGACAATAAAATCACGGGCGCCTTCGGGGGTCGTTTCGCTTAGGATTGGTGTTTCAATTTCTAAAAACTCTTTATTAAAAAGATACTGACGGATAAGGTCAATAAACTTGCTTCGTAAAGCTAAATTTTTATACATTCTTGGCCGGCGGATGTCAAGGTACCGGTATTTAAGCCTGACTTCCTCATCGATATCACGGCCATCGGTATTAACAGGCAACGGAAGGGTTTTCGTTTTATTTAAAATTTTTAATTCTTTTGCTTCAATTTCAACCGATCCGGTTTTGATTTTATCGTTGATCATCTTGTCAGGTCTTTTTTTGACAAGTCCTTTTATATAAACAACATCTTCTTCAGATAAAGCTTTAAACTCTTCTCCTCCGACCACTTGGACAGTGCCGGTCCTATCACGTAGATCTATAAAAACAATTTTTTTATGATCACGTTTTGTATCCACCCAGCCGTAAAGTTCAACGACATCACCGATTTTTTTAGGAGTGTCATCAATATTTAAATTTTTCATAACGTCTTCATAATAATACATTCTTTTTTTCCCTTTGACAAGGCTATTCTTTCTGGTAATATATATCCTATAATCATGGAAAACATATCTTATCAGTTCATTTGTTGTTTTAATCTATTTATTGAGATTAGTACGCGGCGTGGCTAATAAGACTTAATTGTTAATTAATCACCCCGCATGATCGCGGGGTTTTTAAATAAATAACCATGGGAATAGAAACAAGAACATCTGTAACATTGCCAATGTTTAATAATAAGGTTCACCCAGGAGAGGTAAAACTTTTAACTAGTTTTTTTGGACCTTTAGGTAAAAAATATTTTTATAATTTATTTCGTGGTAAACAAGATAAGGATATATTAGCTGATGGCAATTGTGAAAAATACTTAGATGCGTTTTTTTTCCAAAGAATTAAAGATCAGTACCCATATTTAACTCCTGGACAAGAGGTAGAATTTTATAGGAGTCAATTAGGGAGGGCAAACAAAGTAATTAAGTATCTGATAGGTTTTTTGGCCTTGCCGAAAGAATTTGTGCTGAGAAACGAAATAGCGGTATTTCCTGACTCCCCGACTCAGCGATTAAAACAGATTGCTGATGTTAATGTAGATAATAATTTAAGATATGAGACCGCAAGACAAATGATTTTAGCATACTTGGCTTCCCCACTTGACGAAAGAGCCGCGTCGGAAAAGATTCAAACAAGGCTATTTGATTTCCAAGACTTTTTAGATAAAAAATTATTCATAGGTAAAACAGGTCAGACCGAAAAAAGGACTATATTTTCTCAACATGATAATCATACCAATACAACAATCAATTACAGTTTAGATAGTCATAAAAAAATTAAAAAAAAATACGGCGCACATCTTAAAAAAGAGACTTTAGACGTAAGAACTACAAGCATTAATCGTACAGAAGTATTTACCAACATGCGTCATAAGGGGGAAAATGAATCAATAATCAAATCAATTATGAAGGCTGTGATAAATCATGAACCAATTAACATTTTAGATTCCGTGAAGGATTCCATTGGAATGAAATTTGCAATCATGGGAAATGAAAAAGTGAGAGATGAATTTATTTATGAGTTTGAAGAGTTAATCAAAACGTATAAGGATTTTGATAGGATTGAAATTGATGATATTTCAGGAGTAGGTAGAGGTCAAAATAAAAGCTCTTTTAAACGAAGAAGGCAAATATATCTAAAAGGTTTATCGATACCAATTGAAATAATTTTTTATTCAACAGCAGAATATTTAGATTCAGAATATGAGGTTGGCAGAGAATTTAAAGGAAAGGCTCATGACTTATATAATATGAGGAGAATGGGAGCGGCGGCAAAAATTCTGTTTATGCAAGAAATTTATGGAGTCGATATTCAGCCATTTATAAATCATAGATTGGAAACCATCGCGGATGAACTTCTATACAAAAATACGATAGATGAAAATGGTAATTACTGTTAAAAATATTTTTATCAGTCATAACCATAGTAATCTGCCCTTCAATTTTTCACTTCCATTCCATCTATTAATTTCCAAACTATAGACCACTTTCATTTTTTGTCCGCGGGAGAAGGATTTGAATTTGTCAGCTTGGTTGAAAGCAAGGAGTTCAAGACCATCGACAAATATTTTCAAGTGGGCATTAGTTTTTCCGAGGAGCTGTGCTCCGGTTAAAATTCCTTCACTGCAGAAAGTCGGTCTTGGATTACCGATTCCAAATGGCTCCAAAGTTTCCAGTAACTTGACCAAATTTAAATTAATTTTTGAAATAGGAATTTTAAGATCGGCTTCAATTTTTCTTTCAAGATCTTTATCTTTAATTAATTTTTCCGCCAGTTTTTGAGCATTCTTTGTAAAATCATTAAGTTGATTTTTTTCCAAAGTAAAACCGGCCGCCTGTTTATGACCGCCAGCATCAATAAGATATTTTTTTAAGGAACGTAAAAAGTCTGTGATGTGAAAAGAGGGGATTGATCTGGCTGATCCTTTGTATCCTATATCTGTTTTTGTCAGAACCAAGGTAGGGCGGTAAAATTCTTCAGCGATTTTTGAGGCAATCAAACCAATGATTCCTTCATGCCAATGTTCGGAAACTAAAATAATCACCTTTGGTAAAATCTTAACCGCGGAGGTTTTTGCCAACATTACTCTGGCTTCTTTGACAGATTTTTCAACTAATTCCTGTCTTTCAATATTTACATTCCCAATTTTGCTGGCCAGATCATAGGCTTTCTTTTCATCATTGGTACACAACAACCTTAAAGCATCGATTGCATGTTCCAGTCTACCGATGGCATTAATTCTTGGGGCGATCATAAACCCGACTTCGTAAGGAGTAATTTTTTTATCTTCTATTCCGGATTGTCTGAGAATATGCTTAATCCCGAATCTTTTAATTTTCGGGAAAGCCTCCAGTCCATATTTGACTACAGATCTTGAAGGACCGGTAAGCGGGACAAGATCGGCGATGGTGCCGATTGAGGCGAGGGCGAGATAGTCAGTTGCGAAATTGTTAGCCAAAATTTTATTAACCCCGCTTAGCGGGGTTTTTGCCGCGGAGGTTAGGGACGAATCAAAAATTTCCTTTGCAAAAAAGTAGGCAACACCGGATCCGGAAAGAGCGGGGATATGAAAAACCGCCTCTGCGCTTGGAATTTTTTCTCCCTTCAAATGATGATCAGTGACAATTATTTTTATTCCAAATTTTTCGGCGTATTTAATCTCTTCAACTTTAGTAATTCCATGATCAACGCTGATTATTAAAGCCGGGTTAAATTCTTTTTTTACGTTATCTATCCCTATTTTTGAAAAACCATAACCTTCCAGTTTACGGTGGGGGACATAGGGCATAACTTTAAAACCGAGCAGATATAAGGTTTCCCAAAGGATCGCTCCGCCGGTAATTCCATCAGCGTCATAGTCGGTATAGACAACGATCATCTGACCTTTTTCCTTAATATTTTTTAAGATTTTTACAACTTTCTCAAAAGATTTTTTATAAGCACCGAAGTCATTAAGAGTTAAGGAAAGCGGGGAAGGGGGGTTTAAGAATTCACTTATATTTTTAAGATGACGGAATTTTATAATCAGGTCAATAATTTCTTTATTAGTTAGATTATCTTCTAACTGAATTTCGTTTTTAAAGGAAATCTTCATAAATATTAAATATTTAAGATTTTGGTCTATTTAAGTAATTTTTCCTGATTCTCAACGGATAACAAATTCGTGCTTTCCAACTTTTGTCCCAAAGAAGAAAAAGATTTTGATACCTGCGAACTTTGATTATAGGCATTAGTTACATGTTTGTTAAGCACCGACAAAGCTTCATCGGTCTTTTGATAATCTTTTTTGATCGCCTGCAAAATCTTTAAAATTTCTTTGGCTTTTGTTTCGATTTTTTCCCCTTCAAAAGAAATTAAAATTGCTTTAATGTAGGCATAAAAACTCATTGGAGAAACCGGAAGGACGCGGTTTTGCCCGGCATAGTCAAAGACAGTTTCATTATTGATCAGTTCATAGTAAACACTTTCCGAGGGGACGTACATCAGGGCATAATCAACTGTTTTTTCTTCAGCGAGAATATATTTTCTGGCAATATCATCAACATGTTTTTTAACATCGCGCTCAAAATCTTTTTTTATTGATGCAATTTCATTTTTGTCGGTTGCTTTAGCAATTTTTTTAAAAGTATCAATCGGAAATTTAGAGTCAATTGGAATGAGTCCTTGTGATGTAATTAGAACAGCGTCAACAATTGAGCCGGTTTTAAAATGATATTGAAGTTTGTAAGAAGACTTGGGAAAGTTCTGAGCCAATAATTCTTTTAAAACATGTTCTCCGATGTTGCCGCGCAATTTTGGCGAGGTCAGATATTCCTGTAATTCTTTCATTGATCGGCCGATCTCAGAAAATTCTCCGATAGTTTTTTGGACCGAGGCAAATATTTCTAAATTTTTTGATAATTTTTGATCTACGGAAAGATTTGACGTTTTCAGCCATTCAACAACATCGGATGACAGAGTGGTTTTTTCTTCAAGTTTGTTAAGCCATGATTTGATGAAAAAAAGGACTATTAAAATAGAAAGACAAAATGCAGAAAAAACTATGACTAAATTCATGCAATAATTCTAACACAAAGAACCTTTTCAGCGGAGAATGACTTTATTTTTTATTTAAATATTTTTTTGCCACTATACCAATAGCAGTTGCTAATAAACCAAGTGATGCTCCGCAAGAAGGCAGAAATTGTTCTCTTCCAGCTCCTTGGAAAATCATTTCATAAACCGCATACCCCCCCCCGATAAAAGGCACGGCTAAAAGATAAAAAGAACTTTTTTTCAACCAATTAGGAGCTATTTTTTCGCCTGTGACTTCAATTGAAGATCTGTAAAAAAGTGAATTGATTCCTTTTTTAAACGAAGCTGATCCTTGTCCTACAACTTTAAAAGGCATATTTTTAAATTAGGCCTCCACCTTTGAAAATTTTTGGCTTAAGCCATTCTTGGCTGGTTTGAGGTTTATCAATGACGGCTTCTTTTTCAACAGATTCAATCGGGCTGGATTTTGGAACTTCAGGACTATGACTAGGCATAGAATTAATTACCTGTGGTTGAGAATTTATCAAGGGTTGAAAAGACATGGGTTGTTGCGGGGTCACAACTGGAACCGGTTTCTTGAATGTTTTTTTAACCGCTCCCAATCGAAGTAAAGCGGCAATATGCTCAAATGTTTCCGCATTTGTAGAATAAGAGGTAAAATTATTTGTTGAAGCGGCCGATCCTGCATATAGATTAGTAGCCATATCTCGATCAATTTCAGTCCCAAGTGTTTGCAAAATAGACAAAATCAATTCGGAAATTGAAGAAATTGTTTTGTTGACGTAGTTCACAGTTCCGTAGTATGCGTTTGTAAGGTGCCGGTCAATATTAATAATGTCTTTTCCATTAAATTGATTTTGGTTTTCGGAATAAATTGTACCTAAACTATTTAAAGTAGGGGAATCAATAACAAAAATTACATCAACTAAACCGCCTGTATATGAAAATTTAACCTGATTAGGGTTTAATTTTTGCTGACCTGGACGAGGGGTGACAACCAAGTTAAATGATTCACCTTGAATGTTATAATCAACCTTATCAATTGCTCCATCGGTGTAGGGAAAAGAAACCATCAGGCTATCGCCTCCGGCACCAATAATATTTTGAATTTTGTCTGAGGCAACTAAGTCGGATTGAACTTTTTGACTACAGGCAATAGAAACGGTTTTACCCATTTTATTCAAAGCTAAATAAAGCGAAGTTGAAGAGGCTATTGCGTCAATAGATGGATTAGGGGGAATAATAATGACGGCTGAACGGCATTTAGTTGTGATCTCCTGAATTCTAGCTAAAGTATTTTGGTTATTATCCATAGGTGACTAATTTCTTATAGGATAGATTTTATCACATCACCTACCAAAAAGTCAAGGGGAGGACCGAATATCATTCCCGCTTCCTGACCTTTTTTCACTTCACTAACAGTTTTAGCTCGAACCTTCAAAGAGACCAGTTTAGTTTTTCCTATAGGCTTATTTTTTCTAAAAGCCTCTAAAGTGTCTCCGAGGTTAATTTTACCTTTGGTAACATTAACTCCGAATATTTTTTCACCCTCAATTATAAAATTGGCCAGTATCTGAGCTTCCCCTTTTAAATTTTTTTCTTTTTCTTCCTTTTCTTTAATTAGATTAGCCACCTCATTAAGTTCGTCAAGCAACTCATAAATAATCTGGTAGCTTTTAATAATAACCTTTTCTTGTTTCGCCAAACTTTCCGCTTCATGGCTCGTTTTTACAGTAAATCCAATAATTATCGATTTGGTTGCCTTTGCTAAAAATATATCCGATTTATTAATTTCTCCGACGGCGAGCAAAACAATATTAAGATTCGCATTGTCCTTAAGTGAATTTTTTATGGCCTCGACACTTCCTTGAGAGTCTGCTTTAATTATGGCGGGAAGCTTTTTTTCAATTACCGGCATTTTTAAAACATCCTCTAAGGTTAAAGCCTTTTGGGCAGTTGGTACTTGATCATCCGATGGGGGAATTTGATTTACG
This sequence comes from Patescibacteria group bacterium, assembly GCA_041660945.1. GTDB lineage: Bacteria > Patescibacteriota > Microgenomatia > UBA1406 > GWC2-37-13 > GWC2-37-13. The sequence goes on along the minus strand of JBAZVK010000001.1, from coordinate 199,302 downwards.
AAAATTGATTTTATCATCCCTCCGACCTCCGGCATTTCGTTGAAACCTAAAATTTCAAAAGGATTTGAAGGCGTAACCTGGGAAACGCTTTTACCTAGATCATTTATCAGCGATTTTACTTTAATTTTTTGATCATTAACATAGACAACATCAGCAATTTTTATTGTTCCGTCTTTGATAATAGCGCTAGCGACGATGCCCCGGCGGTCCTTTTTGGTCTCGATAATATAAGCAGCCACAGGATTTTTTTCATCATAGGTAAGTTTAAGATCGGAAGCGATAAACAGAATCATTTCCAAAAGTTCATTTATTCCCTTGCCGGTTTTTGCAGAAACTAAAGCGACCGGAACATCTCCACCCTTGCCTTCCGTTAAAACCTCGTATTTTAACAGGTCATTTTTTACTTTATCGGGATTGGTTTCAGGCAGATCAATCTTATTAATCACGACAATAAAGGGAATTTTAGCAGCTTTGATGTGAGATATAGACTCTTCTGTTTGCGGCATAACCGAGTCTTTTCCATCGATTAGCAACAGGGCTATATCGGCAACGTTTGCACCCCGAGCCCGAAGTTTAGTAAATGCTTCGTGTCCCGGAGTATCAATAAAAGTTATTTTGTTCGTTTTGTAATCCTTAAATTCAGTTGAGATCTCGTAGGCCCCGATTTTTTGAGTTATACCGCCGAATTCTCGATCAGTAATATTGCTTTTTCGAATAAAATCCAACAGAGTAGTTTTTCCATGATCAACATGGCCTAAAATAGCAACGATAGGAGGGCGGGATTTATTCATTTTAATTTTGACTTATGCTTTTGATTTCTCTTCGTTAACCTTTTTTTTAGGAGTTGCCAGGGGAGTTGCATTAATTTCAACAGTTTTTTCCGGTTCTTCAGACTTTGTTTGAACAATGTCAATTTCATGTTCGGTCAATCTTGAGGCAAGATTAACATTAATGCCGCCTTTTCCAATTGCTAAAGGCGCCTCTTTTTCATCAACGGTTACTTTAGCTCTTTTCCCGGTTTTATCAAACTCAACTGAAGTAATTTTAGCCGGAGAAAGAGCTGCCATTAAAAACAATTTGTCATCTTTATTCCATTGAATAATATCAATTTTTTCGCCCCCACCCAACTCGTCAATCACAGTTTGAACACGAACACCTTTTTGGCCAACACAAGCTCCGACGGGATCAACTCCCGACTGAGTTGAAGTGACCGCTATTTTTGCGCGTTCTCCCGGTTCTCGGACAATTTTTTTTATTTCAATTGTGCCGCTTGCTATTTCCGGAACCTCACGTTTAAAAAGTTCTTCAATTAATTTGGGATGTGAATGAGAAACGATAATTCTTGGATTATCAAATTTATCATTGGAAATTTCTTTAAGGTAAACAATCAGACTATCATTAACCTGATATTTGTAGTTGTTCATCTGCTCTTCCTTGGGAAGGATAGCTTCTGCTTTACCAATATCAATTGAGGCGCTATATCCGTCATAGCGGATAATGCGGCCTTTAACAAGAGTCCCGACTTGAGATAGATAATGTGAAGCGACAGTTTTTTTCTCCGCCTCTCTAATTTTTTGTAAAATAACTTGTTTAGCTGTTTGAGCTGCAATTCTTCCGAATCCCGGTGGAGTAATATCTTTTTCATCCTTGAATATTTTTGCTTCACCATTATCTTTATTGACAACAACCTTGATTTCCTCCTCTTCTTTAGAATACTCTTTTTTATATGCGGCAATAATGGCCTGCTCGATTGAGGAAATAACATCATCTGCGGAAATTCCTCTTTCGGTAGCAACCTGGTTTAATGCTAAAGAGAATTCACTTTTGATTATTGTCATAGGTTGATTCTAAATAAACTTTATTTTTTAACTTCTTTTGTGCCTTCAGTTTTTTCCTTTCCCTCCGGAGCTTTTACAGCGGAGGCGGGTTTCTTTTCACCACCCTCAACTGGGACTTCTTCACCTTCTTTAGCAGCTTCAGTGATTATTTCCGGAACGGCTGCGGCTGTTTCTGGAACGATACTTTCCTCTTTATGAGCAATAACTGCAACAATAACTTTTTCAACAGGAGTTTTCACAACATATTTATCAGATTTTTTAAGATCGGCCACTTTTATTTCCTGACCAATTTCTTTGATGATTGAGATGTCCACCTCAATGCTCGATGGGATATCTTCAGGTAAGGCTTCGACTAACAAAGTGTCCGACTGAAGAAGAAGAACTCCGGCTTTTTGAGTAACAGCTTCAGAAATGCCGATTGTTTTTACAGGAACATTGGTTTCGATTTTTTTCAATAAATCAATTTTTCTAAAATCGATATGAAGAAGTGAGCTTGATAAAGGATGTTTTTGTATGGTTTTTATTAAAACGGGGATATTTTCTTTATCAATGGAAATATAGACGATGCCTGTTTCACCCACAGTTTTATATATTTTTACAAGGTCTTTATAAATTACGGAAATAGACTTTGATTTAAAATCAGGGCCAAAGATATTTCCCGGAACTAATCCTTGTTTTCGGATCTTATTTAATTTTTTGCCGAAAACTGCCCGTGATTCGGCTTTTAAAGAAACTTTACCTGAAGAAACATTTGATTTTTTCATATTTTAGTAAATTTATTAATAAAAACAATTAGACAAAACGTTAATTCTTTGTTAACTCAATGAAAAATATTTTGTCCGTCAATAAGTTCGTATTATAGATGATTTGATTATCTTTAACAATAGGAGAAAAATTTTGATTTAGGATTGAAATGCTTTTGTTTAATTCAAATTCTAATATTAAATCCGAATTTTTTGCTCCTGTCTGTTTCTGAACAACTAATTGATAAATATTTTTTCCTTTTTTAAGAGGTTCATTTAATTGGTAGCTTATTTTAATATCGGTTGTCTTTCCCGGAGCCAGTTCGAAAAGGAATCCTATTAATTTATATTGATCGTCTATTTGATCAATGTTTTCTACCTCAACACCGTCTTTGGTAACTTGGTTCAAAGTAGAATTTTTTGGCAATAGGATTTGAAAATAGTTACGATAATAACCGGTGGGGAAAATTTCCGCCGGAGAGTCATTTTTATACTGGAGGGAAAGAAGATGACTTATTTGCCCAAGAGAATCGATCTTGACCTTTAGATTAACAAAACGGTTAATAAAAAAATTAGCCTTATTTGCACCTAAATTGGCATCATATGGAAAAACATAATCAGTTATACATTCGTCAGATATTGTGCATTTAGGATTAATGACGCGTCCCGACCAAAAATTAGAATCGAAAAGCGATTGAAAATTTTGATCTTCAAAAAAAACTACAATCTGCTTTTCATCAAATGATTTTTTTATTTGGAATAATAGATCTTTTATATCAACGGTATCGGCATTATTTTTTATTTGCCTGACTATTGATGATAAAAAAGTTTTTTTTTGGATTGATCCGGGAAAAAAGTTTTTTTCCGCATAAAATTGAGTCTTTAAATAAAAATTTTTAGCGTTTATATATTCTTTAAAATCAGGTAGATATAAATCGTTAAAAGCATATAAAATATTTTCGACTGCTGTGGTTGTAAGTAAAATTCCGCCGGAAAAATCTGTCATTTTCATTTCTTTTTCTAGAAAAAATAGAGCTTTTTGATAATTTGTGAAAAAATCGGGCGAAAAATTTGAATCTCTAAAAAACCAATGAGGCACATTCAGGTATTCCGCGATTGGTTTTGGCGGATCTAAATGAACCGTCAATTGACCATCAGCATCATAAATATCATAAATCTTTATATCCCCAATGGTGTAATTACCCATTTCAAAGACTCCAAATGATCCCAAAAAACCGCCTCCGGGACGCAATTCCATATTATTAGCAAAAAAGACCACATATTTACTGATTTTTTCCTGAGAAATAATTTTTTGAAAATAATTTATTACTTTCTGGGCTTTTTGGATATTATCGGCTTGCTCGATCAATTGTTTTTTTATTTGATCAAAAAAATTATTTTTTATTGGTATTTTTTGTGCGACAATATTGAGCTCGTCTTGAATATTAGATAGATTTGCTTTTATTTTTTCAATCCGTAAAGTTAAAATATTTTTTTGTTCAACCGATTTTTGTTGCCGGAAAAAAATTTCTTCCAAACCCTTAAAATCAGTCATGAGTAATTGGGTCTGCTTCATAATCGAAGTGCTTTTTTCATTGATATCAATTAAATTATCCGGCAGAATTGCAATTCCAAATAGTAAGTAGGTAGGCCTGACGATTGAATATAATTTTTTTGAAATTCCATTAATCAATAGTGATTTATTGATATTTTCTAGAGAGTTTTTTTTAAGAGCAATATAATTTTGGTAATTGAAAAAAAATGATAGAAAAAGAAAAGGAATAAAGGCGATATGGATAGCGATAATAGAAAAAAAAGAAAATAATATTAAATTTTTTTTGGTAATAAATTTTTTGTAGTTTATTTTTACATCAGATACAGGGTCAAATTTCTTTTTTATTAACTGAGACAGGTTTAAGTTAAGAACCGCCTCCTCACTTTTTGAAATGGCGAACCAAAGTATTTTATCAATCTCATTTTTTTCAAGATGATGGCCGTTAACAGTAATAATTTTTATATTTTTCGGATAATTTTTTAAATTAGCAGAAGGGTTTTTCTTTCTAAAAAAAATATATATAAAAAAACTATTTTTATTCCTGTTGATTTGATCAATTGATACCGTTTCATTTATAATAAAAACATAACGAAACATTTTGATATTTTTTTGGATAAAAGGGGAGCTAAAGGGATTGATTGATACCCTTTTTAATTCATTTTTTAAAAGAGAAATAAAGGTGTATTCTTTCTTTGAGACGATTAAGGCATTTTGTTTTTCTTCGACGATCTCAGTGCTTAGCTTCATACATCTATTGTATAATTTATGATATGAAAAATAAGGCTATTATTATTCAGTATGAAGATTTGGCCGATAAGAAACAAGTTTTTAGAAACAGAAAAACCGTTTTAGTCGGAGGGTGTTTTGACTTAATCCATTACGGACATTTGAAGTTTTTAGAGGCTGCTAAAAAGAAAGGCGATTTTTTGATTATTGCTCTCGAGTCGGATGAGTTTATAAAAAATTATAAAAGGAAACTTCAAGTTCATCATCAGTATGAGAGGGCAGAAATACTTGCAAACATGAACATGGTAGATGTAATTATCCTCTTACCATATTTTCACACAAACGAAGAATATTTTGAGTTGGTAAAAAAAATTTCCCCGAGTATAATCGCGGTAACAGAAGGGGATAAACAGCTGGCGAATAAAAGAAAACAGGCAAAATTAGTTCGGGCGGAAGTAAAAGTCGTTGTTGCAAATTTAAGTAATTTTGCAACGCGCAACATTGCTAAAGTATTTGATTTATAAAAAATATGAAAATGGAATTGAAAATTGAGTTATCAAACGAAACTAAAAAAGAAATTGTGGATCAAATCTCGGATTTTAGAAAATTATATCCGCAATTTCAGTGGGAAAAAATTGAAAATTACAATATCCTAGTCCATTCGTTTGGCGAATTTTCTGATAAAAAAAGAACAATTGATAAAATAGAGACCGCTTTATTTGATAAGAATATATTTTATTTGTATTCCCTTGAGGTCACTTTAACTATTGGTAACAATATTGTCCTCTTTATGGATTTCAGAAGAGAAAAAGAAATCGAAAAAATCAGCGAGAGCATTAAAGCGATTTCTTCTTCGATAGAGAGTCCAGAAAAATTTGTTCCCAGAATAATCCTTGCCAAATATAAAATTCCTTCAAAACAACAATATTTTGTTATCAAAAAACGCTTATCGAATTTAGAGGTTGATATTTCTTTTAAAGTAAATAAATTAAGTTTGTTTGAAGGAGAGAAACGACTTCGTATTTTTAAACTAATTTAATTAAAAAGAACCCGCTCGTTTTTACCGAGCGGGTATAGATATCCTATTTAAATAAAATATTATGCAGTGCCGATTCGGTACATTCCGGTTCCGCAATCTGGGCATTTACCTTTCATTGCTGGTTTACCATTTTTCATAGTGACTTTTTCCGGATTAGCAACCTCTTTTTTAGCTCTACATTTTACACAGTACATTGATGCCATAGTTTATTTCACCTCCTTCCAATATTAATTATAAAACTAATATGCAAATTCTAATCTGAAATAGTTAAATGAACAAATAATAAAATAATTAAATAAATGTTCAAATAATCAAATGAATGAATTCATTTATTTATTTTTTTATTTAATTATTTATTTCTTTATTTCCTTATTTAATTATTCTTCCATTTATAATTACTTTATCAACCTTGCAAAATACAAAGAAACTTCAAGACCTAAGATCAGGACGATTAACAACAGGCTTTTTTTTAAATCGGAAAAAAAATATTGCGGCGGGTCGTTAATTGTAGTCTTTATTTTATTTTCAATAACAGGAACAGAAGTCCGGTCTTCAATTATGACTTTTTCTTGGACCGGAGAAACGGCCATCTGTCTATTTTCCAGTAAACGAATTTTTTTATGATAGAGAGCCAACAGCTTTTCTTTCTTAGTCTTCTTAGGCATACGGTAATAATATAGAGAGTCGAATCTCAAATGTCAAATCTCAAATAAATTATTGTTGACAGAATTTGTACAGATAATATAGAATGTAATTGATGATAATTTATGCGGCTTTAGTCTTTTTTTTTGTTTGGCTTATTGTTTTAACAACGATAACTTTAAAGACAAAAACGCATTATAACAGTCTAATTTCAAATACAAGGAAACATAAAATAGATGAAATTTTAGATCAATTATTAATGGATGATAAGAAAACAAGCCAGGAACTAGAGGCGGTTAAAAAAGAGTTACATGAAGAGATAAAAAAATCAACTCTCCATATTCAAAAGGTCGGTTTAATCAGATTTAGCCCTTTTGAAAAATCGGGCGGAGAAAAAAGTTTTGTTATCACATTTTTAAATTATGAAAATAGTGGTATAGTTATTGATTTCATACATACTCGTGACGGTTTGCGGGTTTACAGTAAGAAAGTTGTCCAGGGCAAAGGTCAAGAATTCGAATTATCGGAAGAAGAAAAAAAAGCAATAGAGAAAAGTAATTAAAATTTTTCAAATTTTTATGATTAATAAAAAAATAGCTTTTGCGATAGTCTTTGTGATATTTATTCTTTCTGGAGTATTTACTTATTCTATTTTTTCTGCGGAAAAAGGTGTATCTTTTTTATCTCCGATTACTTACAAAGCGCCGACTTCGGAAAACGGAAAAACAGAGTCAGTTATTAATACGGAACCAAAAACGGAAGAATGCCCATTAAACGGCCAAATGCTATCTAAGACCGAAAGAAAAATTTGGGAAGGACAAAGACCGCTTGGAATTATGATAGAAAATCATAAAGAAGCCAGACCGCAATCCGGATTGTCATCAGCAGATATAGTTTATGAAGCAGTCGCCGAAGGCGGTATTACAAGGTTTTTGGCAATATTTTATTGTCAAAATGCTTCTTATGTTGGTCCTGTCCGTTCGGCTCGCATATATTTCTTGAAATTCCTTGAAGGTTACGGTCAGTATCCACTTTATGCTCATGTTGGTGGAGCCAATACAGATGGACCAGCAGACGCATTAGGATATATAAGCGAATTAAATTGGGCATCTTATAATGACTTAAATCAATTTTCTGTTCCGTTTCCTTACTTTTGGCGGGATTATGAAAGATTGAAAAATGTAGCCACTGAACATACTGTCTATACTTCGACAAAAAAACTTTGGCAATTTGCAAAAGAAAAAAGAAAATTAACCAACGTTGATGAAGATGGAGTAAGATGGGATAAAGGATTTTCCGCTTGGAAATTTGAAGATGATGCAAAACCAAATGATCGGGGAACTGTAACAAAAATCGATTTCGGATTTTGGAATAATTTAGCCGGCGACTTCGGTGTTATTTGGAGTTACGATAACAAAACGAATAGTTATAAAAGAACTAACGGAGGAAAACCGCATATTGATAAAAATACCGGGAAGGCGCTGGAAGCAAAGAACATTGTGGTAATATTTGCCAAAGAGTCACCAGCTAATGATGGGTACGAAGGTGGACATATCCTTTATAAAAACGTTGGAAATGGAGACATGCTGTTTTTCAAAAACGGAAAAGTAATTAAAGGGACTTGGAGCAAGGCCGTGGATGAAGATCAAATCAAATTCTTTGATAGTTCGGGGGTAGAAGTTCCCATAGTCAGAGGCCAGGTGTTTATTGAGATGTTACCAATTGGAAATAAAGTTAGTTATTAAATAGATTTTTATGTTACAACACATAATTCCGTCAAAGGCCAGAAGAAAAATTCTTGAATTGTTCTTTCATCACCCTACTGAAAATTTTTATCTGCGCCGGGTTGTCCGCGAGATAAACGAAGAGGTAAACGCGGTTAAGAGAGAGCTTGATATTCTAACGGAGGAAAAATTATTGTTAAGGGAGCGCCGCCTCAACAAAGTTTATTTTTCTTTGAATAAAAACTATCAATTATATGACGAGTTTCTAAGAATTTTTTCAAAAACCAATAAGCTCGCAACATCAATCCATAGCAACCTATCAAAAATCGGGAAAATAAAATTTGTTGCAGTCTCAACAAAATTTCCAAAAAAATTAATTATTAAAGATGATGAAATCTATTTGTTACTTGTGGGAATAATTGTTGTTGTTGAGATAGAATCTATAATCAAGGAAGTTGAAAAAGAATTTGGGAGCCCGATAAATTATTCAACAATGACGGAAAGTGAATTCGTTTTTAGGAAAAAAAATAATGACCCTTTCATTTGGAGATTTTTGAAACAACCGAAAATTATGCTGGTTGGAGTAGAGGAAGAATTATTAAAATGAAAATACTCAAAACAATTTTTATTGCACTTATTTTTTTGGGGCTAATTTGGGTTGACCTTCCGGAAAACGTTAAAACTAAATACAAAATACCAAGTCAATTAAGCTTTAATATCTTTGGACTTGATATTAAAAAAGATTTTACGACTAAATTAGGGCTCGATCTTAAAGGAGGAAGCAGTTTGATTTTTGAAGCGGACACTTCCAAAGTAAGACGGGAAGACTTGAACGATGCTCTAAGTTCAGCCCGAGATGTGATTGAACGAAGAATTAATTTTTTTGGAGTGACCGAACCTCAGATACAAACAGTAAAAACCGGTAACAAATATCGTTTAAGTGTTGACTTGCCCGGCATCAATAACTATGAAGAAGCGATAAAACTTATCGGTCAAACGGCTCAACTGACATTTAGAGAATTGCCGGGTGAAAAAATAGCCACAGCAACTCCAATTTTTTTACAACTAACCAAGGATACAGGATTATCGGGGGTTCATATTCTTAAATCTACAGTTGAATTTAACAGTCAAGACGGAAAGCCGGAAGTAGGATTGAAATTTAACAAAAAAGGTACTGAATTATTTGCGGCAATTACAAAAAGAAATATTGGAAAACCTGTGGGAATATTTTTAGACAATATTCCATTAACTACTCCAAACGTACAAACAGAGATACCGGATGGAAGTGCCGTTATTACCGGAAACTTTACCGCTGACGAAGCAAAAAAATTAACCATTTCAATTAATTCCGGTGCTCTTCCATTACCAATTAAACTGGTTGAACAAAAAAATATCGGACCGACACTAGGTGAAATCGAAGTGAAAAAAAGTGTTTATGCGGGGACGATCGGATTGCTTGCGGTTTTACTTTTCATGATCATTTACTACGGCCGATTAGGTTTTATTGCTTCGTTGGCCTTACTGATCTATGGACTGATCTCCTTGTTTATATTTAAAGCCATTCCTCTAGTTCTAACATTGCCTGGTGTGGCCGGATTCATATTATCAATTGGAATGGCGGTTGATTCTAATATATTGATTTTTGAAAGAATCAAAGAAGAACAAAGAAAGGGGAAAAGTTTTGATATTGCCGTTAAGTTAGGATTTGGACGGGCGATTGATGCGATTAAAGATGCCAATGTTACTACTCTTACGGTTGCTTTTATTCTTTTCAACCCGTTAAATTGGGAATTTTTGCCTCAGTTTGGAATGGTTAGAGGGTTTGCGTTAACGCTGGCGATTGGTGTTGCAACCAGTTTATTTACGGGAGTGGTAATAACAAAACGGTTAATAAACATGTTTTATAAGGTTAAATAAATATGATTAATTTTCTAAAATTCCGTTGGCTGTATTTTTTAATTTCAGCGGTTGTTATCGGAGCGGGATTATTTTCTATTGCAAAATGGGGATTCCGTTATTCTATCGATTTTACCGGTGGAAGTAATTTTGAGTTTCAGATGAATAAAATAGTTCAAAAAGATAAGATACAAAAAATATTAGATATAAACAAAATACCCGTGGTTAGTTTAAAATTGCATGAGAAAAACATATTACTTCGAACAAAAGTAATAGATCAAAATAAAGAATCATTATTAAAAAAAGATCTGGAATCAAAGTTAAAGATTAAAATTATGGTGTTGCGCTCAGAAACGGTCGGTCCGATTCTTGGAAAAGAAGCGATTAATAAAACATTGATCGCATCGATTTTAGCGATAATCGGGATCTTAATTTATATGAGCTTTGCTTTTAAGGGTTTTAATTTTGCTTTTTCTGCGGTTCTGGCGATGTTTCACGATCTATTAGTAGTTGTGGGCACTTATTCACTTTTATGTCATTTTTTTGGCGCTGAAGTTGACACAATGTTTGTGACAGCCGTGTTGACAACGATGTCTTTTTCGGTTCACGATACAATTGTTATCTTTGATAAGATTAGAGAATATCATAGCGAACAGAAAACTTTGGAAATGGAATCAGCTGCAAATCAGGCATTGACAGAAACAATGGTTAGGTCATTGAATAATTCAATGACAATAGTTTTTATGTTGTTGGCGTTGACCACTATGGGTGGGTCAACAATTAGGTTCTTTATTATGACCTTATTGATTGGAACAATTACGGGGACTTATTCGTCTCCGTTTGTTGCCACCCCAATTCTTGTTTGGCTGGAAAAGAAAAAGAAGAATTAAGAATTATAAATTTAATTTTTTTATATGGATGATAAAAAATCGGAAAAAGGTTCGGAAGTCTGTCCTAAGTGCGGTTCACCGTTAGGTGAAGTTTTTGAAACTAAGACAGGAAAAAAATTACAACGTTGTTCCAAGGGTTCATGGAATCCGGAAACTCACACGATAGACGGATGTGTCTATGTTAAATGGTTGGAAGTCGAACCCGTTCCCCTTGATGAAAAATGTCCAAAATGTGGAGCACCTTTAATTTTGGCGACAACAAGAATGGGTAAAAAAATGAAAAAATGTTCAACTGCCACTTGGGATCCGGCCACAAAAACTGCCGGCGGATGCGACTACATTGAATGGATAAAAGGAACGACAGAAAAGTTGGACGAAGACTGTCCGAAATGCGGTAAAAAATTGGTGCTTTTTACAACAGCGTCAGGAAAAAAACTTAAAAAATGTGAAACAGCCACTTGGGATCCGGCGACTAAAACACCGGGCGGTTGTGACTATGTTGAATGGATGAAATCATAAAACATGAGAATTGTTAAATATTCTTTGGGGCAGTTGCAGGCGAATTGCTATTTCTTAATTGAAGATAGTAATTGCCTAATAATTGATCCGGCCGATGATGCCTCGTTTATCCTTGAAGAACTGCAAAGACAGCAGTTAAACCTAGTTGGGATGTTAGCAACCCATGGACACTTTGATCATTTAGGTGCAGTCGGGGAAATCCAATTATCTTTTAACGTTCCTTTATACATTTTTAAGGAAGATAAGTTTTTAGTTGATAGGTTGGATGAAACAGCTAAGCATTTTTTAGGATTCGATCCCCATTTTATTAAGCCAAAAAACATTAAGTACATTCAAGAAAATTTCTCAATTACGGATTATGAATTACGGATTATTAAAACACCAGGACACACACCAGGAAGTTGTTGTTTCTATTTTGAAGAAGAGAATGCCCTTTTCACCGGTGATACGTTATTTAAAGAGGGGATTGGGCGGACCGATTTATCCTACAGTAGCAAAGAAGATCTGAAAAAATCCCTAAAAAAAATATTCGATTTACCAAGAGAAACAATTGTTTATTCAGGTCACGGAGAAGATACTATCTTGGAAGATGAAACATAATCTTGAAGATCTTTTTTTTCATTTTTTAATTTTCCCTCGACAACCTGATCAAAGAGTTTTTTCAAAATTTCTCCGACCTTGGGTCCGGGTTTTATTTTTAAAATTTTCATTATATCCTTACCATCAATTTTTAAGTCTTTAATTTGGAATGGCTGTTTCTGTACTTCTTCAAGGCGTTTTATAAAGAGTTCTGTCCTCCAAGAGGTTGGAGTTGCGCCTGACCCAATTCTATCAGCTATTCTAAGATCTAACATATCCTGTAAATATTCTTTTGTTACTCCCCGGATAAATCTCCGGACAGCTTTATCAGTTTGAGTTTCCGAAACAGTAAATTGATGTTCAGCGACTAAAATCACCAACTTATCCTTTTGTTTATTGGATAGTTTAAAGCGGTCCGCAATAATTTCTGCCTGTTTTTTACCGACGACCTCGTGATTGTAAAAAGTAATTAGGTCAGTTTTTTCGTCTTTATGAAAAGTCTTGGCTTTGCCGATATCATGAATCAATGTGGCAAATCTGGTGACAGGATCCTTAGACGGACAATTCTTTAGCGCCATGATCAAATGTGTTCCAACGTCGTAAACATGATGGCGCTTGGGGCTTTTTTGGGGAATAGTAAAGCAAATATCAACCTCCGGTAAGATATATGAAAGCAATCCTGTGCTTTTTAGAAAAAGAACTCCTTCGGCCGGGTGATCACCGCTCAAAATTTTTAAAAACTCATCCCGAATTCTTTCAGCTGAGATTTTTGTAATCAGAGAAGCATTTTTCTGAATTGAGTTTCGAGTAGCGTCTTCAATAAGAAATCCGAGTTGCGAAGTAAAACGGATAGCCCTCAGTAATCTAAGGGCGTCTTCTTTAAAGCGAATATCCGGATCACCGACTGCTTTGATAAGTTTATTTAACAGATCTTTTTGGCCATTATATGGATCGATAATATTTTCTCCATCAAAAGCAATGGAGTTAATCGTAAAGTCGCGCCGGGACAAATCTTCTTCAACGGTTTTGGCCCATTCAATTTTTTCTGGGTGGCGCGAATCAGAATAATCCGATTCTTTGCGGAACGGGGTTATTTCAAAAATAATTTTATCTTGTGGTATGCTCACCGTTCCGTAGACATTATTATAAAATGCTTCAGGAAATAATTTTTGAATTTGTTCAGGTGTTGCGTTAGTCGTAAAGTCCCAATTGTCAACCTGTTTGTTGAGAAGTGCGTCACGAACAGCACCTCCGACAATATAGATTTGGAACTTATTTTTTTTAAATTTATTTAGCAACTCTAAAACTTCCTTTGGTAAAGTGACCATGTAGAAATTATATACCAACGAAGGATTTAAGAATATCGAGATTTTTTTTATCGGGACCGTTGCCGTCAAATCCCGGAGTTTCAATAACGAAGGGAAAGTTCTTAGTTTTTGGGTGATTGAGCAGAGCTTTAAATTCTTCGACGTTCATTTTTCCTTCACCGATATTATCGTGGCGGTCGTGACCGGAATTAAGTTCGTCGCGACTATCATTAACATGCCAAACTTCAATTAATTGAAGTAAAAATAGTTTTTCAAGTTTTTCGAGAAATTTATCAAGTTCTTCGTTGCTGTTGAATTTATATCCGTTAGAAAATAAGTGACAGGTATCAAAACAAATCTTTACCCGGGGATTATTGACATCATTGACAATTTGAGAAATTTCTTCAAGAGTCTGTCCGATCTTTCTATTCCCGGCGTTTTCAATAATGAAAAATGTATCTTGAGGTGTCTTTTCCAAAATCTCTTTGATGTTTAAAATGAGTTTTTGATATTTAATATTTGACTTTTGACCTTTAAAAGAGCCAAGGTGAACAATACTTCCCTTAATATTTAATTTAGACGCTAAATTTAGTTCTGTTATTAAGGATAATTTTGACATATGACCAATTCGGCTATCATCGGCAAGATTAATCAAATATGATGCGTGAAAATAAACAGGGTCAATTATCATCTTCTTTTTCAATTCAACAAATTGACTGATCTCATCTTCGTTTGGTTTGGCAAAGTTCCAACCGCGGGGGGAAGAAGAAAAGATCTGAAGACAATTGCCGCCAATATCACCAATTCTTTTTAATGCTTCCGAATATCCGCCGGAAATTGATTGATGCGCCCCGAGCTTGATCATTATTAAATTATAACATGTAAAAATACCTATTGACTTTTTAGCAGACGTTATGTATATTTGCTAAATATGGAAGATTTGACACAAAGACAGATCGACATTTTGAAAGTAATCATTCATGAATATACCGAAACCGGTATTGCTGTCGGGAGCGAGATCTTGGAGAAAAAATACAAACTGGGAGTTTCACCGGCAACCATTCGAAACGAAATGGTTGAGCTGGCAAAAAAAGGCTACCTGAAAAAAAATCATTTTTCTTCGGGCCGGGTTCCATCAGCTAAAGGATTTAGGTTTTATATTAAACATCTGATGAAGCAAAAGGAAATGTCAACAACTGATGAAGTTTCCTATAAAAACAGTGTTTGGGACGAGAGAAAAGAGGCGCACCGACTATTATCACAAGCAACAAAGGTCTTATCGCAAAAAACAGGTTTACTTTCACTTGTGACTACCAATTTAGGAGACGTATATTATTCAGGCATGGCTAATTTATTAAATGAACCTGAATTTCTAGATCTAAATCTCTCCCGATCATTATTTGGTCGGCTGGATGAAGTAGCTTTTTGGGAAAAAATTTTAAACGATATGTTTTCACTTGAAGATGAAATATACTATATGTTGGGAGAGGAAGATTTTCACGATCCGGCCTTTGATTGTTGCGCAAGTGTCTTTGGTGAATTTGAGGGAACCAAAATTAAAGGAATTATAGGTGTGATCGGTCCAAAAAGGATGTCATATGACGCAGTTATTCCTCAGATAAGGTATTTTTCAGGGTTATTAGGTGAAATTGTCAAAGAACAGGCGTTATAAAAAGTTAAAAATTAAAAGTTAAGAGTTAAGAACTATGGATAACAAAAAAGGAAAAACAGATCAAAAAAAACCAGTAAAGTCAGTAGTAGAAGATTTGACTAAGAAACTAGAGGTTGAAAAATTACAATTAGAGATAGTTTCCCTGAAACAGCAGGTGGATGAGTTTAAAAATAAATATTTACGGGCCATAGCCGACTATCAAAACCTTGAAAAAAGGGTTGGGGAAGAAAGATTTGAACTAATGAAGACGGCCAATAAAAATTTATTAATAAAAATTTTGCCTTTTTTAGACAATTTGGAAAAAGCGGAACTATTTGTTAAAGATGAGGGATTAAAGATCTCAAAGGATCACTTCATGCAGATTTTGCATGAAGCGGGGCTTGAAGAAATTGAAATGCTTAATAAAGAGTTTGATCCAGTTTCTGCCGAAGCGGTCGATATAGTTCCCGGAAAAGAAGATAACAAGGTTGTTGAAGTTTTAAGAAAAGGATATAAATTTGAAGACAAAATTATTAGGATTGCGCAGGTTAAGGTTAGCAAAAAATTATAAATTTTAAAATTATATAAAAATATGGCTAAAATAATCGGGATCGATTTAGGGACAACAAATTCATGCGTGGCGGTGATGGAGGGTGGTAAACCAAAAGTTATCTTTTCCCAGGAGGGAAGAAACACGATTCCTTCAGTTGTTGATCCGGTAAAAAGGATTGTTGGTGATGTAGCTAAACGTCAGATGGTAGTTAATCCGAAAAATACCGTTTTTTCTATAAAAAGATTGGTAGGAAGACGATTTACAGATGAATCTGTCAAATTTGACGCCAAATGGCTGCCGTATAAAATTGTACAAGGTCGAGACCAAATGGCTGATGTTGAAATAGAGGGAAAAACTTATACTCCTCAAGAAATTTCCGCGATGATCTTGCAAAAAATTAAAACGGATGCTGAAGCGCATTTGGGAGAAAAAGTTGATAAAGCTGTCATAACTGTTCCTGCTTATTTTGATGACGCGCAACGTCAGGCAACCAAGCAGGCCGGTGAGATCGCAGGGTTGGAAGTTGTAAGAATTATTAATGAACCAACAGCGGCCGCTTTGGCTTATGGCTTGGATAAAAAACATAGTCACACAATTGCTGTCTATGATCTGGGTGGAGGCACCTTTGATATTACCGTTCTCGAGCTGGGTGAAGGCGTCTTTGAGGTAAAAGCAACCAATGGTGACACTCATTTAGGCGGAGATGATTTTGATAAAGTAATTTTGGATTATATCGCTGATGAATTTAAGAAAGATAATGGTGTCGATCTAAGGAAAGATCCCCAAGCATTACAAAGATTGCGTGATGCCGCTGAAAAAGCCAAGATTGAACTTTCAACTTCAAAAGAAGCAGAAGTTAATCTGCCGTTTATCACCGTTAAAGACGGGCAACCTTCACATTTAGTGATGAAGATAGGCAGAGATAAACTCGAGTCATTGATAGGTGATCTTATTGAAAAAACTTTTGGACCGGTTAAAGCCTGTTTAAAAGACGCCAAAGTCGACGTTTCTAAAATCGACGAGGTTGTATTGGTTGGAGGAATGACGAGAATGCCGAAAGTAATTGAAAAAGTAAAAGAGTTTTTTGGCAAAGAACCAAACCGGTCAGTAAATCCGGATGAAGTGGTGGCTCTTGGAGCGGCAATTCAGGGAGGTGTTTTAACCGGTGAAACCAAAGACGTCGTGTTATTGGATGTCACTCCGTTGACTTTGGGACTGGAAACATTAGGTGGCGTTATGACCCAATTAATTCAAAAAAATACCACCGTTCCAAATACAAAAGCAGAAGTATTTTCAACCGCCGGTGACAACCAAACCCAGGTTGAAATTCACATTTTGCAGGGTGAAAGACCATTAGCCAGGGATAATAAGTCTTTGGGCAGATTTACTTTGGACGGAATTCCTCCGGCTCCACGTGGAGTTCCTCAAATTGAAGTCTCTTTTGATCTGGATGCCAATGGAATACTGACCGTCACGGCAAAAGATAAAGCCACCGGAAAATCTCAGGCGATTAAAATCACAGGATCAACTGGCTTGACAAAAGATGAGATCGAAAAAATGAGGGAAGAGGCGGAAAAAAACGCCGATAAAGACAAAGAAGAAAAAGACAAAATTGAGGTCAGAAATAAGGCTGATAACATGATCTATGTTTCGGAAAAATCTTTACGGGATGCCGGAGACAAGGTTGATAAGACCGTTAAGGAAAACGTCGAGAAAAAAATTAAAGAGTTGAAAGAAAAGATCGAAAAAGGAACAAAAGACGAGATCGAATCCAAAACCAAAGATCTTTCCGACGAACTTTCCAAGATCGGGCAAGCGGCTTATGCTAAACAAGAAGCAAAACCTGGGGAACAAAAAACTGGACCTCAAAGCGAAGAGAAGAAACCAGATGAAGAGAAAAAAGACGAAAAGGGAAAGAAGGTTGAAGAAGGAGAAGTGGTGAACTGATATGGATTACTATGAAACTCTTGGTATTTCAAAAGGGGCTTCTGAGAAAGAAATAAAAACGGCTTACCGCCGAGCAGCTTTAAAATGGCACCCGGATAGAAACAAAACCAGTGAGGCCGGTGCTAAGTTTAAAGAGGTTACTAAAGCCTACGAAGTTTTATCTGATCCAAAAAAAAGGGAAATGTATGATCAATACGGCGAGAGTGCCTTTAACCGGGGAGGACCCGGAAACCCGGGGGCAGGTCAATCATACGAATCAAATCCTTTTGGTGGAGGTTTTGGAGGATTTTCAAGCCAGGGATTTGAAAATGTTGATTTCGGCGGATTTTCTGATCCTTTTGAAATCTTTGAACAGTTCTTCGGTTTTCAATCGCCATTTTCAAGGGGTGGAAGACGTCAACAAAGAAGGGATGTTTATGAAATCACCTTAACTTTTGAAGAAGCCGTAAACGGTGTCAAAAAAACAATGATTGTAAAAGGAGAAGAAAAATCTTTTCAGATTCCCGCAGGCGTTGATAATAATATGACAATTAGGTTTTCCGATTTTGATCTACAAGTCAAAGTAAAAACGCACCCGTATTTTACCAGGAAGGGCCAGGATATTTATTTTGAAAAAGACATCTCATATTCGTTAGCAGTTTTAGGTGGAGTCGTACAGGTTCCAACGGTTAACGGAACAATTAAATTAAAAATTAGGCCAGGAACACAGTCCGGTTCAATGGTCAAACTACACGATCAGGGAGTCCCTTATCCGCAATCAACCCGCAAAGGTGATCAATATGTTGTTTATAAAATTAATACACCGGCACGTGTTTCCGGAAGAGCAAAGGAGCTGCTGAAAGAATTAGAGAACGAGATGAATTGACAAAAGCCATATTGAAGCATTAAAATATGGTTTCCAATTAATCAATTAATGTTATTTTAAATATGCGAGTCAATGCCGGTAACTTGAAGAAAGGCGAGTTCGTTTTTTTTCAGGGAGAAATTTGTCAGGTTCAGAAAGCCGATTTTTATTCCCCTGGAAAAGGATCTGCTTTAATGAAAGCAAGACTAAAAAATTTAATATCTGCTAAAAACGTTGAATACGCATATAAGTCAAATGAACAGGTTGAGGTGTTAGACGTATCTTCGATAGAAATGCAGTATCTTTATAAAGATAATGAAAATCTTTATTTTATGGATGAAAGAACTTTTAACCAGTCTTCCCTGCCAATTTCAGTCGTCGGAGAAGTAACTAGATTTTTTAAGGACGGAGAAAAAATGTTCGTCTATATGTATGATGATAAACCTCTGACGATCCGTCCGCCAAGCAGCGTGAGATTAAAAATCGTTGAAGCGGAGGATGCTGCGAAAGGTGATACCGTTTCCGGAGCAAAAAAACCGGTTAAGGTTGAAACGGGAGCAATCGTAATGGTCCCGATATTTGTAAAAATCGGGGAAACTATCAGTATCAATCCGGAAACAGGGGAATACACAGGAAGAGTATAATATTCATATGCTATCCGTCGGTTCAATTCTTAAAAATGAAAGAGAAAAAAAAGGTCTGCTACTTTCAGACGTGGAAAAACAGATCAAGGTCAGGGAAAAATACTTGAAGGCGATTGAAAATGAAAATTGGAATCATTTTTCTTCTAAAATCTACATAACCGGAATTCTTAAAAACTACTCGAGAGTGTTAAATTTAGACCACAAAAAAGTACTGGCCTTTTTTAGACGGGACTATGAAAAAAAAGAAGAAGTAAAATTTAAAAGAAAAGTAGAAAGTTCTTACTTAACTTCCGAAACAAAAAAATTTCTAAGAATTGGTTTAATAATTTTAACCCTATTTTTCGTAGCGTATTTTATTTTACAATTAAAAACATATTTTTCACCTCCAACTTTTGCACTTTTGTCTCCGACAGTTAATAACTTTACCATCGAAAAAAAAGTAAAAATAATAGGAAAGGTTGAAAAAGATACCAATGTCACCATCTCCGGTGAAAGGATTTATCAGAATAAAGAAGGAATATTTAATTATGAACTTTCTTTGAACGAAGGAACAAATAAAATAGTAATAATTTTATTGGGTGCTAATGGTAAAAAAACTACAATTGAAAAAATTTTCTACAAAAAAACTCCTTAATTATATTTGTTTTGCAAAGTCTTTGATGTTTTTAATTAGCTTTGAAGAATAGATTCTTTTAAATCCCAACCTTTTTGATTCTTCTATAATTTTTTCCTCCATAAATGAGGAACGGATCTCTCCAAGGAGTCCGACCTCACCGACGAAAAGAGAGTTTGCTGGAAGTGAAATATTTTTAAAAGAAGAAATTAACGAGGCAATAAAGCCAAGATCGGCGCCTGTTGATTTGATGGAAACTCCGCCAACGACATTGACAAAGACATCAAAGCGATCAAGGGGAAGGTTAAGATTTTTTCTGATAACCGCAAGTAATAGTTGAACTTTATTGAAATCTAATCCTTTAACAACTCGACGTGGATTCATTAACGAAGTCGGGACACAAAGTGTTTGGATTTCAAAAAAGAACGGTCTTTTGCCTTCGGCAACCCCAACGATGGCTTTTCCCGGCTCAAGCCTTTTGTCGGTTTCCAGAAACACGAGCGGATTTTTTACTTCGTTTAATCCTTTTTGTTTCATTTCAAAAATTCCAATTTCATCGGTTGAACCGAAACGGTTTTTAGAAGCTCTAAGTAACCGGAAATTAGAAATTTTCTCACCTTCTATTTCAAGGACACAATCAACAAAATGTTCAAGTGTTTTAGGTCCGGCCACATCGCCAATTTTATTAATATGGCCGATTAATAAAATTGGAAGATTTGATTGTTTGGCAAAATTAACTACCTTTTTTGTCACTTCTTTTAGTTGAGATACACCTGCGACTGGTCCTTCAACGTCCTTTGAATAGATTGTCTGAACTGAATCGATAATGACAATTTCTATTTCATCTTTCAGTTCTTCAAGACTTTGAATAATACTTTCAATTTGTAAATCTGCTGAGAAGGATAATTTATCTAGATTTACTGAAAGACGTTCAGCACGATTTTTGACCTGTTCAGCTGATTCCTCGCCGGAAATATACAGGACTTTTAATTTTTGAAAAGCCTGAAGAACTAAGGTCGACTTGCCAATTCCCGGCTGTCCGGTAAGTAAAATTACTTCTCCCGGGACGACGCCGCCACCTAAAACCCGATCAAACTCAAAGATACCGGTTGAGAACCTTGATTTAGTTGAAGATTTAATTTTAGATAAAGAAGTGATGGTGATTTTTTTGACGGCTTCACCTTTTTTGTTCGACGAACTTTTTGCAAACTCGGGTTTCTCCTTGAGCGTATTCCATTTACCACAGTCAGGACATTTTCCGATCCAGGATCCGGAGCCGAAACCGCACTCAGAGCAAATATAAAAGCTCATAGTTAATTTTCAATTTACAATTTACATTTTTCAATAAATTTTCATTTATTTAATTTTCAATTTAAAAATTGATTCATTGTAAATTCAATGAAAATTGAAAACTGAAAATTGGAAATTACATTCTCTCAACCGTCTTAATTCCCAATAAATATAACCCTTCTTTAATTACTTTTCCGACCGCCTGAGTCAACATCAATCTAAACTGTTTTGTCTTTTCTTCTGATTCTAGAATTTTATTTTTTTGATAGAAATAATTATATTTTTGCGCCAGGTCATAAAGGTAGTTGGCTATTAAATTAGGAGCCAATTGAACAGCCGCTTGTTGAACAATCTCAGGGAATTGGCTTAT
Source organism: Patescibacteria group bacterium (assembly GCA_041660945.1). Taxonomy (GTDB): domain Bacteria; phylum Patescibacteriota; class Microgenomatia; order UBA1406; family GWC2-37-13; genus GWC2-37-13. The sequence continues at coordinate 177,932 of JBAZVK010000001.1, read as the reverse complement.
CAAACGTAAAACATTGGATTCGTCATTATTGATTATTATTTGGTTAACGGGTACACGCATTAACGGGTTATGTTTTGCCTTGTTTAAAACAGATTGACATCGAACATAAGTGTAAATTAAGTAAGGTGCTGAATTACCATCGACGGCGATTGATTCATCAATGTCGAAATGAATAATTGTTTGAGTTCCATTCTTTAGAAAAGAATACTTAACTGAAGCAACAGCCAGGATTTCAGTAGTCTCCTGATCGCATTTAAATTTTTCGGTAATTTTTTTCTTAACCTCATCTATGAGCCAGTTGGCTTCGATAACATTACCTTCCCGGGAAGACATTTTTCCGGCTTTTAATTTCACCCATTCATATGCAAGATGATATTGTTTATTTTTATATTTTTTTTCATCAATGAATTCCTCGACTTTAAAAGTCACTTTAAAAAAACTGGTTTGCTCCGGAGTAACGGTGTGAATGATTTTATCCAGCTCCCCAAAATCGGAAAATTCTTTTTCTGCTAAAGCCAACTCTTTTCCTTCGTAGGTTGGAAAACCGAGAGAATTAACAAAGACTCTTGTATCCAAACCGTATTTTTTTCCGTTGAAGACAATAGCGCCTTGACTTTTTTCCAGGATTCCTTTTTTCAAAAGATGCCCGACAATCTCAAGGCTGCGTTCAGGCAGCTCGCTTTCAAAATACAATCGATCGAAATGACTATAAAATCTTTTGTAGTTTTCCTGAAAATAATCAAGACTCCATTTTACAGTTTCAGTCCATAAAGGCAAGATTTTCGGATCGCGTTCATAAATCATCCGGTTAATTTTAATTATTTCGTCTTTGGCTTTTTTATCGTCCTCATATGCTTTAGTGCCAAGTGTATACATCTTGCCAATAAAATTAATTTTTTCCTGGAGCGTTTTTAGTTTTTTAATATCAATTTTTGAATTATTTATCCCGAATATACATTTAGCAATATGAAGGCCGACGTCGCCTTGATAATTTCCTCTGACAACTTTATTGCCAACCGTTTCAAAAATTCTTACCAATGATTCGCCCGTTGATATATTTCTTAAATGACCGATATGAAAAAGTTTATGAGTATTCGGATGAGCGAACTCGATCATTAATTTTTTATTTTTTCCGAGATGATATTCTGGGAAAGAAAAACCCTTTTCAACAATTTTTAACAGTTGATTAGTCAACTGTATATCAGCAATCCAAAAGTTAATAAATCCAGGCTTAACAACTTCAACCTTTTTAATATTGTCGTTTTTCGGAAAGTTCCTGACAATTTCCTCAGCAATTAACATGGGATTTTTCTTTAACTGTTTGGTGAGTTTAAGGGCAACTGAAGTTGAATAATCGCCAAAATCAGGATTAGCAGGCTTTTCAAGTATTGGAACTCCGCCATCAACACCATTTTTTTTCAAAACCATCTCTAGATTTTTTAATATTTCGTCTTTAATCATTGTTTTATATGATAACAGAATTCAGGTCAGTTTGGAATTATTTAACAGATAAATTAATAAAGCTTTTTGTGCATGAAGTCGATTTTCTGCCTGCTGATATACCACTGATTGTTTTCCATCAATTACCTCAGGACTTACTTCATAATTTCGGTAAGCTGGTAAATCATGCATAAAAATTACATCATTTTTTGCCTGGCCCATTAACTTTGCTGTTACCTGATATTTAGGAAAAATGTTTAATCGTTTTTCCTTTTCCTTTTCATCACCCATACTGATCCAAGTATCGGTGTAAATAATATCAGCGTTTAAAGCAGCTTTCTTCGGATCATTAGTCTCAATAATTTGACTGCCATTTTTTTTGGCAATTTTTAAAGCTTTTTTAACTACATTTCTATTCATCCAATAATCTTTAGGGCAAACTGCGGTAAAGTTCATCCCAAAAATACTTGAAGCTAATAGTAATGAGTGAGAAATATTGTTTTCACCATCTCCAAAATAAACAATTTTTAATCCTTTTAATTTATTTTTAATTTCATATATAGTCAATAAATCAGACAAAATTTGACATGGATGTTCTAAATCCGAAAGTCCATTTATTACAGGCACGGAGGAATATTTTGCTAATTCTTTAACTAATGAGTGTTCAAAAACACGAGCCATAACAATATCAGTCATAGATGAAATGACTTTGGCAACATCGATTACAGATTCCCGTTTTCCCATACCTATGTCAGCTTGTGTGAGGTTTATAGCATGGCCTCCAAGTTGTGTCATTGCGGTTTCAAAAGAAATGCGGGTTCTAAGAGAAGGTTTTTCAAAAATCATCGTTAAGGTTCTATTTTTTAAATATTGCACGTTGCTGCCATTACGAATCATTTCTTCTTTAAGACCAATGGAAAGATTGATCAAGCCAATGATTTCATTTTTTGTCAAATCAGTTATTGATAAAAAATCTTTTTTCATAAATTTCTTAAAATTTTATAAATAACCATTTTTAATTTAATTAAGTCATCGATTTTAATCTGCTCATTTGCTGTATGTGCGTTTTCGACGCCGTCACCGAGATTAATTATTTCAATTCCTTTGGAATTTAATATATTAGCGTCGCTGACGGCGGAATATGAATGATACAGCGTTTTAATATTTAGCAAGTCATAAATTTTCTTTATTCTTTCAATTAAAATAGATGTTTTTTTATAAAAATAACCAGGTGCAAAACCGCTTGTTGTAAAATCAGAATTTTTGAAAATAGACTTTATTTTGTTTAGGTGAAAATAAAAAAGTTTTTTTTGATAACTTCGAATTTCGCCTTTAACAGTCATTTTTTCAGGAAGTATATTTATTCCTGTTCCACCATTAATTATGCCAATATTGATAGTTGTTTCACCTTCATCCAATTTCCCAACTTTTATTTTTTTTAATGCCTTAATTGCAGGGATCAGAGCATTTATCCCATTTTCAGGAGTCGAAGAATGACTGGCTTTTCCATTAAACTCTGCTTCAAATAAGCAAATGTTTGGTGATCTCAAAATGATAGAGCCTATCGGTTTTACACTATCAAAAATAAAGCCGATTTTTGATTTAACCCACTCAAAAGGAAAGTTGTCTAAACCGCTTCCGTTTTCTTCTCCAACAGTAAAAAGTAATTCAAAAGATTTTAAGGTCAGTGACTCTTCAACAGCAACCATAAGCGATGCGATCGCCGCTTTATTATCTGCACCCAAAATTGTTTTCCCTGAACTTTTAATTATTTCTTTATTAACTACAATGGTTTTTATTCCCTTCCCCGGTTCAACAGTATCCATATGAACACAAAATAAAATCGACGGACCGACTCCCGGTTTTTTAGCCAAAATGTTTCCTTTCGAATCAACCTGATAATTCAAACCAACATTGTCCAACCAGTTTTTTATATATTTGATCATATTCTGTTCCTGCCCGGAAGGACTGTCTATAGTTACTAATTTTAAAAAAATATCAACAACGTTATTCATATTTATCCTTAATAAACTTATTAATTTCTTCTAATAATTTCTGCTCGGCTTTAATTGATTTATTTTTTATACTTTTTGTCCAGGTGCTTAGAATTTCTAATTCTTTGTTCAACTTGTCATTAACGATAGATACATACTTAGGCCCCGCTGAGCCTTCATATTCGTATTGATCCAAGGCATTATCGACATTGAACACCTTTTTAATCAGTTCAACTTTGACGTAATAATTTTTCCCCGTAATTTCCTTGATCGCTTTTTTTACCGTATTGGCAGTAATATCCTGAATTTTTCCATTTACCAAACCAACAGTTTTGCCGACAATTTTATGAGCAACCCGGAAGGGTATTCCAAACTTTTTGACCAATTCGTCAGCTAACTTCGTCGGCAAACTTGAGATAACGCCTTTCTTCATCTTTTTAGGATTGGCAATTACCTTTGATAACATACCGTCAGTAATTGAAATGGTGCTTAAAGCTTCTTCAAGAGACGCCATAATGGCTATTTTTATTTCGGCCGAGTCACGATTATATCCAGACGGTGTTCCTTTTATGGCAATCAGATCATGATTGAAATTGGCAATTAATTTAGCGCTTTTGCTTTTTATCTTTTCACAAATATCAGGATTCATTTTTTGCGGCATAATAGAGGATCCGGTCGTAAATTCCTCGGAAATAGAAACGTAATTTAATTCGGGCAAGCTCCAAATAATCAGGTCCTCCATCATTCTAGATAAGACAGTCAGCAAAATTGATAGCTGACCGATAATATTTGCGTCTTCGATTCCGCGATTGTCAATTACGCTCAACCCATTATTTAATGGTTTTGAAAAACCCAAGGCTTTTGCTGAAAATTTCGGATCGATTTTCCAATTTACCCCATATGAAGCGCCGGCACCAAGCGGGCATTTGTCATATGTTTCAAAAACAATTTTTAGTATTTTGTTTAGATCAATTATTTGATCAAGATACGATTGCCACCAAAAACCAAAGCTTGATGGCATAGCGGAACGCATATGAGTAAAGCCGGGCATAATGGTATTTTTATAAGCTTCCGCTTTTTTCAATAATGTGTATTCGAGCTTATTTATTTCATTGAAAATATCAATTAAATATTTTTTTGTGAATAACTTCTGATCGATAATGGTCTGATCATTTCTACTTCTTGCCAAATGAAACCATCCGGCGTCTTCGCCAATAGAATCAGTTAATAACTTTTCGATATTTTCATGGACGTCCCCGATCACCGGGTCAACTAATTGTCCATTTTGTGACTTTTCTAAAAGACTTAATAGTTCCTGTAATATTTTTTTAGCACTTTTTTTTGGAACGATTCCACATTTTGCCGTCATCAAATTATGAGCGATTGTTTCAATCAAATAATATGGAGTCAGCTTATTTTCAAGTACGGTCATTGTCGGGTCCATAATAAACTGATCGGTGATTTTCGAAGGTCCTTTTGTATAGATCCCTCCGTATATTTTTGAGTTTTTCATAGGTTTTTGATAATAATTAGTAATTGTTTTTAAATTAATACAGGTTTCAGGTTTCCCTTCTAGTAAGTTCTTTACATAAAAAGGCGAATCTATTTCCGTTGCACCTTGTTTTATTAAAGATGATATTGGAATTTCATTATCTGCGGAAATCATTGCAAATAAATCGGAATTAGGATTAAGTTGAGTATGCAGGCTGCAGATTAGTTTAACTATCTCTTTGCCGATACCGTTATTTGGATATTTTGAAATCCAGGACGAAAACTCATAGCCAATCGGTTTGTTTTTTAAAACCCAAGGGTAAAGTTTTCCAAAACCAAGCAATTCAAAATTTTCATTTGTCAATAAAACCGTTAAACCTTTGTCCATGTAATCGATAAGTTCTTTTGAGGTAAACTGAACCATATGTTCTTTATGTTTTTTTAAAAACATAATAATTTGCTTTGAGACTAATTCCTTTTTTTCGTAAGAAATATTTTTGAATTGTTTTCCTATGTAGGATATTTTATTCATGGTAATTCCCTCCTTTTTGCTTTTTTGAAGCGATATAAGACTGTAATCCATATAGTTTTATAAATCCGTCCGCGTCCTCCTTAGACCAAGTTTTTGATTGAGCGTAAAGAGCGATTTTTTTGTCAATAAGCGAATACTTGCTTTTTACAGAAACAGGTTGAGGGATTCCGTGTTCCATTTTCATCACTACGACTCCATTGACTAATTTTTGTAAGGCATTAATCGCGATTTTAAATTGTTTGACCGTCGGATCAAAAAATTTTCCATTATAAATATGTTCGGTCATTTGATGGGAAAGATATGATGAAAATTCCAATTGCTGTTTTGTAAAAACGTATTGTTCAAGAGCAAGATGGGCTTTAATCAAAAATAATATTCCCGGCGCCTCAAAAACTATATGGCCCTTAATACCAACAATGACATCGCCAGTATAATAACCTTTTCCAAATCCAAAAGAGCCTATCTCTAAATTTAAAACAGATAACAATTCACTGCCGATTATTTTTTGATTGTCCAGTTTTATTGGAAGACCGTCTTTGAATTCAATTTTAAAATATTTATTTTTGTTGATATTTTTTCCGGTAACCCATTCAAAAATGTTTTCCGGTGGCTCATTATCTTCATCTATCTCCGACCCGGAATAAGTAATACCCATAAGGCTTTTATTGGTAGAATATTTTTTATGCGTTTCGATCTGACCGAAGCCCTTAGATTTAAGGAATTCGATCTCTTTTTTTCTATTTCCTCCCATTTCTTTTATCGGTTCAATAACTGCAATTTCGGGAGCCAATAATTTAGCTGTTAAATTAAATCTGACTTGATCGCTTCCCATGCCAGAATTGCCATTTGCTATGTATTTTGCTTTTTCTTTTTTGGCGAGCTCAATAATTTTCTCGACTAAATGATAACGCTGCGACGATACGCAGTTGGGGTATGACCCTTCGTATAGTCCGTTTGTTTTTACGATCCACTGTATCGTAGAATCATAGAAATATTGTTTTGCGTCAACAAGACAATGTTTGATCGCGCCGAGTTTTTTTGATTTATCTTCTATATTTTTTAATTCATCATTAGAAAATCCACCGGAATTGATAATGGCAGTTATTACCTTGAATCCTTTATCAATAAGATAAGGGACACAGAAGGAGGTATCCAGACCTCCGGAAAAAGCGAGAATAACTTTTTTGTTTTTACTTTGTTTTTTCATATTTATTTATAAATTTTTAATAAAAAAAATCCCCCGGCTGTTGGTCGGGGGATACTTGTAATATTTTTGACCATTAAAAAACCCGCCTTTACTTGGGCGGGGATTGGTAATTAGTTTTTACTCTTTAGGCCATAAAAATACTACCCTCCCCAAAGAGTCGCCTTGAAGACGAATTGGTTGCGAATAGTACTTTTAACATAAAAACATTATATCATGCTTTTTAAAAAAGTCAAAAATGATAAAATAAAAAACATGATTAAAGCGGTTTTTTTTGATTTAGACGACACTCTGGTAGATTCATTGAGTCTTCATCTTAAAGCTAATCGTTTTGCTTTTGAAAAGTTTGGCTATAACTATAACTTAATCCAAGACAAAACAAAAAACATAGACTTTATGGGAAGAAGGGTATCAGACATTTTAGTAATAAAAAGAGACGCTTTCGGAATAAATGAAAAAGAACTACCGGCCAAAAAGTTAATCGAGACAAGGGAAAATTTTTTTCTCGAACAGGTTAAGAAAGAAACTATAATGTTACCGGGAGCAATTAGTCTTTTAAAAACCCTAAGAGGAAAAAAAATAATTACGGCAATAGTTTCTTCAGGTTCAAAAAAATACATTATTGAGGTTTTAAATAAATTTAAATTAAAAAAGCTAGTAGATTTTATAATTTCAGGGGATGAAGTAGAAAAAGGTAAGCCTGAACCGGAATGTTATCAAAAAGCCTTTAAATATTTAAATGATAGTTATGGAAAGTTTGACAAAAGAGAATGTTTGGTGGTCGAAGATACTGAAAATGGGGTAATAGCTGCAAATAAATCCCACCTCAAAGTTTTGTTAGTGCCATCAAAACATTCTGTATTACCAAAAAAAGTCGAGCCGGATTATCAAATAAGAACATTAAAGGATTTCGACATCTTTAAGTATTGAATTATTTTAACAACTCGCCTAAAATGGTTACATGACGAACATGAAGAGTAAACTGTCATTGCTGTTGATTTTAGTCCTATTGTTTATAGTTTTTGTCGCAGTGCGGTTTTTTGTTTTTGATAAACAAAACGAAACAGGAAAAATGAAGATAATCTCTTCGCCAACTGCCAGCGTTTTTCTTAACAGTACATTCATCGGCAAAACACCTTTTGAAGATAAATATAAAGTCGGTGAATATCTGTTAAAATTAATCCCGGAATCGACTGCGACCGATACGGCTTCGTGGAACGGAAAGATAAATATTTATAAAAACGCCCTTACTTATGTTAATCGTGAACTGGGTTCTTCAGATATCGCATCGGCCGGTGAAATATTCACAACGGTCAAAATGGCTAAAAAACCGCAAAATTCTGAATCAGGAGAAATTTATGTTGAGACAGAACCTCAAGGGGCGATTGTTACTTTAGACAGTGACGAAAAGGGGGTAGCTCCTGTTTTAATGGAAAACATAATTCGGGGCGATCATGAACTTTCTGTTTTTATGCCGGGTTTTTTTAGAAGGACTCAAAAAGTAAACGTAGATCCCGGCTTTCGTGTTAATGCATATTTTAAATTAGCCATTGATCAAAGCTCTTCATTTGTAAAAGAATCAGATGATAAAACAAAGACTGCCAGCAGTGGTGCAACGGTATCTGATAAAACCTACGTAAAAATAAGAGAAAATCCTCAGGGCTGGCTTAGGGTAAGAGTAGACGGATCGATAGACGCAACGGAGTCAGCTAAAGTTAAACCGGGAGAAAAATATGAGTTATTAGACGAAAAAACCGGATGGTTTAAGATTAAATTTAACGGCAGTCAGATCGGATTGGTAGAAGGAAGCTTTGATGAAGGATGGGTATCTTCGGAGTACTCTTCTAAGGAATAAAAAACCAATTTACAATTATCAATTTACAATTTTCATTGAATTTTCAATTGTTTAATTTTCGAACGCTTGAAATATTGCAAATTGAATCATTCATTGTAAATTGAAAACTGAAAATTGAAAATTTTACTTCTTCTTCCAGATAAATTTATTGTAAAGAATGTAAGAATAGGGGATGATTAAGAAAGCGATAATTAAAATTTTGTACAGGATCCAGGAACTCAAAGAGAATAATCCAAACATGCTTATATTTTTATCTCCTAAAAACCTTAAAGCCAAACTTAGTCCGACCCATTGAATGATAATTGAGCCTGAAGAAACAAAGTTAAAAGTAATAAACTTCATTAAGTAGGCAAAAAAACCTCCGATGATTTTTTTGTCTTTAAAACTCCAAAAATTGTTGAGTAAAAAATTAAAAAATATTGCCAGTTCGGCGCTATAAATATTCGCCGTAACTTTAGCAATATGTAGTTTATTAATAAACAAATAAGCGGAGGTAAAATCAACAGCAAATCCGATAAAACCGACAATGACAAATTTGACAAATGATGAGTTTAGAAAGATATAAGACAAAATTTGGAATATATATTGTGAAAAAATGATTTTTGATTTTCCGTATTTTCTATCTATAAAATTTATAGGGACTTCAGAAATTTTTGCGTTTTTTTTGATTGATTGATCAAGCAAAGCAATTTGAAAAACATAACCAGAATATTTTTCTACAAAAGGAAGGCTATCCTTTATGATCCATGTCTTTACCGCTCTATAGCCGGAAGTCCAATCATGAATGCTAAGTTTCATAAAACCAAATCTAACAATTAAATTTCCACAAATCGATAATATTTTTCTATACCATCCCCAATTTTTTGGAATAGAACCGCCCTTGATATATCTTGCCCCAATAACAAAATCCGAACCTTTAGCGATTTCATTTAAAAAAGCCGGAATATTATCAGGATTGTGTGAAAAGTCTCCATCCATTTGGAATATCACAAAAGGATGAATATTTTCAATTGCGTAAGTAAAAGCTTGATGATAAGCTTTACCCAAACCCTCTTTTTTTGTTTCTAAAAAGTATATTTTTTCTGGATATTTTCTATGCAGTTTATTAACTATTTTTGCAGTATCATCTGTTGAGGCGCTATCATTAACCAAAATTTCAATATCCCAGTTGGGAAGGTTTTGGTTTTGTTTCAAAATATCTTCCATCAATTTTTCAATTGTCCCTCCTTCATTATAAGTTGGGAGGACTATCAATGCTTTTTTCATACGTTTTTAAAATACTCAATAGTTTTCTTTAATCCCTCTTCAAAATTTATTTTTGGTTGCCAATTTAAAAGTTTTTTTGCCTTATCGATATTTGGACAGCGTTTTTTTGGATCATCTTGTCCAATGGTTTTGAAAACAATTTCCGATTTTGATTTGGTTAATTTTTTAATTATATCAGCAATTTGTAAAATAGTTTTTTCATCCTGGTTCCCGATATTAATTATTTCTCCGGCTAAATTTGGAGTTTCAGCTAATAGAAAAAGCCCTTGTACCATGTCATCGACATAACATAATGATCGGGTTTGAGAACCGTCACCATAGATGGTTAAAGGTTGATTATTAATTGCTTGGTTCACAAAATTTGAGACAACCCGGCCGTCATCACGTCTCATATATGGTCCGTAAGTATTGAAAATCCGGGCGATCCTTATATCTTTCTTATATTTTCTAAAATAAGCCATCATTAAAGCTTCAGCAAATCTTTTTCCTTCATCGTAACAAGAGCGTAGGCCGACTGAATTAACATTCCCGAAATAACTTTCTTTTTGCGGATGTTCCATCGGGTCTCCATAAATTTCTGAGGTGGAAGAAAAAATAAAAGTTCCGCTATTGCTTTTGATAAAAAAATCCAGAAGATTAATCAATCCCACGCTATTCGTCTTAAGAATTTCCAAAGACAGGTTTTGAAAATCCTTAGGCGAAGCAGGGGAAGCAAGATCATAGACAATGTCAAAACTCGGCAATTGAGAAAAATTATATTTGGTAATATCTGCTTCAATAATTTTTAGATTTTTATCATTTATTTCCGATTCCAGATTTTTCTTATTTCCGGTGACAAAATTATCGATCACAGTAACAACGTCGCTTTTGGAAAGATGAAATTTAGCTAAGTGGGAACCGATAAATCCAGCTCCACCCGTAATTAATATTTTCATGAGGGTCTTCCAATGGAATAATATTTAAAACCTAATTTTTTCAGTTCGGAGGGATCATAAATATTCCTTCCATCAAAAATCGTTTGGCTGGACATAAGCTTTTTCACTTTATTTAAATCGATCTGTCTAAATTCATTCCATTCAGTAATGATTATCAGCGCATCAACACCTTTTACAGCTTGATAAGGATCTTTGCTATAAAAAATTTTATTAGTGAATATTTTTTTAATATTGTCAGCTGCTTCTTGATCATACGTACTTATTTGAAAACCTTTTTCCAATAATTTTTCGAGGATAAATACTGAAGGGGCAAATCGGATATCATCGGTATTAGGTTTAAAGCTCAATCCCCAAACAGCCACCTTTTTACCGGGAGAAAATTTAACAATTTTATCCAAAAAGTTTTCTTGAGCTTTCAAATTAATGTTTTCAATTGCCGATAGCAATTGCGTGTCGAGTAATAAACTTTTTCCGATATTTAAGAAAGCTTTGACATCTTTGGGCAGGCAAGATCCGCCATATCCAAGACCGGGATTCAAAAACTGCTTGCCTATCCGCTCGTCAATCCCGACTCCGCTAAGTACTTCGTTTACATTTGCACCGGTCTTTTCACAGTAAAAAGAAATCAAATTGGCAAAAGATATTTTATTGGCTAAAAAAACGTTTGAGGCATACTTTATCATCTCGGCCGAAGCCAAATTAGTGATAACTCTTTTACCATTGATCGGTTCATGAAGTTTGACTAATTTTTGAATTGCCAGTTTATCATTTGATCCGATAACAACCCGGTCGGCATTGATCGTATCCGATATTCCTGTTCCCTCCCGTAAAAATTCCGGGCAGGAGGCAACGGCAAAATCAACCTGTTTCGGTTTATACTTATTTATTATTATTTCTAGTTTATGGTTTGTTCCAACCGGAACGGTACTCTTGCAGGAAACAACCGTAAATTTACTTCTAAGATTTTTACCGATGTTACGGGCAACATCGATCACGGCGGTTAGATCGGCTTCTCCGCCTTCTTTTGGAGGAGTTCCAACGGTGATAAAAATAATTTCTGATTCAGGTATAGCTTTTTCATAATCCAAGGTAAAAGAAATTCTTTTAGCCAAAATATTTTTTTGAAGGAGTTCTTTTAAGCCCGGTTCATAAATGATCGGATCACCATTTTTCAAACGGTCAATCTTTTCTTTTGTATGACCAATGACCCAAACATGATTTCCGAAGTCGGCAAATACGCATGCAGTGACAAGACCGACATAACCATGACCGACAACAGTGATTGTCATAAGGTTTTATTTTACAACTGTTCTTTTATTTCTTCCAGCCCATCTTTGAATGACCTCATCTTAAAAAAATTATTTTTCTGACTCTTAATTGTTGCAAACTGAGGCAATCTTGCTTTTCCTTTTATATATTCTTCATAGGTTGTCTTTCCGATTAAAGTCCTATCAAGATTAAAAGCCTCCGCCACAGTCAAGGCAGCATCATAGGGGGATATCGATTTACTTCCGACAAGGTGAAATATTTTTGGGCTATAGTTATTGAATAAATATTTTAATCCGTACGCAATATCATCGATAAAAGTCGGCGTCATTAGGGAATCGGTAATCATGGATAAAGTTTTTCTATTTTCTAAGTATGATTTAAATGTTCTGAAGAAATCCTTTTTTAATTCAAAGCTGGCCCGGTAAGGATAGGCGATCCTTACAATCATTCCACTATCTTTAACAATTTTTTCCCCCTCATATTTTGAAGCAGCATAGACCGAGGTCGGGTTGGGGATAGAATCTTCAAAATACGGGGGATTTATCCCGTCAAAAACAAAATCGGTCGATATGTAAATAAATTTTTTTTGTTTTTGACTGACCGCATCAAATACATTTTTTGTCCCGTCACGATTAATTTTAAAACAAAGCTCTTTGTTTGATTCAGCTTCGGGAACATTTGTATATGCAGCCAGATGGAAGAAAATGTCAAAGTCTAAATTTTTTAGCGTACTATCGACCTGCGCTTTATTTGTAATATCCATCGAACTTTGGGGCAAGGGAATAAACTCAAAATCTTTATTGAGAAGTTCAACGATCCTTGAACCGACCAAACCATCAGCACCTGTTAAAGCGATCTTAATCATTTTAATCTCCTCCACCAGCTCTCATTATTTTTATACCAGTTTATTGTTAGTTCAAGATATTCCTCGAAATTATGCTCGGGCTTCCATCCTAATTCTCGATTTATTCCTGACCAATCGATCGCATATCTTCGGTCGTGTCCTGGACGGTCTTTGACAAATTCGATCTCATCTTCATTTTTACCCATTATTATTAAAATCTTTTTTACAATTTCAATGTTGGGAATATCCTCAGTCAATCCACCGATCAAATAAGTTTTCCCGGTTTTTCCTCTTTGTAAAATCAGGTCGATCGCCCGGACATGATCTTCAACGTACAGCCAGTCGCGAACATAAAGACCGTCACCATAAACCGGAACTTTTTTCCCTTCAATAATATTGGTAACGGCTAACGGGATCAGTTTTTCCGGAAACTGATATGGGCCAAAATTATTTGAACAGTTGGAAATTGTGATCGGAAGATTATAGGTGTCAAAATATGCCCGCACCAAATGGTCAGACGATGCTTTTGAAGCAGAGTACGGGCTGTGGGGGTTATATGGCGTACTATCATTGAACTTTTCTTTAGATCCTAATTTTAAGGCGCCAAAAACTTCATCGGTAGAAACATGGTGGAATTTTTTTATCTTATTTTTCAATGCGGCTTCAAGCAACACATAAGTCCCTTCGATGTTAGTTTTTATAAAAGGCGCAGGGTCGGTAATTGACCGGTCGACATGAGATTCGGCGGCAAAGTGAACAATTACATCGGTTTTTTCGGTTAACGTGTTAACAAGTCGCGGGTTACAAATATCGCCTTGGACAAATTCATAATTGGGGTTGTTTTCAACTAATTTTAAATTTTCAAGATTTCCGGCATACGTAAGTTTATCTAAATTAACGATTTTATCTTGTGGATATTTTTTCAGCCAGTAAAGGATGAAATTGCTTCCTATAAATCCGGCGCCGCCGGTTACGAGTAGTTTCATTATTAAAATTATATAATATATTCGTGTTTTTAGACGTAATAAAAAAAGTGGTAAAAAAAACCTATAACTCGTTGAACGTAGTTGAAATCTCTAAAAAAAGATTAATCAATAACTACAAGTATCTTTCTTCAATCAATAAAAATATTAAAGTAGCACCGGTTCTAAAAAGTAATGCCTATGGTCATGGGATAATTGAAGTTGGGGTGGTCTTAGACAAATTAAATCCGGTCTTTTTTTGTGTTGACAGTATCTATGAGGCGTATCAGTTATTTAATGCCAAAATGAAAACCCCGATATTGATCACTGGTTTTGTCGATCCGAATAACTTAAAAGCCAAGAGACTGCCGTTTTCATACGCTGTTTTTGATCTGGAGCAGTTTCGTGGAATTTTAAAAAACCAGCCGCAGGCAAACGTACATTTATTTGTTGATACGGGAATGCATCGGGAGGGGTTAAGGATTGACGAACTGGAGTCATTTTTAAAAGGACTGAGTCCGAAAGAGAAGCAAAGAATTATCGGGCTGATGTCACACTTGGCATTTTCCGAAAGTCCAAAAAATCCGGACACGAAAAAACAAATAACCCAATTTAGATCAGCCGTTCAGATTCTAAAAAAATATTTAATTTATCCGAAGTGGATTCATTTTGGCAATTCCTCAGGATTGTTGAATAATAAACAATTAAGATTATCGTTTACAAATGTTGCCAGGATAGGGTTAGCGTTGTATGGTATAAGTTCGGTTAAAAGCTCGGAGCTTAAACCGATTTTACAGTTAATAACCCATGTGATCCAGGTCAAGAAAATAAAAAAAGGGGAAAAGGTCGGCTACGACTTTACCTATGAAGCGAAGAACGATGGATTAATTGCCGTTTTGCCAATTGGATATAACGATGGCGTGGATAGAAAACTATCCGGCAGAGGAATTGTTCTGATAAAAAATAAACAATGTCAGATAATCGGCCGGGTGAGTATGAACCTATGCGTAGTTGATGCAAATAATGTTGAAAATATTAAAATTGGAGATGAGGTAGTAGTGTTTTCGAAAGACGATGGGGAAAATAATGTTGTTAATTCTGCAAAAAAAGCCGGGGTAATTCCTTATGAAATTTTAGTCCACCTTGAGAGAAGTACAAAAAGAAAGATTATTTGATTTTCTTCTTCAAATGAGGTTTATTAATTAAATCATCAAGTATTTTCCAACGCTTATCTTTGATCACGTGTGGGACGTTGTCCTCGTAAATTTTATTTGATGCAGCTGCCATCGGGCGTTTAGAATAGACGGAAACAAATGCCCAGCTAAAACCGACTTTTTTACAAAGCTTAACCGTATTTTTAAATTCTTCATCGGTTTCCCCGCAAAATCCAACAATTATATCTGTTGTAAATTTTATGTTTGATATTTTATTTTTTATCTTTGATATTAGGACGAGGTATTCGTCCGCACTGTACCATCTGTTCATTCTTTTTAAAACGGCATCGTCACCTGATTGAACCGGAAGATGAATTGTCCGGGTAATATTTTTATTTTTTGCAATCACATCAATCAACTCGTCAGAAAAATCCCAAGGATTGCTAGACATAAAGTCAACTTTTTCAAAACCGATTTTAGCGACATCCTCAAGCAAATATGGGAAAAGAGTTGGGATCCTTAGCTTTCCTAAATGTTTTACGTATATAGGCTTTAATTTTTGAGCCTCTTTACTTGCGATTATATCTGATCCATAAGAATTTACATTCTGCCCCAGTAAAGTAACGTTTTTATACCCTTTCTTTTTTAAATTCCTGCATTCTTCAATAATATTTTTGAAAGGCAGGCTTTTTTCCCGGCCACGTGTATAAGGGACAACGCAGTAGGTGCAAAAATTATTGCATCCATTTGAAATAGGAACAAAGGCGGACTCACTATTTGTCGTAAGAGGAGAGGTATCAAATCCGATTTCATCAATCGGTATAAACTCATCAACTCCCGGCAGTCGCTGTTTCAAAAGTTTTAAGTATTTTCCGGTTTTATCTTTGACTGCCATTCCTGACATGCAACCGGTTACTACAATTTTCAATTTATGGTTTTCAGTTTTCAATTTTTGAAGATTATTTACGAGACCGTAAACACGGTTTTCGGCTGATTCCCTGATCATGCAGGTATTAATAACTATATAATCGGCAGTTTTATAAGATTTAGCCGGTTTCATTCCCTGAGCTTTAAGATAGGAGGTAATTCTAACCGAATCAGCATGATTTTGCTGACACCCAAAAGTTTTAATAAAGAATTTCATATTCGCATTTTCTTCATCTTCTCGATGATAAACATGAAGGCTAATAATAATATAGCAATCATAAGAAAAGCGATCAGTTTTTCAATTCCCTCCAAGAACAAACTGGAAATACCGAGGATAAGGGAAATTATCCAGTAAAACCAGGCAATCCGCCTTTTTCCCCAGCCTATTTCAAGCAGACGGTGATGAAAATGGCCCCAATCAGCTCGAAACGGGGACTGTCTTTTTTTCAATCGTCTGATCATCGTATATACGGCATCTATCAATGGAATCGACAAAATCAGGACAGCCGTTCCAACTTTGCCAAAAGATAAAATGGAAAGAATTCCTAATAAAAATCCGGCTAATGCACCTCCGCCGTATCCGGGCATTATTTTTTGCGGATAATAATTAAAGGGTAAAAAACCTAAGTAAGCTCCGGCAACGATAAAGCTGAGAACCGCTACTTGTTGAGCCGATATATCATGGGCGGTAAACCGTTGAGACAATAAGCCGAGGAATATTGCGGTGATGGCGACAAATCCCGGCAGCTGTCCATCTATTCCCTTGCTCCAATTGATCATATTGGTCGACCATGTAAGCCAAACTATTGCAAGTAAGTCAGCGACGACCCAAATATAATGAACGCCAAAAAAACTGATTGGAATCTGCCAAAAATCTAGTCTGATAACACCACCAAAAGGATTTGAAATATAAGGAATTCCAAGTCCGAAGGCGATCACTAAACCGGAAATAAAAATGTTGGCGGCAAATCTAAGATAGGGGGAGAGATCATACGCGTCATCAAATAATCCAAGAATAACCAAAAAGAAACTGGCAATTAAAATTCCAAAAATAATTTTACTGATAGGGAGAAAAATTAAAGATGTAAAAAGAATTGAGAGATAGATCGGAAGGCCGCCGGCACGGGGAATAATCCCGACATGTGTATGAGCAGGATGATTTCTTGTTTTTGAATCGGTAACCAAATGCAGTTTCTTTGCCAGCGCTATGGTTGGGATGGTTAAAAGATAAGAGATTATTGTGGCCGAAATAAATATTATAAAATTCATTTTTAGGAAACCGTGAAAATAATTTTGATAAAGATTAAAGTAAAACTAACGATAAGAAAGAAATTAAAGTAATAAAAAATATTTTTAACTAATTCATTTGTTGAGTAAAATTTTATGAAAATTTTTTTATTAATAAAATAAAGCAGGTTCATAAAAATCGGTAAAATAAAGATCATCAGCAGATCGGCCAACTGACTTTCTCCCCAAAATTGGGAATAAAAAAGAGGAATTTGAGGAGGCAGTCTTGGGAATCTTAATAAAAATGTGACGATCATCAAAGCGTCGGCTCCCAGCAAAAGCTTAATCATGTTTATATTATACTTCCTCACCAATATTTTTGCCCTTGAAATAAAAAAAACATTTGTTTATCATTTTACCTAAAATGACATAAGCAACTTTAACCAGCTTCAATTTTCCGCCAATAGGCGGATTATTATTAATTTTATTTTTTAATAAAATGAAAGACACAAAAGTTTACGATCTGGTTAAAAAGGAAGAGAAAAGACAGAAAGAAGGGATAGAGTTGATCCCGTCGGAAAATTACGCATCTGAGGAAGTTAGAAAAGTTTTATCTTCATATTTTGTTAATAAATATTCAGAAGGATATCCAAAAAAAAGGTACTATGGCGGTAATGAAAATGTTGACGATCTGGAAATTTTATGCCAGGATCGGGCCAAGAAGCTTTTTGGAGTTCCGTTTGCCAATGTCCAACCATATTCCGGTTCACCGGCAAATTTAGCTGTTTATTTAGCAACATGCAAACCGGGTGATGCGATTATGGGACAGGCTTTAATTGCCGGAGGTCATCTGACCCATGGGCACATGGTTTCGGCAACAGGGATCTTTTACAAACCGTTTCAATATTCCTTAAGGAAAGATAATGTATATAAGAATGAGGACCTGTTTGATTATGTAGAAATCAGACGGCTGGCCAGGCAATATAGACCAAAACTAATTTGGGTTGGAGCAACCGCATATCCTCTTAAATTCAATTATAAAAAATTTGCAGAAATTGCCGATGAGGTTGGAGCGTATCTGGCCGCTGACATTGCTCATGTGTCCGGCTTAATTGCCGGGGGAGCCCATCCTTCACCGGTTCCTTACGTTCATATCGTGACCACAACTACTCACAAGACCTTAAGAGGACCAAGAGGGGCAATGATCATGGTCACCAGTAAGGGGTTAAAAAAAGATCCCGATCTTGGAGAAAAAATTAATAAGGCTATTTTTCCGGGACTGCAAGGCGGACCGCATGACAATACAACGGCTGGAATCGCTGTGGCGTTGTTCGAAGCGTCTCAACCGTCTTTTAAGAAATATGCCGCCCAAATCGTCAAGAACTCGGGAGTATTGGCAAAAACACTAATGGATGGCGGTCTGAAATTGATCGGAGGAGGCAGCGAAAACCATCTGTTATTGGTTAATTTAACTTCGGCTCTTGGAGCCGGATCCGGGGTGTTTGCACAAAAAGCCCTTGATCTTGTCGGTTTGACCCTAAATAAAAACACCGTTCCCGATGAAACATCATCACCATTTTATCCGTCGGGAGTAAGATTAGGGACGCCGGCATCGACCAGCCGGGGAATGAAGGAAAAAGAGATGAAGTTTATCGGAGCCGTGATACTGGAAGTTATTGACTTGCTGAAGTCATATCATTTGCCGGAAAAAAAAGAAGAGCGAAAAGATTATATCGCCAAATTTGAAAAGGAAATGAGAGAAGACAAAAAAATGAAGGAAATTCATTCACGAGTTAAAAAGCTCGCTCTCAGGTTCCCGATACCGTAATTTTTTATGAAGAAGATCAGAGTTCTTTTCATACACCACTCAACAGGTGGGTTGCTGATTTGCTTTGGGAGATTAAGAAAACTCTTAAAAGAAAAAAATCCAAATATTGAGTTATGGGATCATGGATATAATCTTAATTCACCAAAAATATTATCTTATTTATTTGGGCCAATAATGTTTCGGACAGGTTTGTCAGATGGAAATGGGAGAATGACAGGAAAAGATTTTAATATCAGCATCAGTAATAATTCCCCAAAAGAATATGCCGAGATCTTTTCAAGGGTTCCTAGCGATTTTACTTTAAAAAATATTCTAGCGTTTGATACCGTAATTTTTAAAAACTGTTTTCCTACCTCAAAAATTGAAAATCAAGAAAAATTTGAAGAATATAAAAAATATTATTCAGAAATAATGAAAAGTATTTCTAAGTACAAAAATAAATTTATTGTTTTTACCCCGCCCCCTTTAAGAGGTGAGATGACAAAACCGGAATGGGCCGATAATGCCAGAAATTTGGCTTATTTTATTAATAAAGAAACAAAAAAATACTCAAATATTTGTTCTTTTGATTTTTTTGATCTATTAACAGACAAGGTAGGAAAAAATAAAAATATGTTAAAGAGAGAATATTGCAATTTTATTCCCGTTGACTCCCATCCAAACATGAGAGCTAATAGAGAAATGGGAAAATTATTTGTTGGTATTGATTTTTAAAATAAATTCAGTACCATTAATTATGGCAAAAATTGTAAAAAAACAAAACTCTCCAAATGTCACCGTGAAGTTTTCTAAAAGAATCTTTCAATATGCGCTTGTTGTTTTGGTTGTCGTCGGGTTGATCTATTTTGTAGGAAAAACTTTTATTGCTGCGTCGGCTAACGGGCAGTTGATCAGCCGATTGTCTGTTATTAAAATCCTGGAAAAACAAGGCGGCAAGACTACTCTGGACACGATTATCCTTAAAGCCTTGATCAATCAGGAAGCAAAAAAAAGAAAAATAAATATTTCTGAAAATGAAATAAATACGGAAATATCAAAGATTGAAGCCAATGTAACTTCCCAGGGAACAACTCTAGATTCTTTGTTACTTCAACAGGGAATGACAAAAAAGGATCTAACGGAAGAAATTAAAGTACAGCTATTGGTGACAAAAATGGCTGGCAGCAATATTTCCATTACCGACAAAGAGATCGATGATTATTTAACTGGACAAAAAGAACAGTCAGCATTGAGCTCTACCCAACCGGCTCCCGAATTAACAAGGGATCAAGCCAAGGAAGCGATTAAACAACAAAAACTTCAGGAAAAGATCCAGGCCTTTGTCGCCGACCTGAAAGCCAAAGCCAAAATCAACTACTTTATAAAGTATTAATTGGTTGCCCAGCCTCGATTTGAACGAGGATAAATAGATTCAGAGTCTATTGTCCTACCGTTAGACGACCGGGCAAATCACTGATAATATTTTACCAGATTAGATCCTAAATAGAACTTGCCTCAAATGATATAATAATTATTATCCGTTAATTTTAAATCAATTATGAAAATCAAATCTCTCTCAGCTCAGGAAATTTTAGACAGCCGCGGTAATCCGACAATCGAATGCGTTACGACATTGGAAGACGGTTCGACCGGATGGGCGGCCGTTCCATCAGGAGCCTCAACCGGAAAATATGAGGCAGTAGAACTTCGGGACGGCGATCCAAAAAGGTTTGGAGGAGCCGGAGTTTTGAAAGCAGTTGAAAAT
Organism: Patescibacteria group bacterium; assembly: GCA_041660945.1. Taxonomy (GTDB): domain Bacteria; phylum Patescibacteriota; class Microgenomatia; order UBA1406; family GWC2-37-13; genus GWC2-37-13. The sequence goes on along the minus strand of JBAZVK010000001.1, from coordinate 157,260 downwards.
GTTAATACGACCATTCAGACAGCCGTTAAGGGATTTGACGCTGAAGATCAAAATAAATTAGATAGAGCGATGATCGAACTGGACGGGACTGAAAATAAAGCCAAGTTGGGAGCTAATGCGATTCTTTCCGTTTCTTTAAGTGCAGCTAGGGCAGAGGCAGTCAGCGAAAAGAAACCGCTTTATCAATACTTATCAAAGTTTAATCCGGATTTTAAAGGAACTTATAACATGCCCCTCACCATGATGAATGTGTTAAACGGCGGCAAACATGGAAATTGGGCAAGCGACATCCAGGAATATATGATCTTTCCGGTGGGGGCAAAAAATGTTCGGGATTCGGTCAGGATGGGAGCGGAAGTTTACCAGTCATTAAAATCAATTTTAAAATCAAAGAATTATGCGGTTGCGGTAGGAGATGAAGGCGGATATGCACCACAATTTAAATCCAACGAAGAACCGTTTCAGATATTAATCGAGGCAATTCAAAAAGCCGGCTATACTCCGGGAATAGATATTAATTTAGGTATCGACGGAGCCGCCTCAGAATTTTTTAAAGATGGTAAGTATGAACTAAAAAAAGAAGGATTGGTTTTATCCACTGATGAATTGGTGGAATTTTATTTAAATCTTTGGAAAAAATACCCGATTGTTTCGATGGAGGATATTTTTGATCAGGATGATTGGGATGGATTTAAAAAACTGTATTTAAAAACCGAAGGAAAACTTCAGGTAATGGGTGACGATCTATTTGTTACCAATATCAAACGTCTTCAAAAGGGGATTGATGAAAAGACCTGCAACTCGATCCTTATCAAATTAAATCAGATCGGGACTTTGACCGAAACCATTGCTGCCGTTTTAATGTCACGCAAAGCAGGAATGACGGCCATAGTTTCCCATCGAAGCGCGGAAACTGAAGATGCCTTTATGTCTGATTTTGTTGTGGCAATGGGGACCGGACAGATAAAAACCGGGGCACCGGCCAGAGGAGAGCGAACGGCAAAATATAATCAATTAATGAGAATGGAAAGAGAGTTGGGAAATAAAGCTCAATTTTCTAAATTTCCATTTTTACCAGTTATCTAATTCAATTATGAAAGCCTTTGATTTTTCTCTACCGGATCAAAACGGAGAAGTCCATAAACTTTCCGATTATCGCGGCCAGATTGTAGTTTTATATTTTTATCCGAAAGACGACACGCCCGGTTGTACGGTTGAAGCCTGTAATTTTCGGGATGATCAGGAAAGATACAAAGAAAACGGAATTATTATTTTGGGTGTTTCAAAAGATACGGTCGCATCTCATAAAAAGTTCGCCCAAAAACATAATTTGCGGTTTACGATTTTTTCTGACGTTGAAAAAAAAGTTATTAAAAAATATAAGGCGTGGGGCGAAAAAAAATTTATGGGAAAAACTTTTGACGGAGTACTCAGAAAGACATATTTAATTGACAAAAAAGGCAATATTGTCAAGGTTTATGAAAAGGTCAACCCACTGACCCACTCCGAGGAAATACTCAAAGACGTTAGTACATTGCCTGAATAGTATATTGTCCGTTTGAGTTTAGGATGAATGCTTTTTGCGGATAATAAGGCAGACTAGTGGCGATTTTTTCTTTGGGGATAAGTGCCTTTCCGTTATATGTTGGAATTTCCTTATAACTTTTTCCATATATATAAACCCTATTTTCATCAAAGTAATATTTAGCGGTGAAAAAATCCAGGTCATCAACGTATACAAAATCATTTTTACCGGCGATCATCTGAATTTCCCTCAAGGTCTTTCTTAGATCAGTTTTTTTGCGGTACTCTATCTGTAATTTTTGATAGTTAAAAGTGAGGGTCATTAAAATAACAATCAAAAGAACGCGAAGATAAGCATTGGTTTTTTCCAAAGTAAGGATAATCAATAATAAGAAACCAACGGTTGTGAAAATTAAATAGCGGGGAAAATAAAGCGGTTTAATAAACGAGATCAATCCTATTACCGCAGCGATTCCTACCCCCCAAATAAACAATAACTGATAATTTAGTTTATCCTTACCGGAGAACTTTTTAGCATAAAAATATATGCCTATGGCGGTAATAAAGGAAAGTAAAATTGAAAAATAGGCAATATTTTGAAAGATTGCCGGAACGAATGTATTTCCATAGAAAGAGTATTCATTGCCTGTATATATGACACCTAATAATCCAAAAATATCTTGCAGCCGTGGTTTGGAAAGCCAAAACGAACCGGGAAAACCGTTTTGAGTTAAGAAAAAAACCAGCCAAGGAAAAAATACTAATAAAGATAAATAAATATTATTTTTTTTAAAACTTTCAACCCGTTTTTTATTTATTATCAAAAAGAATAACTGGCTGAAAATAACCAGAAGCATGTAATATTGGGTAAAAAGTCCGGCAATTGCCGAAAATAAGTATAGCTGGTAATTTTTCTTGAAGAAAGCATAATAGGAAAGGCTGGCAAAAAAAGCGAACATCGTATACATTCTTGCTTCAAAAGCGTAGTACAAAAGCAGGGGATTTATAATGAAAAAAATCAGATAAAAAAAAGATTTTTTAAGTTTGATCTTAAAGATATCATTTAAAAACAAAAAGGCTACATAGACGGTTGCCCAAAAAAAGACCAGTGACAGGCTTCTTAAAGCGACCTCAGAACTTCCGAATATCTTCATCCAATAATGTAAAACCAAATAATATAAAGGCGGACTAAAGTCTTTGGCTGTAGATGAAATTATTTCTAAAACATTTTTTTTAGCCATGAAATAGGAAAAGGCCTCATCTCTCCAAAATGATTGGGTAAAAAGAAGCAAGGGAGTTTTGGTGAACAACCAAGTTAACATAATATAACTTTAACAAAATTTACACCTTTTCTGTTACTTTATATTTTAACTTTTTTCCAAGAAGTATTCTAGTATGAGCATCAAGGGCGGGCAGTGAAGAAAAGAAAAAGGAAACGATCGGCAGCAAATACCATTGAACTATCAATAAAGGCAGACTGGAAAAGCTTGTTTTCATGTTTACTTTTTGTCTAAGTTTAATATCTAAATAAATATACAAAATAAGCATGCCTGATGACAAGGTCAAAATTAAAGCCGAGAGCTTTGGTAATAATAATCCAAGGACAGTTCTTTTGAACGAAGGATTGATCAGAGGAGGGATAGATGCGCTGATCGTCAAAATAAAAAAGGACACGGGCCAGAAAAGATGAGTCTCAGTAATAAAGATAATTTTTTTAATTTTCTGCCAAAAATCTATATGAGGTGTCAGAAAAAACCTTTTTAATACGTATCCAACATCACTGACCCCCCAAGCCCAACGCTTTTCCTGCTCATAACGATTAGCTAACGTTTTCATAGTTCCACCGGAAAAAACAGCGTCACCATTAACGATCGTAAAGAGGGGAATTGTCTTCACTTTTTCTCCAAAAGTAAAAAAAGCCTGAAAAAATATATGCCAGTCCTCGGGAATAATATCAATATCCCAGAAATTTATTTTTTTAAGCAGCCAAAGATTGGTTGAATAGGTTGAAACTTGGATCAGATTCTCTTTTTGTGATAAAAAAGCTAATCTTAAAATGGAAGATAAAGTTGCCTGCATTCTGACAAAAAACGGCAGCTGCCAAAAGTTGTTATATAATAAAACCGGAGCCCAATAAAAGTGGAATATGCGATCTTTATCTCTTAAATATTCAAAACTTAAATAAGAAAAATAATTTTTCGGGAGTTTGCTGTCGGCATCACAAATTGTGATTAAGACATTTTTTCTATCGAAATTGCTTTCCATGACAAAATCGTCAATAATTTTTGCGGCAAAGGTTTGATTACTGGCTTTTCCGGGTTCCTCATTATCAATTAACGGATGGTAGCAAGAAATAATTTTTTTAAAATATTTCTTGTATTGCTTATTGATTGATTGATTTTTTTCGACTGATTCAACCTCTCTTTTTTCAAATGCCAGAACTAGATAGAGATTTTTTTTATTTGGATAATCATTTTCTATTAAAGCTTGGATGGTTTCTTTCAGCTTATAAAGCGGTTCTTTATAGTTGGGAATAATAATAAAATGTTTTAAAAGGACATTTGTTTTCTTGGGTAGTTTTTTAAAATATTTTATTTGATTATGAAAAATAATTTCATTGTAGGAAACAACGCAAGAATAAGCGGTTGATAACGATTTAGAGAAAAAATAAAGATCAAAAGCAATTATAAAATAAGCAACGATCGCCGGATGGAAAGGTGACATCCATAACGGTAGGGTAATCAAAAACCACGAAGCGATTGGTACGATGATTTCCAGCAATCTTTGGAAAAACCTTGTCTGAATAAGATATTTGGCCATGATACATATTATACATTAGTTAATTACTGCCAGGCCTCACATATGATTTTAAAGGAGCAAAAATCGCAGTGTTTTCCGGGATTTGCAGGAAACACGTTTCGTCTTATTTCTTCAGCCGTATTTATTATTTCTTCTTTTGCGTCATTTAATTCTTCCTGATTCTTTTTGAGAGTAATTTTTTCCGGAGTTTGAAGGTAGTAGAACGTTAAATTGATATCCTGCAATTTTTTATTGAATAAATTTTTATCTTGGGCGGCAAGAGAATATATTGACAGCTGGAGGCTTTTCATTATTTCCCGTTCGACTGGTTTTTTACCTGTTTTGTAATCGATTATTTCTATTTCATTTTTATTTAGTTTATCAACCCGGTCAATCTTTCCGGTCAGGAATATATCTTTGGAAATTTTTATTTTAAATAATTTTTCCAAAGCGAGAACTTTTAAGTTATTTGAATGAAACTTAGCAAAATAACTGCTTAAAATTTTTTCTCCCTCCTTTTTCATGCGGTTTTGGTGATCAAAAGTTGAATAACCGATCGGAATCCAATTTCTTTTATAGATACTTAATAGATCTTTTTCATTTATTTTTTTGTTTTTCATAAATTCGCCATAAAATTTTTGCAGAGTTTGATGGATGGAAATTCCAAAAGATTCCGCTGCCGTTGATGTTGTGGGGATCTTTAATACATATTGGTATTTATATTGAAGCGGACAGGTTTTGTAGGAATTTAATTGGGAAAATGAAAAGTTATTGGTAAACGGTAGTCTGTAGGGGTCGGTCATGACCGACCCTTGTTCTAATTGTTTGGCCTGTTTAAAGTCAAAGATTGTTAATTGAGATTTTTCATCTTTTTTAATAGAAGTTTGTTTATCAACGATTTCATCACCTAAAGTTTCCATAACGAATCTGGAGATTTTTCTTTGTCTTTTTCCTTCACCGTAAAATTTCGAAGAAGATAAAAATAATTGATCTTCAGCTCGGGTTAACCCTACGTAAAAAAGCCGCCGCTCTTCCTGAATATGATAGTCCCCGGCGGGAAGTATTTCTTTAATCAAAGCATCCGGAATACCGATAGTTTCTTTTTTGTGCCTGGTCGGAAAACGTTCTTCGGTTAAATTAACCAGAAAAACCACCGGAAACTCCAACCCTTTTGCCGAATGAACGGTTAAAATATTAACTGCGTTTAGTGATGAGGTATCGGTTTTTGCAAGAATAGGAGATTCTCCCATTTCGATACTCATATTGATAAAGTCGACAACGGCAAAAACAGAGGCATCATCATGTTCCGATTCAAACATTTTTAATTTGTTAAAAAAATTTGAGATATTTATGGCAATTTTTTCTTGAGATTCATTTTTATAATTTGTTAAAGTCAATAGCAGTCCCGAGCCTTCCAGAAAATAGTAGAGAATTTGCCCGGCGGTATTTGTTTCCAATAATTCTAAATGTTTAATTATCATTTTATAAATTACAGTTAATTTATCTTTAGTATCAGTTTTTAATAAAGGTAAATATTTTTTATAAATTTCATACTCACTTCGGTGTATCGATATATCGAAGTTAGAAAGATAAATCTCGATTGCGTTGAAGAGGGATTGATTAATTTTTTTGGAGAAAGAGAGGAGTAAAGAAACATCTTTTTTATCGATACTATATATATTCATATATAGCAGCCGGAATAAAGAAGGTGAATCTTCTAAATCGTAAAGTATTTTTAGATAGGCGATTAAATCCTTTACCTCCGGTTGTTTATAAAGGGTTCCCGGTCCCAGGAATTGGAAGGGAATTCCTGCCCGGGATAGAGATCTGATAAATGGTTCGGAGTGATTATTGGCCCGGGATAAAATTGCAAAATCGGAATATTTATATGTTTTTGAAAGTTTAATTATTTTATTTACAACCTGATCAGATTCTTCCTCGACGTTTTCAGCCAGATAAAAATTAACTGTATCCTTGCAATCAGGTTTGTTAGCTACTAAATTTTTTGAAATCCCCAGCTTAAATTCCAAAGTATCAGGATCATTGTTCTTAATGAGTTTATAGGCAACATCAAGAATGGTTTGATTAGAACGGTAATTCTTTTTCAAAGTTATTTGTCTGGTTTTTTTATAGTCTTTCATAAAATTAATGATATTAGATACCGAGGCACCCCTAAATTTATAGATCGCCTGGGAGTCATCGCCTACCACCGTTAAATGTGGGTTTTTTTTAGTCGGGCAGAGAAGCCGGATCAACTGATATTGGGAAATGTTGGTATCCTGAAATTCATCAACCAAAACAAAAGGATATTGCTGCTGGTAGCGTTTTAAGATATTAGAGCGCTTATGAAATAATTGGAGCAGATAATATACAAGGTCGGCAAAATCCATTAATCCCTCTTTTAATTTTAGTTTTTGGTATGTTTGATAGGCAGTTGCAAGTTCAAGATATTTTTTCCTTTCTATAAGCTCGTCTTCTAAATTTTTCATTTTTAATTTTTCATTTTTCAATTGAGCGTAGCGAACGTATTCCTCTGGGGAAATGTCTTCATCACGAAGACGTGAGAAATGTTGTAGTAATGCCTCAAGAAATTTATTTGGGTTGCCCAGCGGTCTAAAATACTTGAGTTTAAAGAGGAAAAGATTTTTTTTTAAAAAAATAATTGTTTCCGCTTCGGTCATTAACCGGTAATTAGGTGACAGGCCTATCTGATAACCGTTCTCCTTCAATATCTGTTCGGCAAAGGCGTGAAAAGTCGAGATATTCATTTGAAAGTAACCGTAGGGCATAGCCTTGTCGACTCTTTCCTCCATTTCTGATGCAGCTTTTTCCGTGAAAGTTAATGCAAGAATTTGTTCCGGTTTAGCTAATTTCTTTTTAACTAAGTATTTAATTTTTTCAACGATAACTGAAGTTTTCCCGGTACCGGCTCCGGCAATAATCAATAGGGGACCATTATTATATTTCACCGCTTGCTGCTGTTCCTTATTTAAAACGTAGTCACTCATGTCAAATATTTTATCAGAATGGGAGAAATCAATGGGAGGACAAAAATTATACACGTAACATTAGGTTGAAGTAAAATTAATCTTGATTATTAGGACACTCCATTATATAATCATACCCTATGCGATTAAAACCTACCAACAATATTTTTTTTTCGATTACTCATACAGAGACGGGCATCGCTGGAAAGTATGTTTTAGATAGTGACGGATTAGTCAAAAAAGGTTATAAATATATTGTTGCGGGTGACAAGTATTTAAAATCAGGAAGTGAACTAAAAATAAAACCTGCGGGATGGTTAAGTCTGGGATTGCTGGCACTCGGTGCTATCAATGTGATGAAATTATTTCTTAAATAATCGACAAATTCTCAAACGCCGCCTGTTTATCTATTGACTTTCGGGGTATGAATCCGTAAGATTATTTTTAAAGCTTGAAAAGCCTTCTTGTTTTTTTGAAATTTTTAGTTATAATAAGTAAGGCTTAGTTATTTTTATTATTAATTTAATTTATATAAATATATGGCAGACGGCGTTTTCACGAGGAATAAACCTCATTTAAATATTGGTACGATTGGTCACGTTGATCACGGAAAGACAACTTTAACTTCAGCAATTCATTACGTTCTTTCAAAAAAAGGACAAGCAAAATTCTTGAAATATGAAGATATCGATAAAGCTCCGGAAGAAAAAGCACGTGGAGTCACTATCAATCTTCATCACTCGGAATATGAAACAGACAAAAGGCACTACGCTCACATTGATGCCCCGGGACATGCTGATTATATTAAAAACATGATCACCGGCGCCGCTCAAATGGATGGAGCCATTCTAGTTGTATCTGCTCCGGATGGTCCAATGCCGCAAACCCGGGAACACATTTTGCTTGCACGTCAGGTAAACGTTCCGGCAATCATTGTTTTCTTGAATAAATGCGACATGGTCGCTGATAAAGAAATCTTAGATCTAGTCGAGATGGAAGTAAGAGATTTGTTAACTAAATATAAATTTCCCGGAGATAAAATTCCTATTATTCGCGGTTCAGCTACAAAAGCTTTGGCCGACGATCCAGAAGGAATAAAGGCAATTGAGCTCCTTATGAAGACTGTTGATGAATATATCCCGGATCCAGTCAGACCGGTGGACAAGCCATTCTTAATGCCGATCGAAGACGTCTTTACAATTTCAGGACGCGGAACCGTTGTCACTGGAAGAGTTGAAAGAGGTATTGCAAAAGTAAACGAAGAAATGGAAATAGTCGGGATCAAAGACACCAGAAAAACAGTTATCACCGGAGTTGAAATGTTCAAAAAGACTTTAGACGAAGCTCGAGCTGGTGATAATGTTGGTTTGCTTCTTCGGGGAGTAGAAAAAGAAGATGTGATCCGTGGTCAAGTAGTTGCTAAACCAGGTTCAATCAAACCACACACAGAATTTGATGCAGAAATTTATATTCTCACCAAAGATGAAGGTGGACGACATACGCCATTCTTTAAAGGATATCGACCTCAGTTTTACATCAAAACAACCGATATCACCGGAGAGGTGGAGTTGCCAGCCGGTGTTGAAATGGTTATGCCAGGTGATAACGTTAAGATCAAAGGTAAATTAATCTATCCGGTTGCCATGGAAGAAGGATTGAAGTTTGCTGTCCGAGAAGGCGGACACACAGTTGGAGCAGGAGTTGTCACGAAGATTATTAAATAATTGTAAATAAAATTAAAGTAGGGAAGAAAGCTAAGCTTCCTTCCCTACAATTTTTCGCACTTTAATATGCCGAAAGGAAGAATTAGAATCAGGCTTAAGTCTTATGATCATCGTTTAATCGATGAGACGTGTCAAAAAATAGTTGATACGACAATAAGAACGGGAGCAAATGTTGTAGGTCCGATTCCGCTCCCGACAAAAAATGAAATGTTTGTAGTTAACAAAGCTTCTTTCATTGATAAAGATGCAAGAGAACATTTTGGTTTAAAGACCCATAAAAGAATGATTGACATATTAAATCCTACTAATCAGACAATTGATTCTCTTATGCATCTTGAACTTCCTGCCGGTGTTGAGGTTGAAGTAAAAATGTAAAAATTCTCCTTGAACATTTTGAATCATTATTATATAATGCAATTTACATGTTAATCATCCTTTTGTTCGGGAACTAAGGATTTTTATTTTCGGATTGGAATATTAGCCCCAATCTGGGGCATTTTTTTTGAGTTAAATTAATTATGTCAGCTTTTATTTTAGGAAAAAAATCAGCTTCATCACAGCAGTTTGATAAATCCGGAGATAGGATCCCGACAACTTTTATTGATACATCTTCTTGTCATCTTATTAGTGTCATCACTCCCGAAAAACGGGGATATTTTTCCGTTAAGCTTGGAATTGGCCAAACCAAAAATATTAAAAAACCGGCTAAAGGGGAATTAGATAAGGCGGGGATAAAGACCCCGCTTCGTTTTTTTAGGGAGTTCCGGTTGGAAGACTATAAAGAAAAAGTTAAATTTATTGAAGAGGGTGAAAAAAAAGGAATTCAGATCGGAGAAGTGAAAATTTTTGTTGGAGAAGTTATCAATCCAACACTTTTAATAAAAAGTGGTGATTTGATAACTGTTTCAGGAACGTCAAAAGGAAAAGGATTTCAGGGAGGCGTTAAGCGTCATGGTTTTAAAGGAAGATCTCACACTCACGGTGCATCCCGAGATGAACGAGCTCCCGGATCAATCGGAATGACAACTACCCCGGGTAGAGTTTTCAAAGGGAAAAGAATGGCCGGCCGGATGGGTGGAGACAGAGTTTCAATCAAAAACATTGAGGTTCTTGACGTTAAAGAAAATGGCTTGTTAATTAAAGGATTAGTTGCGGGCGCCAAGGGCGGACTGTTAGAAATAAGGAACTAATAAATATGGTTATAGTTAAAAAGTCAGAGATAAAAACAAAAACATCGGTTTCAAAGAAAAACAACCTATCTTTATCGATTTATAGCATTGAGGGCAAAGAAACAAAAACCGTTGAATTACCAAAGGAAGTATTTGCCGTCACCGCCAATCCAAGTTTATTAGCTCAAGCGGTCAGAGTCTATTTGATCAACCAGAGACAGGGAAATGTTAAAGTAAAAACCCGAGGGGAAGTTATCGGGTCGACCAGAAAAATATACCGTCAGAAAGGAACCGGAAAAGCCCGACACGGAGCCATCAAAGCTCCTATTTTTGTCGGAGGCGGAATTGCCCACGGCCCAAAACAGAAAGAATATAATTTGAAATTTAATAAAAAAGAGAGAAAGATAGCCCTATTTGGAGCTCTGTCGGAAAAATTAAAAGAAAAGAAAATATTTGGATTGGAAGAAAAAACGTTAATTATGAAACCAAAAACGAAAGCAGTTGTAAATTTTCTCAGAGAGTTAAAATTAATCGGAAAAAATAATTTGATGATAATGAAAAAAATGGAGAAAAATAATTTAGTCCTATCAATGAGAAATATTTCCAATATTACTTTTGTTGATGTAAACTCCTTAAATCCTTATTTAATTTTAAAAAGCAGCAGCTTAATTTTTGTTGAAAACGCCTTAGAAGTTTTTAATAAGCCAAAAAATGTTAATAAATAAAATTTTAATTAGACCGATTTTAACGGAAAAAGCCACTAACTTGGTTCAGGCTAACGTTTATATGTTTGAAGTTGATTTAAAAGCCAATAAACATCAAGTTAAGCAAGCTTTGGAAAAACTTTACAAAGTAAAAACAGGTGAGGTAAAAATAATGGTAAGAAAAGGTAAAGAGAAAAGAGTTGGAAAAAAAGGATTACTTAAAAAAACGGCAAGTAAAAAAATTGCCTTTGTTAAATTGATTGAAGGTAAGATTGATTTATTTCCGCAAAAATAACTATGGATAAAAAAATATTATCGAAAAAAGTTAACCCGGTAAAAAGTTTGATGATGATATTGAAAAAAAGATCAGGACGGGATAATAGTGGGCAAATTTCAGTTCGTCATCAAGGTGGTAGGCAAAAAAGATTTTATCGGGTTATTGATTTTAAAAGAGATAAGAGGGATATGGAGGCGGAAGTTATAAGAATTGAAAGAGATCCAAATAGAAATGCTTTTATCGCCTTAGTAAAATATAAAGATGGCGAATTAAGATATATACTTTATCCAAATAAACTTAAAGTCGGTGACAAAATTAATGCCAGCGAAAACGCAGAAATAAAAATTGGAAACGCATTAGCCCTGAAAAATATACCGATAGGAACTTTAGTTCATAATGTTGAACTTTATATCGGAAAGGGCGGACAGATGATAAAAAGCGCAGGAACTTCCGCCGAAGTCATAGCCAAAGAAGATGAATTTATACATCTTAAATTACCATCAGGAGCAGTTCAACGATTTTTTAAAGATTGTTGGGCAACTGTTGGTCAAGTAGGAAACATAAATTTTAAAGATGAGATAATCGGAAGTGCCGGAAGAAAAAGATTAATGGGAATTAGGCCAACCGTTCGAGGCACGGCCCAGAATCCAAGAAGCCATCCACATGGTGGAGGAGAGGGAAGATCCGGTGAAGGAATGCATCCGAAAACTCCTTGGGGTAAGTCGGCTCGAGGAACAAGGACAAGAAATAAAAATAAATGGAGTAAATCATTAGTTATAAAAAGACGTAAATAATTATGGAAACAAAAGCTTATTTTATCAATCTGCCGGTTTCACCAAAAAAAGCCCGTTTTTATTTACCGGCAATAAAAAAATTGAAACCTATCGACAGCCTTGATTTTCTAATGTACGAAAGAACCGATGCGGCTGCCATTTTATATAAAGCTATTAAATCGGCTATCAGCAGCGCCCGTCAGATATTGAAAGTGGAAGATAATCTGTTAAACTTTAAACTTCTAACCGTAGAGCAAGGACAAAAATTGAAACGTTTCAAGCCAGGATCCAGAGGAAATGCTAAGCCCATCAATAGAAGAATGAGCCACGTTAAGATCATCCTAGAAGTAAAAGAAGCAGCAAAATCTAAAATCCAAAATCTGAAAGTTGAAAAAAAAGTTGAAGTACCAAAATTAAAAATTGCAAAAGCTAAAAAGTAAATGGGACAAAAAGTTCATCCAAGAGGTTTAAGACTTGGAATAATATACAATTGGAATTCAAGATGGTTTTTCTCTAATAAAAGAGCTTTTAAGGATTCGCTTATATCTGATCTGAAAATAAGAAAAATTTTGATGCAAAAATTGGCTTTTTCTTCAGTTACTCAAATCGATATTGAAAGAGCCATAAATAGAATTACTTTGATTATTTACGCTGTTAAAGTCGGAATGATAATTGGTCGGGGTGGAAAAGGGCTGGAAGAGATAAAGCAATTTGTTCTTGATAACCTCAAAAAAGGTGAAAAAGTCAAAGAGCTTAAGATTGATATTAAAATTGAACCGGTAAAAAAACCGTTCTTGAATTCTTATTACGTGGCTCAAATGGTAGCGGAAAAATTAGTAAAGAATTTTCCTCATCGTTCAACCGTTCATAATGCCATGAACAAAGTGATGGAAGCAGGAGCTAAGGGAGTCAAAATACAATTAGGAGGAAGAGTTGGTGGAGCCGAAATTTCAAGACGGGAAAAATATTTCTTGGGTTCGGTCCCGACATCAACAATTAGAGAAGACGTTGATCTAGCCAGATATCCGGCTTTAACAAGATCAGGATATGTGGGAGTTAAGGTTTGGATATGTAAATAAATATGTTAGCACCTAAAAGACAAAAATATCGAAAACAATTTAGAGGAACATTCCGTAAAATAGCCGTTAAAGGCGATAAACTGAATTTCGGTTATTATGGTTTAAAAGCAATGAAAAGCGCTTGGATAAAAGACCGGGAAATAGAGGCGGTAAGGGTCATTTTTGCCAGGGGAACCAGAAAAAGCGGAAAATATTGGTTTAGAATATTTCCGGATAAACCATATACTAAAAAGCCGCCGGAAGTAACAATGGGTTCAGGAAAAGGCGATGTGGCATTTTATGTGGCGAGCGTTACACCGGGTAGAATATTATTTGAAATCGACGGTTTATCAAAAGAAGAATCAATTAAAGTATTAAATAGCGTTGCGTCCAAGTTATCGGTAAAAACGAAAATTGTAAGTAAAGAAATATGAAAAAAAATACTAAAATATACAGTGGAAAGACAGTTAAAGAATTAGAGAGAGATGCTGTTTTGATTAGAGAAGAAATAGCCAAGTTACAATTATCTTTTAAGAGTAATCCTCCAAAAGATACTAATAGTATTGTTAAAAAAAGAAAACAATTAGCAGTTTTATTAACAGTATTATCAGAAAAAAAAGAAGTATGAAAAAAACACTGATTGGAAAAGTAGTTTCAACAAAAATGATAAAAACGATAGTTGTATTGGTAGAAAGAAAATTTAGGCACGCGGTATATCATAAAGTAATCATCAGACACAAAAAATTTAAAGCCCATAATGAAAAACTAGACTTACAAATAGGAGATCTTGTTAAGATCGAAGAAACAAAACCAATTTCAAAAGACAAACATTTTATTGTTATTGAAAAATTAAATAAATAACCAAATATGTTGCAATTAAGAACAATTTTAGAAGTAGCAGATAATACAGGGGCAAAAAAAGTATCGATGATCGGTATGGCCAAAAAAGGCAACAGGAAATTTGCCTATTTGGGTGAAGTCATAAATATAACCGTTAAGGAGGCGCAGCCCTTTGGTTTAGTAAAGCAAGGTGAAGTGCATTCTGCAGTAATTGTTCGAACGAAAAAAGAAGTCAGAAGAAAAGACGGTAGCTATATAAGATTTGATGAAAATGCTTGTGTAATATTGGCCAGTAAAGAAGTAAAAGACCCGAAAGGAACAAGAATTTTTGGTCCAATTGCAAAAGAAGTTAAAGAAAACGGTTTTTCGAAGATAGCAAGTTTAGCAGAAGAGATATATTAATTGGATATGTAGGGAACAAAAATTTTTGTTCCGTACAAAAAGCATAAATAAAATATGAAAATTAAAAAAGGCGATAAAATAAAAATCACAATTGGTAAAGATAAGGGCAAGGGTGGGGTGGTTGAAAAAGTATATAAAAATTCCAATAAGGTTTTGGTGACAGGTATGAATCTTTATAAAAGACATGTAAAGAAAAATGAAAAAATGCCGCAGGGCGGGATCGTTGAAATTCCACGGGCCATTGACGTTTCAAAATTAGCTGCTGTCTGCCCGAAATGTGGGAAAATGACCAGAATCGGATTTAAAATTGAAAAAAATAAAAAATTTAGAATTTGTAGAAAATGTAACAGCAAGATATAAAAATATGACATTCCAAGAATTTTACAATCAGGAGGTTGCAGAAAAACTAAAAAAGGAACTGAATCTGAAAAATGTTATGGCTGTGCCTAGAATAATTAAAATTTCCATTAATGTCGGGGCCGGTGAAGCGGTTACCAATAAAAATGTCATTGAAAAAATTCAGGAACAGATATCTACAATCGCCGGACAAAAGTCGATCATTACCAAAGCCAGGACATCGGTCTCGGCTTTCAAGATCAGAAAGGGGCTTGCGATTGGAGTTAAAGTTACTTTAAGAGGTAAAAGGATGTATCAATTTCTGGAAAAAATGATCAAAATAGTCATCCCCAGGCTAAAAGATTTCCGGGGTGTTTCTGAAAATAACATTGATCAAAACGGTAACCTAAATATAGGTTTTCCAGAGCAGATAATTTTTCCTGAAATAGATTTTGATAAAATTGATAAAATAAGAGGTTTACAGGTAACGGTGGTCACTAATGCTAAAGATAAAGAAAAAGGAAAAAAACTGTTTGAAATGTTAGGAGTTCCTTTCAAAAAATAATTATGGCAAAAACATCAGATGTAGTTAAATTTCTAAAGAAACAGAAATATAAGGTAAGATTTCACAATCGTTGCTCGATTTGCGGAAGATCAAGAGGCTATATGAGGCGATTTGGATTATGTAGGATTTGTTTTAGAGAAAAAGCATTACAGGGAGACATTCCCGGAGTTAAAAAAATTTCACTATGAGCAGATCAAGAAAAAAAGGGCCATATATTGATGACAGGTTACTAAAAAAAGTTTTGAAACAAAAAGAAACTAACGATAATACCGCCATCAAGACATGGTCAAGAGCTTGTCAGATACCACCGGATTTTGTCGGACATAAGTTCGGGATCCACAATGGAAGAAAATTTATAGAAGTTTCCGTAACAGAGAATATGGTCGGTCACCGATTAGGTGAATTTTCGATTACCCGAACATTTAGAAGTCACGGAAAAGTTACCAAAAAAGTTGTCGAGGCAACATAAAAAAATATGGAAAATTCAATTATAGATCTAGTTATCAGAATTAAAAACGGATATATGGCGAGAAAACCAGTCATTGAGTCGCCACATTCAAATTATAAAGAAGCTGTCTTGAAAAAGTTAGCCGGTTTAAAGTTTATTGAAGGATATACAATTGAAGGGAAAATAAAAAAGAATATAAAAATTAATTTGAGCTATGAAGAAGGTAATCCGGCAATAACCGATATAAAAATTTATTCAAAACCGGGAATGAGATTGTATATTTCCTATAAAAATTTAAAACCTGTTTTAAGCGGTTTTGGTTATTCAGTTCTTTCAACGTCAAAAGGAATCATGACAGACAGGGAAGCGAAAAAAGCGAAGTTAGGTGGAGAATTATTATTTAGTTTTTGGTAATTTTATGTCTAAAATCGGCGAAAAACCAGTTATTTTATCAACGACAGTGAATGTAACTATTGATAATAATAAAATCACTATCAAAGGTCCTCAAGGAGAAATCTTTTTTGATGTGCCAAAAGAAATATCCATGGTAAAAGAAGAAAACAATTTGATTATAAAAAGAAATAATAATGAAAAAAAGGTCAGATCGCTGCACGGTTTATATCGGCAGTTGATAAGTAATGCAATTACAGGAGTCGAAAAACCATGGGAAAAGAAATTGGAAGTAGTCGGAACCGGTTATACGGTAAAATTACAGGGTGAAGACCTGGTTTTTAAAATAGGATATTCGCATTTAGTGACTTTTAAAAAACAACCGGGAATCAAATATGCAGTTGAAGGCAACAATAAGGTAACGGTTTTAGGTTGTGATAAACAGATGGTTGGTCAGATTGCCTATCAAATAAAAATGATAAGAAAACCCGATGTCTATAAAGGAAAAGGAATTAGGTATTTAGGGGAAAAATTAAGAATTAAGCCGGGTAAAAAAGCCAAGGCTGCCGGAGCAACGGCTTAAAAAATATGACAAATATAAATTTAGATAGAAAATTGAGAAGAAAAAGAAGGATTAGTTCTAATATTTTAGGAACTATTGATAGACCAAGAATATCGATTTTCCGTTCAAGCCGTTACATTTATGCTCAGGCAATCGATGATAAATCAAGAAAAACCATACTATCTTTTTCCAATACCGATCTTAAAAAAAGCGCTGATTTTAAAAAAGGTAAAAAAATAGAAGACTCAAAAAAAATTGGTATCGGACTGGCAAAAAAACTTATAGGGAAAAAAATATTATCCGGTGTATTTGACCGGGGTTGTTATGCCTATAATGGCCGGGTCAAGGCGATTGCGGAAGGATTAAGAGAAGGCGGATTAAAAATTTAATTTTTAAAATAAAATGTTCAATCAATATCGACAGGAAGACAAAGAATTTCAAGAAAAGGTCGTTAAAATACGAAGAGTTTCTAAAAAAACGACCGGTGGTAATTATGTGACCTTTTCAGCACTGGTTGTTGTAGGAAACCGGAAAGGTAAGGTCGGCATTGGTTTGGGTCGCTCTCTTGAAGTTCCTCCAGCTATTCAAAAAGCCATCAGTTATGCGAAAAAACATATGATCACAGTTCCAATGAGAAATAAAACCATTCCCCATGAAGTAAGAGTTAGTTTTAAAGCAGCCTTAATTTTATTAAAACCGGCACCGGAAGGAACGGGTTTAAAAGTCGGCAGCGTTGCCCGTGTCATATTGGATTTGGCCGGTGTCGAAAATGCTTCGGGAAAAATTATCGGTTCCAGAAATCAAATCGTTAATACTTACGCAATTATGAAAGCCTTAAGCTTATTGCGGACAAAATTTTAATTATTATATGAAAAATTTCTTATCTAATTTGCCGAAAATAAATATTACGAAGAAAAAACGATTAGGTCGAGGGCTTGGAAGTGGAAAAGGATCAAAATCGGGACGCGGAACAACCAGACATCAAAAAGCTAGAGAGAGCGTTCCTCTTCATTTTGAAGGCGGACAAGGAAGAATTGTCAAGAAATTTCCATTGTTAAGGGGTAAAGGAAAAAATAATTCTATTAAAGAAAAGTCTTTTATAATAAATTTGGAAAGCTTAAATAAATTATCTGATAATTCAACTGTTACCAGAGAAACATTAATTAAGGAAAACATAATCACTAACGGTAAAGAAAATTTACCTTTAAAAATTTTAGCCAACGGGAATCTGAAAAAAAAGTTGATTATTAAACTGCCTGTATCAAAAAAAGTTAAGGAAGCTGTCGAGAAGCTCGGCGGTAAGATCGAATTGATAAAATGATCAAAAAAATAATCGAAAAAATCAATATCCTACTTAAGGATCCCGAGTTAAAAAGAAAGATTTTATTTACTTTATTTATTTTTTTAGCCTTCCGATTTTTTGCCTTTTTACCGGTACCGGCGATTAATTTAGTAAAACTTCGGGCATTATTTTCGCAGAATCAGTTTCTATCCCTCCTCGATATTTTCTCCGGTGGAACCTTAATAAATTTTTCTGTAATGGCACTAGGTTTAAATCCATATATCAACGCTTCAATCGTTTTACAAATGCTGACAATGATGATCCCTCATCTTGAGAATTTGTCAAAGGAAGGCGAATACGGTCGAGCCAAAATAAATCAATATACACGGATGCTGACGGTTCCGTTAACAATTGCTCAGGCAATCGGTATATTTATGCTTTTGAAAAATCAAAAAATCATTGGAATTTTAAGTCCCCTTGAATTTTTTTCATTCATCATAACTATGGTTGCCGGAACATTTATTTTAGTTTGGTTTGGTGAACTTATCTCCGAATTTGGTTTGGGAAATGGGATCTCACTTTTAATATTTGTCGGAATCGTCGGAAGACTTCATGTTTTGCTTGGAAGGACAGCAACAATATTTAATCAAGAAATTATTTTCAATGTAATTATATTTTTGGCTCTTTCCCTGTTTGTTATCGCCGCGATTGTTTTTATTAATGAAGCGACGAGAAGAATACCGGTGCTATATGCAAAACGAATTAAAGGAAATCGAATGTATCAGGGGGCGACTAATTTTTTGCCTTTAAAACTTAATCAAGCCGGTGTAATTCCGATCATATTTGCGGTTTCATTTGTTCTATTTCCTCAACTAATCGGTAACTTTTTAAAATATGTAAAAAATCCAGCTTTAGCCGGTATTGGAAACTTTCTTTCGACAGTTTTTTCTCCGACAGGGTTTTTTTATAATTTTTTCTATTTTTTTCTTGTGGTTGGTTTTACCTATTTTTATACAATTATTGTTTTCAATCCACAAAAAATTTCTGAAGAAATTCAGAAACAAGGCGGCTTTATTCCCGGAATTCGTCCGGGAACGGCCACAAAAGAGTATCTTCAGAGAATTTTATATAGGATTACAACCGTCGGAGCAATATTTTTAGGTATTATTGCCATAATGCCGGTTTTGGTTTCAAAAATTACAGGGATGACAAATTTAGTAATTGGCGGAACCGGTATTCTAATCGTTGTTTCCGTAATTTTGGAAACTTTCAAAACAGTCGAATCGCAACTTGTCATGAGAAATTATGATAAGTTTGTTAAGTAAATTATAAATTTAAAACTTTTACTATTATGGCAAAAAAAGGCTCAAGAATCGATATCGGTTTAGTTTGTGAGGTATGCCAATCGGTGAATTATGTGGTTGAAAAAAATAAGGTAAACACAACAGGGAGTTTAAAGTTGAACAAATACTGTTCAAAATGCCGAAAACACACCGCTCATAAAGAAACTAAAAAATTAGATTAAAATTATATGAAATTAGTTCTTATTGGAATACAAGGTTCCGGTAAATCAACTCAAGGCAATTTATTATCAAAGCAATTAAAGATACCTTACCTTTCAACCGGTCATATATTCAGAGAAATCGCCAAAGAAAAGACGCAATTAGGGCGGTATATAAAAGAAACGGTTAACGCCGGTCTTCTTGTTCCTGACATAAAAACGATTGAAATTGTTAATGCCTATTTATCGCGGCCGGAATACAAAAAAGGATATATTTTGGACGGATTTCCAAGAACTTTGGAACAGGTAAAGGAATTTAGAAATAATGTAGACAAAGTGATCTATCTTGATATTTCTCAAAAGGAAGCAATTTGGAGACTGTTCCATCGGGATGATAATGCCCGGAGCGACGAAACTCTTCCGGCACTTAAAAAAAGGATAAGCCTATTCTATAAATTTACCGAACCGGTGATAGAATATTACCGGAAAGAAGGTAAATTAATCGATATTGACGGGACAATAAAAATAGAAGAGGTTAACGAAGAAATTCTTAAAGGTTTAGGTAAGCAATTAGTAAAAAATCAAGTAACAAACTGGAAAAGAAAACAAAAAACGATTATCGCGATCGTCGGTTTGCCGGGGAGCGGAAAAACTGACGCAGCCGCTTTTTTTCAGAAACGAAATTTTCCGGTAATTCCTTTCGGTAAAACCGTTAACGATTATATTGATCAAAAAAAATTACCTCACAGTGAAAAAGTTCATAAAAAAGTCAGAGAAGAATTAAGAATCAAGTATGGAAAAGAAGCCATCGCAGTTTTAAATATTGAACAGATCAAAAAAACATTAAAAGATAATTCAATTGTTATTATTGAAGGAATGCGCTCTTGGGAAGAGTATCTTTATTTAAAAAAAGAACTTCCAAAAGTTAAATTAGTAACCATTTGTATTTATTCCGAAAAACACCTTCGATATAAAAGGATTTCAAAAAGAAATAATTTATCCGAACATTATGGAGAAGAAAGAGATATCAATGAAATAGTGGGAATTAATATGGGCCCGACGATCGCTTATGCTGATTTTGTCATTAAGAATAATTATTCACGTGAAGAATTTCACGACAAATTAGAATTAACATATAGAACAATTTATTTTTCTTAAATGGTGAATTTGAAAACTGATCAAGAGGTGGGGATTATGTCTGAAGGTGGTAAAAGACTGAGGATGGTGGTTAGAGATTTATTACCGTTAATTAAACCCGGAACTACTACTAAAGAAATCGACGATACGGCGGAAAAACTGATATACAAACAAGGAGGTAGATCGTCATTTAAAACCGTATCCGGATACACATTTAGCACCTGTACACCAATTAACGAACAGATCGTTCATACAAAACCAAGCAACCGGGCCTTAAAGACAGGAGACGTTTTAACCTTAGATATAGGGATGTTATATAAGGGCTGGCATACAGACTACGCAATTACTAAAGTCGTCGGGGGGCAAAGCAAGGACCCAAATGTTAACAAGTTTTTAAAAATAGGAGAAGAAACACTGTATTTAGCGATTAAAAAAGCTCAAGTCGGGCAGAGGCTCGGATCAATTTCCGAAGTAATTGAAAGAGAAATCACCGGTAACGGTTACTTTATAATCAAAGAACTGACCGGGCACGGAATCGGAAGAAAATTACACGAAGATCCGTATGTGTTTGGTTTCGTCGATCAGCCGATTAATAAATCACCTCTGATAAAAAAAGGATTGGTAATTGCCATTGAAATTATATATGCGATGGGGACAGATTCCATGGTTTATGAAGAAGATAATTGGTCAATAATTACCGAAGATCGAAGCATTTCAGCCTGCTTTGAGCATACAATAGCGGTTACGGATAAAGGACCGATAATTTTGACATGAATATATAATTATTTTATGTTAAAATATAGACTTTATGAAGGATGACGTGATCACGGTTGAGGGAGAGGTTGTAGAGAATCTTCCCAACACCTTATTTAAAGTCAAGCTTTTAAATTCGGAAAAGGTGATTTTGTGCTATCTGTCAGGAAAGATGAGAAAAAATTATATTAAAATCCTTCCTGGAGATAAGGTAAAAATTGAGTTGACTCATTATGATTTAAATAGGGGTAGGATCACTTACCGAAAATAATTATGAAAATTCATTCATCGTTAAAAAAAATTTGTCCGAAGTGCAAAATAGTTAAAAGAAAAGGAAATTTATATGTTGTTTGTTCTAATGTTAAACACAAACAAAAGCAAGGATAAAAATTATGGCAAGAATGTTAGGAGTCACATTACCGGAAGAAAAAAGAATTGATTACGCTTTAACGACATTATATGGAATAGGCTGGACCAATGTTAAGGCTGTTTTATCTCAGACTGGGGTAAATGCCAACAAAAAAGTCAAAGAGATAACTGAAGAAGAGTTTAAAAAAATTCTTGAAGTAATTGAAACGAATTACAAAGTAGAAGGTTATTTGAGAGAAGCAATCAACGAAAATATCAAGAGATTAAGAGAGATAGGGAGCTATAGAGGGATAAGACATATCCGGGGTTTACCTGTTGACGGCCAGAGAACCAAATCGAACGCCCGAACGAAACGGGGAAAAAGAAAGACAGTCGGAGCTCTTAAAAAAGAGATGTGGGCAAAACTTGAACAAAATAAAACAACCGAAGAAGTAAAAGCAAAAACAACTAAATAAAATTAATTATAAATATGATTAAAAAACAAATTAAAAAAACTGTTATCAAAGGGAAAATATACATAACATCTACCTTTAATAATACCATGGTTACTATCACCGATGAAAAAGGCAATCCTCTAGTTGTTGGATCAACGGGTATGCATGGATTTTCAGGCACCCGGAAATCAACTCCCTATGCTGCGACCGTTACAACTGAAAACGCTTTAAAAAAAGCTGAAGAAAAATTTGATTTTCAGGTAGCCGATGTCTTGGTTAAGGGGATTGGTCCGGGAAGAGAAGCGGCATTAAGAGCGATCAAAGCATCAAGGATTGACGTTAACAGAATTATTGATATTACACCGGTTCCTCACAATGGAGTGAGGCCGCCGAAAATTAGAAGAGTTTAAAAATATGAGATACTTAGGTCCAAAAAATAGAATATCAAGGAGAGAGGGAGTCGATTTGGAATTAAAGACAGTCGGCTCTAAGTCTCATGCCCGTTTATTGAAAAAACTTAATGTGCCTCCCGGTCAACATGGGATCAGAAAAAGAAAAAAAGTATCAGAAAGAGGTACACAACTACGAGAAAAGCAAAAGTTGAGATATATGTTTGGCATCACTGAAACTCAATTGAAAAATTATTTTAAAAAGGCGAGCCTTAAAAAAGGGAATACCGCTTCTTATTTGTCACATTCTTTGGAAAGCAGGCTTGATAATATAATTTTTCATTTAGGATTTGCCCCGACCCGTGCTGCGGCCCGCCAACTAATAACCCATGGACACATTACCGTTAACAAAAAAAAGCTTTCGATTCCTTCTTATCAGGTTAGAGTTGGGGAAGAAATAAGCTTTTTTAATGATAAAACGACAAAGATTCCTTATATTGAAAGTTCTTTAAATGTCAAGGATATTATTTTACCTGCTTGGCTGGAAAAAAAAGCCATTACAGGAAAATTGATAGCGGAGCCTACCCAAGAGGTAATTGAAAAATTGATAAATCTGAGATTAATCATTGAATATTATTCTCGATAATTAATAGTTCCCGACTAAGTCGGGATTATAAAAAATATGTATAGTCCAATTTTTTTCACCCAAAAAACTGAAGAGGGTAATTACGGAAAGTTTGTTATTGAACCGTTGCCACAAGGATTTGGCCAGAGTATGGGTCACGCCTTAAGAAGAACCCTTCTTTCTTCTTTAAAAGGAGCCGGAGTTACAAATATAAAATTTGACGGAGCTCCACATCTTTTTTCTACAATTCCCGGAGTAAAAGAATCCGTACTTGAGATTATGTTGAATTTAAAACAGTTAAAATTTGACGTTAAAGAAGGCGGTCCGTATAAAATAAGTTTTGAAGGAAAAGGAACAAAAAAAATATCAGCAAAAGATTTAGAGGGTGAAATCAAACCAATTAATGGAGATTTGTATATCGCTGAAATGACCGACGATAAAGCAAAACTTTCTTTTGAAGCGATTGTTGAAGTTGGAACAGGTTATTCCACAGTTGAGGATCGGGAAGAAAAAAAGACAGGCTATATTCCGGTAGATGCTTTCTTTTCACCAATAAAGAAAGTTAATGTAAAAGTTGAAGAAGCCAGAATTGGAAGAAAAGGTAACTCGGATAAATTAGTTATTGAACTGGAAACTGACGGTAGTATTAAATCTGAGACTGCCATTAGAGAAGCGGCTAAATTGTTAACAGAATATTTTAGCTATCTTCTTTCCGGAAAAGATGCTCCAGAATTAAAGAAACAGATAAGTGTAGCCGACGAAAAAAGAGATGCGATCGATAAAAAATTATTTGATATTATTATTGACGAATTGAACTTACCTTCAAGAGTCATTAACGCATTGCTACGGGAAAAAATTGAAACGGTTGCCGATCTTGTGAAGACAGGAAAAGAAAAGTTGACAGGTATGAAAGGTGTTGGAAAGAAATCAATTGAGTTGATAGAAGAAGAGTTAAAGAAAATGGAAATCAGTTTAAGTTAATAAAGTAGGGAACAAAAATATTTGTTCCGTACTATTAAATCAATATGAGGCACAGAGTAAAAAAAATAAAATTTAGTGACGGTATTGATGCTAACCGGGCTTTAGTCCGAAAATTAGCGGTTAATTTCTTTTTGCAAGGAAAATTAACAACAACTCTGTCAAAAGCGAAAGCGATCAAGCCGGTAATTGAAAGATTGATCGAGAAGATGAAAGTAAAGACAGAATCAAATGTTAATTATTTAAAACAGAAATTGGATAGCGAAGAGGTTTTAGTGATCGCTTATAGGGACATCAGCCCCGTTATTGCAAAAATCAATGGAGGATATATCAGGATTATTAAGTTGGGCCAAAGGGAATCAGACGGGGCCGAAGTCGGCAGGATTGAATGGGTATATCCAATTATAAAACAAAAACAAATATGAATAAATTAACTCAATCGACAAAGCCTACTAAAGAAAAGCAGGTCGTTAGAAAATGGCATTTGATCGATGCGTCAAAAAAAGTCTTGGGTCGTTTAACGCCGCAAATCGTCCGATTAGTTCAAGGGAAGCATAAAACAAGCTTTGTTCCAAATATGGATATAGGGGATTATGTAGTTGTTATCAACGCGTCCAAGGTTATAGTCACCGGAAAAAAAGCCTTATCCAAGGAATATACAAATTATTCAGGGTATCCCGGTGGTTTAAAAACAATCAACTTTGCCGATCTGTTAAAAAAGGATTCACGGGAAGTTATTAAAAGAGCTGTTTCCGGAATGTTAGCCAAAAATAAATTCCGCAGTGATAGATTGAATAGAGTTATAGTATTTCCGAAT
The DNA here is from genome assembly GCA_041660945.1 of Patescibacteria group bacterium. Classification (GTDB taxonomy): domain Bacteria; phylum Patescibacteriota; class Microgenomatia; order UBA1406; family GWC2-37-13; genus GWC2-37-13. The sequence continues at coordinate 132,417 of JBAZVK010000001.1, read as the reverse complement.
GCAGAACACAGTTATAAAGATAAATTTACAAACAAATAATATGGCTAAAAAAATAAAAAACTTAAGTTATTATGAAGCGGTTGGAAGAAGAAAACAGTCTATCGCCCGTGTCAGACTTTACTTAGTTAAAAAAGGTGCGGAAGTGACGGTCGGTAAGTCAAAAATTAAGGAAGGTGAAATCTTCATTAACGGTAAATCAATTGATGAAACTTCCTTTAAAAATTATAAAAAGAATTTTTTGTCATTTCCGTTGACCTTGACAAAAAATGAAAAACGATTCGGAGTTTCAATTGTCGTAAACGGTGGAGGAACAACCGGACAGCTTGATGCAATGGTTCATGGAATATCACGAGCTCTTTTGATCGTTGATAACGATACATACCGCCCGATGCTAAAAGCCGAGGGATTATTGACAAGGGACCCGAGAAAGAAAGAAACAAGAAAAGTTGGTACGGGAGGAAAATCAAGAAGAATGAAACAATCACCGAAACGATAATTTACTTTTAATTTATGATTCCTCTTTCTATTATCATTGTTTCTTTTAATACAAAGGAAATAACCAGGAAATGTCTACATTCTTTAAAAAAAAATTTCAATAAATATCCGCTGGAACACGAAATAATCGTCGTTGATAATAATTCAAAAGACGGAACAGTCGAATTGCTGCAAGATCTTGAAAAAAAATATTCGGGCGATCTTCATATTTTTTTAAATAATAAGAATCTTGGCTTCGGTAAAGGTAATAATCTTGGTTTAGAGAAAAGCCGTGGAAAGTATGTTCTGTATCTTAACTCTGATGCAATTGTAACCGACATTGATTTCCGTGACCTTATAAATCTGATGGAAACACATAAGGACATTGGAGCCTTAACAGTAAAGGTGGTTTTGCCGTCAGGCGAGATCGATCCGGCTTCGCACAGAGGTTTTCCAACCCTTTGGCGTTCATTTACTTATTTTTCCGGCTTGGAAAGAGTTTTTTTTAACGTTCCGTTTCTAAATAGATTATTTGGAGGTTATCATTTGGTGAATTTCAATTTAAATAATATCCACGAAATTGATGTTCCAACCGGAGCCTTTTTATTTACCAAGCGGGAAATTGTTGATAAATTCGGCGGATTTGATAAGGACTATTTTGCTTACGGAGAAGATATTGAAATGGCATTTCAGATAAAGTTGCTCGGATACAAAATCATTTACTATCCTTTATGGAAGGTTCTTCATTTAAAATCAGTATCGGGGCTAAAGAAAAAAAACAATAATATTATTCAAAAAAAAACCAATGATTATTTTTATAATTCTATGAAAATTTTTTATGACAAGCATTATTCTAAAAACCATAATCGCCTGTTAAATAAATTAGTTTATTTGGCAATAGATATTAAAAAAGGCTTAAACAAATGAAAAAAATTGGAATTGACGCCAGATTATTTTCTCAAACGGGAGTAGGTACTTACATAAAAAATCTGATTTATTATTTAGAAAAAAAAGAATTTAATGACATTCAATTCTATATTTATTTAATACCAGGAGATTATGATAACCTTAAATTCAAAAATAAAAATATTATTAAACGCAAAGTTAATTACCGCTGGCATACCTTAGGTGAACAAATAGGTTTAGCCTTTGAACTTTATAAAGACAATTTAGACTTAATGCACTTTACTTATTTTAGCTATCCGGTCTTATATTGGAAGAAATTTATTGCCACCGTTCATGATACGACCCCGTTGATGTTTAAAACAGGAAAAGCCTCAACTAAAAATCAATTCATTTATAATATTAAACATTTATTTTTTAAAATTATTCTTTGGTTTCAGGTTCACCGGGCGGTGAAGATCATCACCCCCACAGAAACGGTAAAAAAACAACTGGAAGATATTTATGGAGGCAAAATATCAAATAAAATATCACCGATCTATGAAGGAGTTAATTATCAAATATTAGAATCGAAAGAGAACAAAGAGCTAAATGAAAAATTTAATAATTTTTTTATATACGTCGGAAATTTTTATCCCCACAAGAATGTGGAAAAATTAATTGCAGCTTTTTCGAAAGTAAAAACTTCAAGCAAATTAATTCTTTTGGGGCCAAATGATTATTTTTCAACAAGAATACTTCATTATATTAATATAATGAAGTGCGGTAAAAAGATAATTATTATTAAGAATCCCAATCTTCAGGATTTGATATTCTTTTATAAGAACGCACAAGCTTTGATTCATCCTTCGTTATCAGAAGGTTTTGGTTTGCCGTTAATTGAGACGGCATATTTCAATACACCGATTATTGCATCAAATATTAAAGTATTTAAAGAATTACTTGGGAATAATTATTTGTCTTTTGATCCAAATAATGTTGATGATATTTCAGAAAAAATAAATAGCTTTATCGGAAAAAAACCAAAATTTGATTATAAAGATATCATGAAAAAATATTCCTTCTCAAAAATGACAGATGAGACCTTGAAAATTTATATGGAGTCTCTCTCTTTGATATAATATTAAATGCTTTCAGACAAGAAAATAGCCATTGTTTATGATTGGATCGATAAGTGGGGAGGGGTGGAAAGAATTCTGTTACATCTTCACGAAATGTTTCCGGAAGCGGTTTTTTATACATCATATTTTGATAAAGAAAAAGCCGGCTGGGCAAAAGACTTAAAAGTTAAAACTTCTTTTCTGCAAAGTTTTCCTGATTTCATTAAAAAAAGCCGGATTTTATCTTTTATTTTTTATCCTTTTGCTTTTGAATCCTTTAATTTTTCGGAATATGATCTGGTAATTTCAGTGACCTCTTCGTTTGCAAAATCCATCATCACTAAACCTGGAACGCACTATATTTGTTATTTGCTTACACCAACGAGATATTTGTGGAGCCATCAAAAAGAATATCTGGGTAGTCTTGGCGGCAGCCTTTCAGGAATGTTTAAAAACTGGGATCTGGTTGTCAGCCAAAGACCGGATGAAATTATCTCAATATCAGAAACGGTAAGAAAACGTTGTAAAAAATATTATAAAAGAGAGTCAGAGGTAGTTTATCCGGGGTTTGATACGAATTATTGGCAGAATATCAAAGATCAAATATCAAAAACAATAACAAACAAAAAATATTTCTTAATTGTTTCAAGGCTTGAGCCATACAAAAAAATTGATCTGGCGGTTAAAGTATTTAACAAATTAAATAAACATTTAATTATCGTCGGGGAGGGGAGTCAGAAAAATAAACTAAAACAAATGGCCGGTAAAAATATTACTTTTTTATCAAAATTACCGGATGCTGAGCTGGGTAGTCTTTATTTAAACGCTCAAGCGTTGATTATGCCCCAGGAAGAAGACTTCGGCTACGTTTCCTTGGAGGCGCAGTTTTTTAACTGTCCGGTAATTGCTTATAAAAAGGGGGGGGCGTTAGAGACGGTGGATGACGGAAAAACCGGAATATTTTTTCTTCCTCAAACGGAGCCAGGGTTAAGGAGAGCGATTGAAAGATTCGACAAAATTAAGTACAATTTAAAGAACGGACTGAAGCAGTTCGGTTATAAAAATATAGAAAGATTCAGTAAAAAAAGATTTGTAGATAATTTCAAAAAAAATTTATGAAAGCAATAATATTCGCCGGTGGAACCGGTATCAGGCTCTGGCCATTATCCCGTCGGAAATCACCTAAACAGTTTGAAAAAATAATCGGGAACAAATCAACTCTCCAGCTGGCTGTTGAGAGATTGATTCCCGATTTTGATTATTCTGATATTTATGTTTCAACGAACATTCTTTATGCCGATATTGTTAAGAAACAGCTTCCAAAAATTCCGGAAACGAATTTTCTTTTTGAACCGGAAAAAAAAGACGTAGCGCCGGCAATAGCTTTAGCTATGGGTATTCTTTCAAAGCTAAGTCCAAAGGAACCGGTAGCGATACTTTGGAGCGATCATCTGGTTAAACAGGTAACTCTCTTTAAGAAAATATTAAAAGTAGCCGGATCCGAGATTAAAAAAAATCCAAACAAAATTATTTTTATTGCTAATAAACCCCGCTTTCCAAGTATAAATTTAGGATATATTCATCTTGGGGAACAGTTGAAAGAAATAGAAGGGATTAATGTTTATAAGTTTGAGGGGTTGAAATATAAACCAAATGAAGAAACGGCGGAAAAGTTTTTTCAATCTAAAAAATACGGCTGGAACCTGGGATATTTTGTTTCCAGCGCCGATTTTATTTATAAATACTTTCAAAGACTGGCTCCGAATATTTACAACAATACCGAATCTATATTAAAAAACTACGGCAAAGATAGTTATGAGGCATTTTTAAAACAAACTTACGGAAAGGTAGAAAGCATCAATTTTGATAATGCCATCCTGGAAAACCTGGATAAAAAAGATGCCTATGTTATCGTTGAAGATATCGGTTGGAGCGATGTCGGAAGTTGGGAAGCGCTAAAGGAGGCATTACAATTGAAAACAGAAGAAAATGTCATTAATGGAAAAGTATATTTGGATAATGTCAAAGATTCCCTGATCTATAACTATGATGAAAAGAAAATGATTCTGGGAGTTGATTTAGATGAACATATTATTATCAATACGCAAGATGCAATATTAATTGCTAAAAAAAATTCGATGGGAAAAGTAAAAAAAATCATTGAAAGTTTTCCCGGAACCGAACACGAAAATCTTACTTAATTATTATGACCAATATCTCTAACGGTAAAAAATATCAAAAAGGTTTGAAAAGAATCGTCGATATTGCTGGTGCCATTTTTTTATTATTATTATTTTCTCCAATAGCGTTAGTGATATCGTTTTTAATAATAATCGATTCAAAAGGACCGATACTGGCAGATGTCCCTGAAAGGATCGGAGAAAAAGGAAAAAAATTTAAAATGTATAAATTTAGATCGATGGTCAATAATGCCCATTATCTGCTACGAACAGATCCCCGTTTTAAAAAGTTATTTGATGAATATAAAAGAAGCAGCTATAAACTCTTGAAAGATCCCCGGGTGACCAATGTGGGAAAATTTATACGTCGTCATTCAATCGATGAAATCCCGCAGTTGTTAAACGTATTAAAAGGCGAAATGAGCATTGTCGGACCAAGAGCCTATTATCCCGATGAGTTAGAAAATCAATTAAGCAAATATCCACATACAAAAAAATTAGTCACAGATGTTCTTTCGGTGAAACCCGGAGTAACCGGTCTTTGGCAGGTTACAGGGAGATCAGAGATAAATTTTGATAAAAGAATAGTAATCGATGCAGGCTATGTAAAAAATATGTCACTTTGGAACGATTTAAAAATTATGTTTTTAACTCCAGTTGTGATGGTAAGCGGAAAAGGTGCTGTATAATAAAATTAAAAGTTATAATTAAAAATATGAAAAATAAAGGCGGTTTGATTTTCTTGGTTATTTTATTAGTTTTAGGATATTTTTTCGTTGTAAGACCGATTATCAATATCAAATCAAAAGCGAACATCGTCATTACCTCAGCCAAAGATATGAAAAAGGTTTTCGCTAAAAATGACATTGTCCTTTTGAAAACAAAACTGGATGATTTTTCCAATAAATATCAAAATCTGGAGAAAGCTGCGAAACCAATTTATTGGGCTTCTTTTATTCCTTATGTCTCTGATCTTAAAAACGGATTAATCGCAGGAAATTATTTAATTAAAGCCGCTAAAGAAACGGTAACAACAATCGAACCTTATGCGGATCTAATCGGTTTCAAAAAAGGCGAACAATCATTTTCGGAGAAGTCGGCTGAAGATAGACTGCAAACAGCCGTTTTGACCTTAGATAAAATGGCGCAAAAGATCGATCCTATTGCCGAAGATTTAGATCAAGCCGGCAAAAGCATCGCGAAGATCGATCCGAACCGCTATCCAAAAAAGATTGGGAAAACGGTGTTAAGGGAAAATATTACGAATTTAAAAGATCAATTTGAAGGCATGACGGAACTTTTTGTTAATGCCAAGCCATTAATAAAAAAACTACCTCAGATTCTAGGAAGCAAGGAAGAAAGAGTCTACTTAGTCTTGTATCAAAACGATAAAGAAAGAAGAGCCACCGGTGGTTTTTTAACTTTCTATGCAATATTTAAAATAAATAAAGGTAAGATGACCATTTACAGATCTGATGATATCTATTCACTTGATGCCGAGATCAGCAATCATCCAAAAGCACCAATAGAGATATTGACCTATCATAAAGGGGTCAGTCAGTTTTATATCCGTGACAGCAATCTGTCCCCGGATTTTGTCGAATCAATCAAACTATTTGAAAGTCTCAATCAAAAAAGCGGCGCCAAGGTTGTTTACGATGGTGTCATTGCTTTAGATTCAAAGATACTAGTTGATCTTTTGACGATTTTTGGCGACGTTCAAGTTAATGGAATCCGTTTCAGCGCCAAGATTGATAAAAGATGCGACTGTCCTGAAGCAATTTATACCTTATTTGATCTGGTCGACCGGCCAGTTAATTATGTCAAAGTAAACAGGAAGGGAATTTTAGGCGACTTAATGTACCGGTTATTTTATAATGCCCTTGGTTTTTCACCATCAAAATATTGGGGAACCTTGATACAGACAATGTTCAAGAATCTTGATGAAAAACATATTCTCGTTTATTTTAAAGATGCTGAAACTCAAAAATCATTAGAGCAGCTTAATTTTGCCGGAAGAATAAGAGATTTTAAGGGTGATTATCTTCATATTAATAATGTCAACTTTGCCGGCGCAAAATCAAATATGTTTGTCAGTGAAAGTATAGATTCAAAGACTAACGGAACAGAAAGAGAAGTAACGATAGTTTTCCGGAACCCTTATCCGGCCTCAGACTGTAATCTGGAACGGGGCGGTCTGTGTTTAAACGCTACGCTTCGCAACTGGATAAGATTCTATGTACCGGAAGGTTCAAAGCTGATCAGTCTAAAAGGATCAACAAAAAAAGTCCAAACTTACAACGAATTGGGGAAAACGGTCTTTGAAGGCTTTTTGGAAATTGTGCCCAAGGGACAGGGAACGGTTATCGTCAAATATACTTTGCCTCCAAGTGTTGATATCAAGGACTATTCTTTGCTGATTCAAAAACAGCCGGGAGTAGAGGAGCAAAAATTAAAGGTAAGCTTTAACAACGTGTCTTTATTTGATGGTGTGCTCAGGACTGACAGGGTAATCAATAAATAAGTTTGTTGCATAAAAATAATGGTAAAGAAATTTGAAAAGGGAAGAAATATTAGATCATTGATCTTGATGTTGCTGATGATTGTATTATTGATTTTTGCTTTGGTTATTAGTCAAAAAAACACAGTTTTTAACAGCAATAGTAAAGCAAGAGAAGTTGAGTTCTGTGGAACTGCGATTTGTAAACGGGGCTACCAATGTATAAAGATCGGCGGAATAAATAAATGTATAAAAGACATCCTCCCGAGCCCATCAAGTGGACCTCGAGATAAATTTCCTACCGTTGTTCCGACAAATCCGGTTATAGTATGCACCGGGGCGGTTGGAGCCTGTAGTAATTGGGGAAGCAAATATTTATGCATCAAAGGTTATTGTAGGGATGCGGTTACATTTATTCCAGGTCAATCGGCGACTTGTAATTTAGCTAGCGACGATGAGAGATATTGTATTAGAGAATACACCAATGAAAGGGTTGTCTGCAAACATATACCGGGGTTGCCCGCCAGTAATACATTAGGATATTGCTCGAAAAAAGACTAAATAAAAAATGTCTTTTTTTTACTTCTTTAATAAAGTAAGATATCTTCAATGTTTAACTCTTTAAAAACCGAGGCGCTGGTTTTGAAGAAAAAAAGCCTTTTGAACAGGGATGTTCTAATAAGTCTTTTTACTCAGGACTTGGGACGGCTGACAGTCTTTGCCAAAGGTGTCAAAAAGATCACCAGCCGTCGTTCGCCTCATCTTCAGACAGGTAACCTGATCAACGTTCTTCTCAGCAATAGAAATGATCACTATTATCTTCAGGAGACCCAGTTGATCTCCGGCTTTTCCGAACTGAAGGAAGATGAGAGCAAGGTCAAACAGTTGTATTCATTTTTATTTGTTCTGGAGCGGTTATTGCCGGAACAGCAAAAAGAGGCAAAGATCTATAATTTAACCAAAAATTTCTTTATCGACTTATCAAAATCTCCTAAAACAGAAACAATAATTTTAAAATATTTAACCCAGGTAATGAAGTCGTTGGGTTATCTGGATAAAGATGTCAGCCAAGCTGAACTTATCTTGCTAATAGAGGAAATTATTAATGAAAAAATTCCTTCTCTTACGTTATAATGTAATTGACTAAGTTAAAGGCGTGGCACTTAATTTTATTTCTCCGTGGGAACCCTCCCCTTTTCGGGGACTCCCAAGTCGAAAAAAATTAAGCGTCCCGCCTTTGCAATATCAATAATTTTTTATGGACAATATAATAGCTTTAGCCAAGAGACGGGGGTTTTTTTACCCGTCATCGGAAATTTACGGAGGGTTGGCTAATACATGGGACTTTGGCCACTACGGAGTGCTTTTGAAAAATAATCTCCGCGATCTGTGGATAAAAAAATTTGTTCTTGATCGGCGTGACATCGTCATGGTTGACTCGTCCGTCATTTTAAATCCCAAGGTCTGGGAAGCTTCAGGTCATGTGGCCGGTTTCAACGACGCATTGGTCGACTGCAAGCAATGCAAGTACCGCACCCGGGCCGATCATTTGATTGAAGCAAAATTAAAAGATATAAAAGTAGAAGGTTTACCGGTTGAAAAGCTAACTGAAATAATCAAAACCAATAAATTAAAATGTCCTCACTGCGGTTCAGCCGACCTGACCGATGTCCGAAAGTTTAATCTTCTTTTTGAAACAAAGATCGGCATGGTTGAAGATAGCAAGTCAACCGCCTATTTACGGGGGGAGCTGGCTCAGGGGATATTCATGAACTTCAAAAATGTCATTGACACGATGAGGGTGAGAATGCCTTTCGGAATCGCCTCAACCGGGATTTGTTTCAGAAATGAGATCACCTTGGGTCAAGGAGTCTTCCGCACCCTTCAATTTGACTTAATGGAATTTGAATATTTTATCCGTCCTGAAAACTGGGAAGCCGCTTTTGAAAGTTGGAAAAAAGAAATGTGGGATTTTGCCCTTGAACTGGGGCTGTCAAAAAATAAACTCCGTTGGAGAGAACATGAAGATTTTGAAAGATCTCATTACTCAAAAAAAACGATGGATGTCGAATATGAATTTCCTTTCGGTTGGAAAGAAATGTGGGGACTGGCCTACCGAACCGATTTCGATCTAAAGAACCATATGAAAAATTCCGGAGTAGATTTAAATTACCGGGACCCTAAGACAAATGAGAAATTTATTCCTCATGTAATTGAGCCGACTTTTGGACTATCAAGACTGCTCATTACCATGCTTATAAACGCCTATCACGAAGAAGAGGTCAACGGCAAAAAAAGAATCGTTTTAAAGTTAAAACCAAGTTTGTCACCTGTGAAAGTGGCGGTATTTCCGTTGCAAAAAGACGAAAAGCTGAAAACTAAAGCTTCAGAGCTTTTGAACAATCTAAAAAAGATCTATGTCTGTGAATTTGACGACTCGGGGAATATCGGTCAAATGTACAGGCGCCAGGATGAAATCGGGACGCCATTTTGTGTTACAATAGATTATAAGACGATTGAGGATAAGACGGTCACGGTAAGGGATCGAGACACGATGAAACAGGAGCGGATAAAAACTGACAAATTAATGGATTATTTGTCAACTAAGTTAAAAATTTAATTAAAATATGAAACTAAGTCGTAAAACAACAATGATTTTGGGTGGAATATTCTTAGTACTTTTTATTTTGTCCGGTTATTGGCTATTTATAGGAAGAAAAGCTACTGTCAGCAAAAAAAATGAATCAGCTGCCCCGCAGGACGGAGTTATACCGACGATTGACGGTTCCGTAGAAATCAATTTAACTGCGTCAACAGGGAAAAAAGAAGTTTTGCTTTCAATAAAAAATATGCCGGTAAATACTACCGGTTTGGAATATATATTATCTTATGAGACTGTTGAAGGCGGACTACAAGGAGTTAATAGCACCGCTGAAATAACCGGACGGAGTTTTGAAAAGAAAATAACCCTAGGGACATGTTCTTCGGGAACGTGCGTTTATCATAATATCAAAGATAAGATAAAGGTGGAATTAATTTTTAAAAGTGAAGGCGGGGATAAATATTTTACCAAAGAGTACACAATTTAATATTTAATATTTAATATTTTGAGGGGAGGTGTTCTATCATATTATGCCGATAATCAAATCAGCTATAAAAAAAGTCAGAAAAGATAAAAAAAGAACTAAAGTGAATACTTTATATATCAAAGCATATCAAACAACTTTAAAAAAGATCAAAAAAGGCGGAACTGATGTCAAGAAACTGATTAGCTTGTTTTATTCTCAAGTCGATAAAGCCGTTAAACATCATGTAATTCATAAAAATAAAGCCACCAGATTAAAATCAAGAGTAAGTAAGAAATTATCCATTAAAAAGAAATGAGACACAGAATAAATTTGTTGGAAAAAAAAGATCAAAGCTTATTGGATAGGCTTACTTTTTTTGGTCTCAATTATTTAAGATACATAATTGTCATAACTCAATTGGTTGTGATTGGGGTGTTTTTTTACCGGTTCCAAATAGACCAAAGGATCATCGATCTAAAAGAAGGCGTCGAACAAAAAAAAGAGATAGTCAAGATTGTTCTGCCTCTTTTAAATGAAGCCGCCAAAATTGATAAAAAAACTTTAATTATCAATGAGGCAATTCAAAAACAAAAAAAATTTAGTGAAATGTTTAATTATTTTCTTTCCGCTTTTCCTGAAACAATTGTTTTGACGAGTATGGAAATAAAAAATGAGTCAATAACAATAACAGGGGATGCTGCAAATGCCCAACATTTACAGGCATTCTATGTTTTATTGAAAAAAGACAATAAGTTTAAAGCGGTTAGTCTCAAAAATATAAAAAAAACTGAAACAGGATATAACTTTGAATTATTTTTAGAAAAATTTATTAATACTTAAAAACATGGACCTAACGGCTATAACAAAATCAATTTTTCAAAAAAAAAGCGCTGATTATTTTTTTATAGTTTTTTTCCTTCTAATTTTTTCTGTTTTTATTACATTTGCGATAAAACCGTCGTTGACAACGGCATTTTCCTTAAAAAAAGAAGAAGTGGATTTAACAAAGATCGATCAGGTTTATGAAGAAAAAATAAGCAGTATTACTTTAGTCCAAACGCAGATAGAAGCAAACAGAGACGATCTGCCCCTGCTTAATCAGTCAATTTCGGAACAACCGGAAATAAACAAAATTATTGAAGATATAAAAAAAATTGCCGATAAAAATTCTCTAACCATTGATAAAGCAAGCATAGTCGATATTAATTTATCCAAGTCTTATAAGGAAAAACAGGATATTGCATTAAAGCTGGAAGCAACGGCCAGCTTTGAAAACCTTAGGCTTTTTATGGCCGACATATTTGCTCAAAGAAGGCTAAAGTTGATTGATAATTTAGAAATAAACCGGGATAAAGAATCGTCAGGCTCCGGAAATTTAAAAATATCATTAACAATTAACGGTTATTATTTATGAATAAGAAAGAAGTATTATTACTTTCGGTAGGGGTCTTTTTAACGGTCGTTTATTGGCTGGTCTCCGATATTTATCATGCCTCAACCGAAGATAAAATAAAGTCGAAGCTAACCTTGCCTCAAGTGAATAGATATAATATCAGTAGGGAATTGTTAGATACATTAAAAAGCAAAACCGAATAATTATGATTTATTCTGACATCTATTTACATAAAGAAAACAGATTGCCGACAGTAGTCGGCGTTTTGTTCGTCCTGTTAATTGCCGTCTTTTTTTCAAAGCTTTTTTTAGGGTTAGCCGGACCTTCCAAGGCCTCTCTGAAAGTGGCCAAAAGGGTTGAAATAGTAAATTTATCGCCGACCCAGGTAAGCATTTTTTGGCAGACAGATAAAAAGGAATCCGGCTGGGTTGCTTATGGAGATGGAGAGAATAAGGAGAATAAAATCGTTTTTGATGAAAAGGACCTGAATAATTTAGGCGAAAAAAAAGGCAGTTATATCACTCATTTGGCGACGTTAAAGGAATTATCGCCGGGGAAAAAATATTTTTTTAAAATAATTACCGATAATAATCAGATCATTGTTCAACCTGACGGAAATTCTTTCAGTTTTACTACACCTCAAAACAACCTTAATAGTTTGCAGAATATCAGTCCGGCATTCGGTAAAATCCTGCAATCAAACTCGATTGATCCGCTGATTAATTCTTATATTCTTTTAAGCGTCGGAGGCGGTTATTCACTTTTGACCCAAATAAAATCAACCGGCGACGGAAGCTGGCTTATTCCTCTAAATCAGATATACAGCAAAGACAGTCAGAATATCTTAACAATATCCGATAAGGATAAAATAATAATTGAGATCGTGACAAGCGAAGGTGAAGGACTGACGATCACAACGATTAAATCTCAAGTCTCCCCTCTGCCTCAAACAATTGTTTTTGTTAAAGATAAAAATTATTCTTTTGCCGGAGATGACAACGTCTTATCAGCATCAACAAATTTGGGAACAGCGGCAAATAATAAAGTTGAAATTTTATATCCGAAAGAAGGATCTCTGATTCCGGGAAGCATTCCCTTAATCAAGGGAGTGGCCATGCCTTCGTCCAGAATTGAAATCACCGTTAATTCCAAAAAAACTTATTCCTCGATAACGACGAGTGACGGTAAGGGCAATTGGAGTTATCTCCTTCCTGAAAATTTGGAGCTGGGCCCGCATACGATCGTCATAAAGACAAAAGATCAGACGGGAAAAGAGGTCATGTTAACCAGAAAATTTACAATGATTGCTCAACAAGGTAATGAGGGACGGGTTTTAGGAACAGCATCAGGTGAACCGACGATCATAATCACGGCCACTCCGATTCCGACCATAGCTGCTTTTACTTCTCCTACCCCAACCGTTCCGGCAAACATCACAACAACACCGCCGGTTTCCGGAAGTAATTTTATGGGTACAATTTTTGGCAGTATGGCTTTGATCGTTATCGGCGGGGGAATTCTTCTTGCTTTCTGAGTTAATTTTTCGTTAAAATGAATTTATGGATGTTTTTACTATTTTATCCTACCTTAATAAGGTAAGTCTGATCGCTTTTTTTATCACAACAGCAGTGGTCGCTTATCAGATCTATAACTTTAAAAAAGAAAAAACCAAAGAACAGACGCCTTCAATTCCTGACTTTAAAGACAATAATAATTTTGCAGTTGCTTCGAATTACACCAATCTGCCGAGTTCTTTGACTAAAAAACAGACTAAATCTGTAAATTATTCAAAGTCCATTTTTTTAACTATTTCTTTACTGACGGTCATTATTGTTATCTTTGTTGTATCGTTGATTAAAAAGAACAGTGCCGTTCCTGATCAGGCATTAAAAAATTCTTCGGTTAAGGCGACAGCAACTCCATCGATCATCAAACCAACGGTTATGCCGACGCCAATAACTCAAAAAAATTTAACACCAACACCAACGAAAGTTGCCCCAACCGCTGTAGTTCCAACAGAAATAGCTCCGACCGAGATATTGCCGACTAACACCACCCCTACGGTTGCGGCGGAAATTGTTCTGGCAAATAATCCCAGCGTAACGCCTGCGGAATCTCCAACGGGATCTCTAACGGAAGCTCCGGCTAGCCAGCCGCAGGTCCTGCCGGAAACAGGCAGTGTCGGCAAAGTCCTTTTGATTATCGGTGCCGCCGTTTCAACGATCTTCTTCTCATTTTTTCTTTAATTTGTCGCAGTCAGTTTTTTGCGCCAGCCGGCAATCTATATATTTACGTACAATCCCTATGTCGTCGTTTACCGGAATTAAAACCCAACGGTAATCATATCTATTAAGATCTGTTTCCGGATTAACAAAGAAATCCTCGGAAAGAATTATCTTTTCCTGTTTGAAATTTCTTTTAAAAACAATATTTTTAAAAATAATCGCCAGCTGTTGATTATTAATGTCCCTTTTGACTAATTTATCGGCCAGATCATAAAGTTTTTTATATTGGGTAATATTATTTTTTTTAACAAAAGCGATCAATTTATTTTTAATAGCCTCAATGATTTTTTGCTGGCGTTTTTCCCGGGCGAAATCGTTTCCTTCCGAACCGATCGCATTACGGGAACGGACAAAATTCAAAGCAGTCTGTCCATCCATTAATGTCACCCCTTTGGTAAAAGAGACGGTTTTGTAGCGGCATTTATATTCCGGGTCATCATTGCAAAGATCGTTTTCTTTCCCGGCGATCGGAAACTTTATATCGGTAAAAGAATTTTCGACATTTACTTCAACTCCGCCTAAAAAATCGATCAATTCTTCAAATTGGTCAAAATTAATAGCAGCCCCATAATGGATAGGTTGGCCGATAATGGCTTGAATCTCGGCTTTGGCTAAAATAAATCCCGCCCCTTTTTTCTTCGCTTCACCGTAAGCATAAGCGGAATTGATTTTATCCTGCAAAGCGTCACTCCAGATATCGCGGGGGATCGAGATAGTAACCAAATGATTAGTTTTTAGGTCGTAGCTAAGGACGACAATGGAATCGGAAAGGTTAGGGCCTTCGCGGTCGGCTCCGGCAATTCCCAAAAATAAAACATTGACGCGATTGTTGTAAGATTTTAATCCGTCAAGCGACAGCAAGGTTTTTATTGGAGAAACGTGAAGGGTTTGAGTAACGAAGAGATAATATGGGCGGAGGATAATTACGAGAGTTATTAATGCGAGGGAAGAAATTATAATTAATTTAGATTTGAGAGACATATTATTAATTTTCAATTACCAATTTGCAATTTTCAATAAATTTACAATGTTACGATTATCAATGTTTGAAAATTGATTAATTGAAAATTCAATGTAAATTGAAAACTGAAAATTGAAAATTAAATCCTCTATAATTATACTTCATGGACATTGATATTCTTAAACATCTAAATATTAAACAACGGGAATCGGTGGTTAATTATGGCGGACCGACGATTATTTTAGCAGGGGCCGGATCGGGCAAGACAAGAGTGTTGGTGGCCAAGGTGATCTACCTGATTAAAGAAAAGAAAATTAACCCGGCTTCAATCGTCATGATGACGTTCACCAATAAAGCGGCTGCGGAAATGAAGGAAAGGATCAGCCGGCAGTTGGGAGGGATGGTTAAACTGGGATATGTCGGGACCTACCATTCTTTTTGTGTCAGGGTTTTGCGGATCTTCTGGGAGGCGGCCGGGTTAAATAAAAATTTTATCATCTATGATGACGATGATCAAAAATCGCTTCTTAAGCAGATAATTCAGGAGAAAAAACTTGATAAAAAGACTCCCGGTTATTTCGCTTACTATATTTCTTTAGCAAAAAACCAGATGATCATTCCGGAAAAATTTCTGGAAAATTTTAAATTTCATCAATCAGCCCTGGTTGCCGATGTTTACTTTCAGTATCAGAAAAGACTGGAAAAAAACCGCGGCGTTGATTTTGATGATCTGCTTATAAAAACAGTTTATCTGCTTCAAAAAAAAGATGACGTTTTGGACTACTATCACAATAAATATAAATATTTTCTCGTTGATGAGTTCCAGGATACCAACTATGTTCAGTATTTATTGACGAAATTGCTGGCGGAGAGATCAAAAAATATTACCGTCGTCGGTGACTTTTCCCAGAGCATCTATTCATGGAGGGGGGCGGACATCACCAACCTGAAAAAATTCGAAAAAGATTTTAATGGAACCAAGACCTTTTATCTGGAGGAAAACTACCGGTCGACCCAGAATATCCTTGATTTTGCCTTCAGTGTTATTTCAAAAAACAACACCCATCCGATCTTGCATCTGTTTACCGATAATAAAAAAGGCGAAGAAGTGGTTTTTTACCAGGCCGATAACGAGCAGGCCGAGGCGGTTTATGCGGCTGAAGAGATCGTTAAAATTAATAATTCAGCCAGTATCAGCGATCCGCCGACCTTTGCCATCCTTTACCGGACCAACGCCCAGTCGAGAGTCCTTGAAGAGGTCTTTCTTCATTACGGAATCCCGTATGTTCTAGTCGGGGGGACGCGATTTTATGAAAGGCGGGAGATCAAGGATGTTCTCGCATATTTAAAACTGCTGATCAATCCTAACGAGTCGGTATCACTTGAACGGATAAAAAAATTGGGGAAGAGAAGATTTGAAAAATTCAAAGTATTTTATGAGGAAATGAAGGATAAGATCGAGACGGTCTCAACCGAGGAGATCATGGAAAAACTTTTTAATAAAGTTAATTATTTGGAACTATATGATAAGGAAGATGAAGAGGATTTTGGGCGGCTGGAAAATATCAAGGAGCTGAAATCGGTGGGAGTGAACTTTCCGAAATTGATGGATTTTCTCGAACAGGTCGCCCTGGTTGAGTCGGAATATTCGGAACATGAAAAAAATACCAAGGACAGCCGCCAGTTAGTTCTGATGACCCTTCATCAGGCCAAGGGGCTTGAATTTGACCATGTTTTCATCGTCGGCGTTGAAGAGGGTTTGTTACCTCATTCACGTTCAATTGACGATCAGTTCCAGCTTGAAGAAGAGCGCCGTTTGTTTTATGTCGGAATAACAAGAGCCAAAAAAATGCTCTACATAACCAATACGAGAAAAAGATTTATCTTCGGATCACAAGGATACTCAACACCCTCGAGGTTTATCTCCGACGAGCAGGTTTTATATTAAGATAGGTACCTTTTGTTAAATTTTTATTGTTAAAACAATCCGTGGTTGAGACTTTGTAGGTTATAAAAGATTGACAACCTTAGTAAATGAATAAATAATTAAATGAAGAAATAAACAAATGAATGATTAAATAAAGAAATAAATAAATAAAAAAATAAATAATCAAATAAACAAATAAAAAATGAATAAATATAAGAATACACCGCGGGATATTCATTCGAGAATATATAAGTTTGTCGTTAATTGTTTTAAAAATGTTGTTAAGAAAATATCAAAGACCAATGAGAGCTTTCCCATTATCAGTCAGATATCCTCGTCGTTAACTTCAATAGGTGCGAACGATCAGGAAGCAGACGGGGCATCTACGAAAAAAGATTTTATAGCAAAATATTATATTGTTAAAAAAGAAACCAAAGAAACTGAATACTGGCTTTTAATTATAAAAGACACAGGTCTTTTAAGCAGTGAAACGGTTAAACCTTATATTGAGGAGTGTCATGAGATTCTGATGATAGTCAGTAAGATTATTAACAATACTAAATACTAGTGAAATGTAAGAATAATTAAATAAAGAAATGAAGAAATGAATGATTGAATAAAAAAATGAATAAATACATTAATGCATTTGATTATTTAAACATTTATTTAATTATTTTATTATTTCTTTATTTCCTCATTCGTCCCTTTTGTTTATTCAATTGCGGACGATGGAATTTCGTTGGTGGTTTTTCTTATCTGATCATTGCTTTTCATAAGAGTCTGAAACTTTTTAATTCCCAAGTAGGTCCCCAAGATGATCAGTAAGAAAACCAAGATAAGAATAAAATCCCTCATATAAAAACAGTATAGCAAATAATAGATAAACCGTTAAATGGTTAAAAAACTTTAGCAAAGTGGTAAAATATAAGCATGTCAGAAGAAGCGCCAAAATCGATTCCTTCCCCTGAACTTCCGATAGGGTCAACTGTTCCAATTTTTGAGCATTCAAATAGATTTGGGACATCTTGTCCTGGACTCAAAGGTTTAGTTACACGGCTTGATGAGCTCAATAGGCCTGTAGAAGCGGTTTGTGCTATTGAAAGTTGTAGTAAAAAAGTACCTATTGATTGGTCGCAAATACAATTGAATAGAGAGGCTAAAGCTGCAAAAAAAGGAAAGACAGGTCGTACAAAAAAGCCGGCAATATAAAAAATCCATTTATTTTTTCGGAGGGGGAAGAAGTCCGGCGATTTTTCTGAAGACCAAGACGGCCAGGTTTCCGCCGGCAAAAGTGTACGAGGCTGTGAGAACCAATCCCGGAACTTGGGTTTGGCCAAGTATAATTGAAACTCCAACTGATATCGGCACCATCATCACCTGAACAGCGTCAAGTACTTTATTAGGATTAGGCGGTTTTAGTCGCTCGTTAAACATAAGCAATAATATTTTAATATAAAAAACATAAAATTGAAAATTAAATCATTGGAAATTTCTATTTTTTAGCAGGGGAACATGGTTTTGTTGATTGAGATTTTATGGCTAATCGTCTATATCTATGGTAGTCACCCCACGCTAACCAAAAGTCTGCTTGAACCGAACGAACTTTCTCACCAGTCGCTCCAAGTGGGATAGTTTTCCAAGTTCCATCTGGCATTAGATAAGAAATTCCTGGAGCTAGACCATTTTTTAGTTTTTCTTTCTTTGACATTAAGCTGTATTATACCCTAAAACGATCTTTTCTAAAAGGTTTTGTCATTCATTATTTTTCATTTGTGGATTTAATATTTCCCCATTCTTAGCCTTAAATTGTGGACTATAACCTACAAAAATGTTAGAATGTTTTCCATGAATCTGAGCTTTGAAAGGATGGTTAAAACTCTGATACTGTCAGAGTTGAAATCCTTCCGAAGTCTCTTGACCCTCGTAGCTTATAGCGAAGTGGGTTGACGAAGGAGGAGGAGAAAAATAAAAATATTATATTTTATAAAATCGAATCATAAAAAATGAAATACGAGAATATAGATGAAATTATAATAAAATTAAAAGAAATCAAAGCATTGGGTTACGTTAAAACTATATATAGCCATGATGGAGGGGTGGGAAACACACTTGAGAAATTGTTGGGAATTCCAGAAAATAACTTGTACTTACCAGATTTGGGCTCTGTGGAAATTAAGGCAGCAAGATTGAAATCAAACAGTATGTTAACTTTAACTTCAAAGGCTCCTTTGCCACGAGGTACTAACGCAAAATTGTATGATAATTTTAGTTATCCTTCAGAAAAAGACGGATTAATAAAATGTTATATAGATATATATGGAAATCGTACGAATAAACATGGCTTAAAAATAATTTTTAAAGATGATAAATTAGTTATTGAGAATAATAAACAAATTGAAGCTCATTGGATTTTAAAAGACCTATGGGATCAATTAAACACAAAGGCTGACAAGATATTGCTAACAAACGCTTTAACAAAAGGAGAAAAAAATTCCCAAGATGAAAAATTTTATTACTTTGAAACTTATTTATTATCAGGGTTGCGTTTCAATAGATTTAAAGATGCCATTAAAAATGGAAAGGTTAAAGTAGAACTAAGAATTGGGATTGACAAAAGTGGTAAAAGAAAGGGGAAAGTGCACGATCATGGCACAGCAATAAGAATATCTAAACAAGACTTTCTTCATTTATTTGACGAACACACCCAGTATATTTAATACTATTTTTGTAATATAACAATATCTTCTGTAGACATTGTCTTAATCCATTCAACGCTGCCATCAGCCAATTTAAATTTTGAAGAAATAGGATTATTTTTTGTTGGAATATTTCTTCCAATTGTAATCAAATGTTTCATTTTAAAATCGTTAGGCATATTTATTACCATTTCTTCAATTATTTTACTAGTAGGGATCCTGATTCTTCTTACAGCTCTATTACCAATAACAATGCAGGCAATGCCTCCTTTTTTTAAAATTCTTGACATTTCTTTAAGGGTTAAATATAGATCAACCATAAACCATTCAGTATCATTTGCTCTTTCCTTATCTCGCTCTTTAATTTCGTTTAATTTTAATTTAAGAGTTGGGGATTTAATTTCTGAAATTAATTCTGAAGGTCTTCCTCCTAATAATATTTTATCTATCTCATATATTTCTTTTTTCTTATATCCTAGCCAAATCAAAGAGTATCTAGAAAACTGCCCATAAGCCACTGTTGTTTGACTGTCGCCATATGGTGGGGAAGTAATAATAAGATCAGTAGAGCCTTTCTTGTATTCTTTTGGCAAATATCTAGCATCTGATTTAGTAATAATAACTTTATTTCGTAATTTATTTTGTTTGCAATAAATATAAAAGTCTGACATTTTACTAATATATTTTTCAGTAATTTCGTAAAATTTACCATATACATCTGGCTTATATAAATCAAGCTTATTTGGGGGAATTCGATAAATCTTATATTCTCCACTTCTCAAATTTGATGAGTCTCGAACTGTTGCGGAAAAACAGACGAGGAAAAAATCTTTTTCGCTTTTTAAAATATTCAACTCATTAATACTTTTTTTAATAATTGATAAATCAATAAGGACGTAATCCTTAAACCAATAATGTAGATTAGTTTCTTCAATAGAATTTTTTATTTCAGGATCAATATAATCTGGATCAATATATTTATTTTTTAAAACATTTATTTTTATTTGCTTAAATATTTTGGCTAACTTATCACCTCCAAGTGGAGTAGTTCTTACTTTAGTTAATAAAATGCCTAAAGGATTCAAATCGTTTCCAATAGAATCTCTACTATTCAAAAATGCTTCCGTTAAAACTGTGCCCGAACCAACAAACGGATCAACAATAAGATCATTTTTGTTTGAAAAAGCCAGTATTAAAGCTCTGGCTATTTGAGGAATCATTCTTGCTGGATACTTATGAATTCCGTGAGTCATATATTGAGTATCATGTCCCTTAAAATCCCAGTCACTCTTGTTAAGTTGATTAATTATATTGTCCATAAATTTCTTATATTATAATTCATATATTTTCTAAATGTTTTATTTAGTTATTTAATTTGAATATAGGTGAACGTTAGTTCAATTACAAGCACATTTTTTTATAGGATAGAAAAACCAAAAAATTCTTCAGAAGCAGGATAATTAAACTTCATTTTTCCTCTTGTAAAGCTTTAAAAAGAGAGTATAAATATAATAATTAGTTATTAAAATAAGAAATGACAACTAATAAAATAAGTGCGGTATTTGATACAGAACTTGAAAAAGTACTAGTAGATTTGAATCTTTGGGATGATATTCAACAAAAAAATTTAAAATGTTATTTTTGCCAAAATTTAATTACTCTAGAAAATATTCAATATATCCTTCCTATCAAAAATAAAATTAGAATTGGATGCAATAAACCAAAATGCGTATTAAAAATTTCATTTTTTACTAAAAATGCCTTTTAGCTTAAAAGATATAGACAGTTTTATTAACAATCATCCACGTTTGGGTTATTTTATTTTATTTTTTTTACTATTTTTTTGGATTATTAATGAATTGGTAAAAAACCATCCACTATATTTACAATTATTAGCGAAGATTCTTATACCATTAGCAAAATTATTTAAATTCAAAAAACTACAAAAAGCTGCAATAAAAAGTGACATTCAGGGTAAAATTAATTTTGTCACTAATTTAATCTCAAAAGAGATTCCTCACGAAGCCATCAGACCTTTAGAAATTCAATGGATAAAAGATCTTGCAAACACTAATTTTATACAAGAAAATAAAATTTTAGTTAGAATGAAACCTGTTGATAGTCAAGATGAAAACCTCCTCAATGTTGCTCAGCCATATTTAGAGTCAATATTAATTCCTAAATCCCGACTTTTGATTCAAGAGACCCAAAAAAAAGCAATAATTTATTTTACTACTAAAGAAATAATATCAAGCAACGAAAATTTATTAAGAAAATTTCATGAAGAATATTATCTTCCAGACTGTAAAAAACATCAATCAATTGAAGAATATTTTAAAAAAATTGATTTAACCTATAAAAAAGGACTATTTTTTAGTATAGGGATAACGGCTCTAGAAGAAGCAGCAAACAAACATAGATTTAAAAGAACAGATCTTGGAAGTGATTTTGCTCAAATATTAGATCACCTTGTAACTTTTATAAATAAATTAAACACTCAAAATAACATTAATAGTGAGCTTAAGTGGAATTTTTTAGGTAGTGGCATCTCATATGGTTTACTTTTAGTGGCACGACCAAATGTTGCCATGATTGGCAAGATAAGTCCTTATGTAAAAAGGGCAGAGGAAAAATTAAAAATATGCGAAATGTTATTTATAGTTTTTAGTCATCGTGAGAAAAATTTTGGTTATCAAGTTGCAAATAATATAGAAAGTGAATTAGATATTAATTTTGTTGAAGAATTAAAAACAAAATTTGACTATCGCGGTGAAAATAACGGCATAGTTAGAATATATGTTAAAAAATGATTATTTATATAATGGTGAAAATTTAATTAAAGTATTGCTTTACTTCAAAATTTGGGCATGTACAATTTGTTACATGGTTTGACTTCTTGGTTTTATTTTGCGAGCATTAATTTATGGATCAGAAGGGAAAGTTTGTAACTCCACAGGCGAAAAAACTTCAAGAAGCTCTTGAGAACAGGGGAGTGAAAGTTGAGATTGAACATTTTGACGGTCATAAACATGTTGATCTTTTTCTTCCTGAAGCGCGTGTGAATATTGAAGTTGACGGACTTTGGCATTTAGCCAATTCTGAACAAATTATACGAGATTTTAACCGGGAGTATCACGACGACAGAAAAGGATATAATACACTGCATATTCAAAATGTTGTCATCGATCACCATTTAAAAGAAATCGTTGAAGGAATAGCAGAAATGGTTCTTAAACGAAAACTAGATTTTCTTTCAAAGGCATAATATTTGACTTTATCTTTTCACTGCTTCATAATTAAAGCGTGGTAGACAAACAAGCTGAAGTTCTTAAAAGATCATGAGCACTAGAAAAAATAAGAAAGAAGAATATTATTATCCTGTAAGCGAACAGGCGGCAATAATTGAGAAGACTTTGAATTCTTATGGAAGAAAATAAAAACTACGAGTTTCATGCAGGTTTTAAGTTTCTTTTTGAAAATGGTATGTATGCAATCGGTTGGGCTTTTTGGGACAATAGCGGGGAACCTCCTTGGCTGCTTGGTTTTACCAATATGAAAAAGCCGGAAGACCTAAGACGGTTACTTCCAAAGAAAACCTCAAATCCCGAACGAGTTAGAAGAGTAAAAAGCGTTAAAAAATAATCTTCAAAATTTGACTTTATCTTTTTACAGCAAGTAAAATTTGTCAGAACAAAGAAATTTACAATTTACGAATTTTCAATTTTCATTGGATGAATCAATTTTCAATTATCAAACACGTTTATTAAGGGAGTTTGTTATTTTCTGGAAGATCATAGTTAAAGATTGAGCTTCTTGCCAAAGAGGGAGTATTTTGTCTTTTAGATTTGAATCAAACACACCTAGCATTCTTAACCAATGCTTTGTCTCTTGGCATTCTTTTTTGCAGATAAATATTTTATTTCTAAAATCACTTCTTGAACTTGCTCCATTAGCCTCCATGTAGTTGGCTCCGATACTTGTTGCTGATCTTATAAGTTGATTAATGATTGGTCTTGAAATAGTTGTTTCTTGAATACTTTTACAAAACACAATTATTTCTCCGCCAAACTTTGCAGTTCTTTCTTCCAAATCGTAAGCTTTTGTAAATTGAATCATGGCAAATTTATTGAAAATTGTAAATTGAAAATCGAAAATTGTCTACCGCTTATAACCTACAAAAATACGGAAAGAAGAGATGGAAACGGGATAATTTCGTCGATATACCATTAGGGAAATCGATCTTCAAAATTTAATTCAAGCAGTTAGGTCTAAATAGTAGTATGCATCGTTTGGATCGCCGCTATTTTCTGTATATTTAAAATCAAACAGTTCAAACATTTTATTTTTTGCTTTAATTTTAAGATCATATCTTTTCATGTCTCCCAGTAAATAAGGTTTAATGGGAAAACCAATTACACCTTTTAGATTAAGTTTTTTGGCAATTTCGATCATAGTCTGCATCATCTCTATCCTAAAATCAGATCGTCCAAAACGATTCCTTACTTCACTTGACGAAAATTGTTTTGGCCTGTTTCCTTGGGGGGTGTGTCGAATGACCATTTTATCATTCTCAACATCAAAACCGCAGACAGCGACTGTTTCTCCTGTAACTTTATCAACCTTCTTCAAACCAAATTCACCGTCAATCAGAAACTCGTTTTTTTTGCCCTTTGATCTTAATCCGGTGCACATTTGTATGGTTGAATCAACGATTAGAGGAGTTTGATTCGAGCAAAGAATTTGCAAGCTTTCCCTGTTTTCAACAACAGGTAAAAAATTCGTAGAAATTCTTTGTCTTATTCCTTCAACTTTACTCATGAAACAATTTTAACAAAAGATATTCCCTTACGTAGCATCTTTTTTAAAGATTGACTTTCAGATCACGGTTTGGAATAATAATTTAAATATGCAAGACGAAGGAGAGATAGACATCGAAGGTTTAAAGAAAGAAGCGGAGGCATTTAACCAGAAATTACAACTTGATAAATTAAATCAGCTGGTGAAAATTGATCAAAAAGGAAGTCTGGGTGGCAAAAAAAGAAAATCAACGATCGATATTCCGGGAACCAAAGCAAACCGGGCAGCAAGTGATCTCGGTTTTGAAGTTCTACCTCCACCAAAGGCGACACCTTTAAAAAGTAAGTAAGAAAATAATTTTCAAAATCTGACCTTTTTAAAACTTTAGTTTTTCCAAGGCGCTAATATTGACTTTTAAATTTCACAAATGTATAATCTCGGTAAATATGCCATCAATTAGGTCGGAAGTTTTGAATTTAAAATCTCCATCTTTAAGAAAAGACTTAATTGATTATTCACGATCTCCTGAAAGAAAAAAAGCTTTAGCTGCTCAGTTTAGATTCAGCGACTTTATTGAAAGAACAAAAGCGGGCATTCCGCTTGAACAAAAAGAAATATTCGGTTTTGTAAATAAAGTAACAAGTAAGGAAATCCAAGACGTCCAAACAACAGCTTGGTTAATGGCGGTCAGAATGAGAAACGAAAATAAACCGTTAACAATCGAAGAAACGACTAATTTGACCTTGGCAATGGCGGCTTCCGGAGACATTTTAGATCTTAGTGAATTTGGTCACGTTGTTGATAAACATTCGTCAGGCGGTGTCGGAGATAAAACAACATTGGTGGTTGGACCGATTGTAGCTGCTTGTGGTTTAACGGTCGCTAAAATGTCAGGAAGAGGGTTGGGGATAACAGGAGGAACTCTAGATAAAATGGAAGCAATTCCGGATATGAAGGGGAAAGTTCCCGGCTTAAATGTTAAATTGACAGAGGAAGAATTTAGACGACAAGCAAAAGAGATAGGGATAGTTATTACAGGTCAAACGGGGACGATGGCTCCGGCTGACGGAATTCTTTATGCCCTTCGTGACATTACCGGGACAGTTGACAGCATCCCTCTCATAGCTGCTTCAATCATGAGTAAAAAAATTGCCAGCGGATCCACCGATTTGGTGCTGGACGTTAAAGTCGGAAAAGGTGCTTTTATGAAGACCGAAGAAGAGGCCCTTAAATTAGCGAAAACAATGGTCGAGATAGGAAAAAAAGTAGGTATTAATGTCGTTGCCGAAATTACCAATATGGATCAACCGCTTGGCGAAGCTGTCGGCAATGCGCTTGAAATTGTTGAGGCAATAAGGATTTTAAAAGGTGAAAAAAAACCGGATGATTTTAGAGAACATTGTATTGAAACTGCTTCAAGAATGCTGATAATTTCCGGGGTAGCGGGAAATATGAACGAAGCGTATTTAATGGTTATGAGAACTATAGATGAAGGAACTGCGTTAGAAAAATTTAAACAGATGATAAAGGCTCAAGGTGGGAATGATCAAGTGATCGACTCTCCAGAATTAATGACTATAGAAAAAGAATACCCAGTAATTTATGAAGAAGAGGAATCTATTTATATCGCCGACGTAAACGCTGAGACAATCGGAGAGGCGGTAAGAGATCTTGGAGGGGGAAGAATTAAAAGTAAAGAAGAAAAAATTAATCATGCCGTCGGAATGAAAGTTAAGGCAAAGGTCGGAAGAACAATAAATTATGGAGAATCTTTAGGTTCGGTTTATTGTGATGATCCTGCAAAAGCCGAAGCAGCAATTCAATCGTTAAAAAACGCAGTGACTTTTAGCAATCAATTTGTTGAAACCCCAAAGATTACCAGAGGAACTTATCCTGCTGTGATCTAATATCTTTTTAAAGTTTAATTATAATATCTACATGTTAATTAAAGTTAAAGTTACTCCGGAGGCGAAGAAAGACGGGATCGTTAAAAGATCCGAGGATAGTTATCTGATCAGTGTCAGAGAAAAAGCGGAAGGGGGAATGGCTAATCAAAAGGTAAAACTAATCCTAGCGGGTTATTTTAAAATCGCTGAAGGAAAAATACGGTTAATCAAAGGCGGCAAAAGACCGAATAAGATCTTTGAGGTGATGAATTGGTAAATAAAACAAGTATTTACTATAATCAGACTACTATGGCGAGCCCTGAGGGAAGCGGCGCTGCTACGAAGGTTGAAAAACATGAACAGGTTTATGTATTTAAGCCGGGGCCTTATGTGATTTATCCGAAGGACGGATGGAAAGGGACATTAACATCAGATGTTGAAGCGGTAAAAACAGGTGGAAAAACTAAGGGATTGACAGGATATCGTAGCTTGACAGAAATTCATTTATTTCACAGAGGGGCAGACGGTGAACCTCATTATTGGCAAAGATCAATAGGCACCTATTTTGGAGCCTATGCAAAAAAGTCTCAACTGAAAAGATAAGAACTAATAAATATTTATAATATTTTCTTTGTTATAATTTAACTATCCTTATGAAAGACAAGAGTGGAAAAGTGTTGTCGATTGTTGAGGTTTTTGGAAAGGTTATCAACAGGATAAAAAATATCTGCCTTGAATTTGAGGTTTTTATCCTCCATCTGGTCGGCTGCGTTCCCTGCCACTGTTTCCGTCGGTTTTTTTACCGGATAGCCGGAATAAAAATCGGCAAAGGATCAACCATTCACACGAAAGCCAGATTTTACGACCCCAGAAATATTTCCGTCGGGGCCGACACGATCATCGGTGAAGGAGTTGTTCTTGACGGCCGCGACCAACTATCGATCGGCAGCCACGTCGATATCGCCACCGAAGTGATGATCTATAACAGCGAGCATAATATCAACGATGAAAATTTCGCCGCCGATAACGGAAAGGTAATTATTGAAGACTACGTTTTTATCGGACCCAGGGCGATCATTCTTGCTGGAGTGACAATCGGCCGGGGAGCCATTGTCGGCGCCGGAGCCGTCGTCACCAAAGACGTGCCTCCCTATGCAATCGTCGGAGGGGTCCCCGCCAAAATAATCGGGGAGAGAAGGAATAAAGATCTTCATTATCGACTTGGAAGAGCGAGATGGTTTAGATAAGCTATAAATGGAAAAATAATTAAATAAAGAGATGAAGAAATGAATGATTGAATAAAAAAATAAAGAAATAAATTCATTTAATCATTTAGTCATTTATTTTTTCATTTTATTATTTATTTATTTATTTATTTATTTATTCGCCCGTCCCCACAAGGTATACCGCTGCCCAGGGTCGGAAGTTGGAAAAGAATTTCTCGTCAATTACCTTGCTGTTTCCCTGAAATACTTTATAAGTAAAAAATGCCTTAGCACCTCCGGCAGCAAAGTCAATCTGCTTAGTCACTCCTTTTTTTAAAGTCGGATCATCCTGGTATTTTGGCGGAAGCGCCGGAACAACATCGTAGACAGTTGCTTTCGAAATTTCTATCCGGCGGTTATCCTTTTTTCCGAAAAATTTAAAATATAACAGATTATTTTCCGCATCAATTTCCGTTTCTATCAAGATATATCCCGGAGTATCATTTTTTATTTTCAGATCAACCGTCGGTCCGTAAACGGTGGCATCAAAACCCGGCTGGGAATCATTCTCATAGTAACCGACCCGGTAAGCATGAGCGTTGCGTTCGATAATGGGGAGACCGGCGTTTAGAGCCGCGCGGAATAAGGTTGTTGATACCTGACAAACACCGCCGCCGTCGCCCAAAACCGTTTTTCCTTCTTTGATAACGTAGGCCGGCTGATACCCTGTCAGGGCCGAGATATCCCCGACGGCATCGTTGAAGGAAAATACTTTTCCCTTAGGAATCAAAACTCCGTTAAATTTTGAAGCGGCCAGGGTCAGATTGTGGACTCTTTGGGCGATAGAGTGGGTAAAATCCGACTTGCCCTCGGCGATAAACTCCTCAATTCCATACTCGTTAATGTCCGACAATTTTATTTCCGGTTTGATAACCTCAGAACCTAACGTAATTTTTTTATTTGAATTATCGGCTTTAAAATCAGCGATAGCTTTATCAAAATCCGGCAGAAATTGATTAGATTTAATTTTTAACCCGTCGGTCTCTTTCCGGAATTCAACAACTCTTCCTTTTTCAAATTTAAAAAGAGCATTTTTTGCGGCCAGGTTGTATTTTTCCTGACTAACGTCCAAAAAATCTTTAACTTCAGAATTGTCATAAACGATCTGACTTTCGAAATAATATTTTCTTAAATTAAAAATTGCTAAAAATTTTTGCAGATATTTTGAAGGCTGATTACTTGATCTTCCGATCAGATACGCCCTTTCGGCGATGGTATCTCCGTCATATTTTAATCCAAGGTTTTGAGCGGAAAAAGTTGAGATAGGACTGTCAGCATAAAAAACTGTCACTGACGCATTATTTAATTTGGAAGATTTTTTTTTATAAAAATTGACAACCTCTTCCTTTGTTTTTAAACCAAAATTCTGTTTATCCAGGTAAACGTTCGGATAAATTTTATCGCCGATATTCTTTTCCTGTTTTAAAAAAATAAAAGATGTAATACCTAAAATACTGAAACAAAAAACAGTTAGTAAAAACAAGAAAAAATTACCTCTAACGTTCCTAATATTTGATATCATGATAGTATGGATGATGATAAAATAATTGGACAAGAAAATCAACCTGACCCAAATCCTCCGGTTTTTGAAACCGTCACCGAAGAAGCGGCGCCGGTTGAGGAAGCCCCCCAGGATTTAACAACAGCCAATATAGAATCTGCACCGCCCGATGATCTGCCGCCACCGGTTTATCAGGAAAATAAAACTCAGTATATTTTTATAATCGGCGGGGCAATTCTTTTTTTAATTCTATTTATAGTAATTATTCGGGCAATCTTTTTCAGGAAGTCAAACAGCAAACCGGTTAATTTAATTTATTGGGGTTTATGGGAAGACAAAGAGATGATCGACCCGTTGATCACAGCTTATCAACAAAAATATCCGAACATTAAAATAACCTACCAGAAAATGAACCCGCAAAGTTATCGCGAGAAACTGGTAAGCCGGAGTAAATCTGAAGGGAATACGGCTTCTACGATCGAGAAACCCGATATTTTCCGGTTTCATAATACCTGGCTGCCGGAAATAAAAGATATCGTTGCCCCTTTGCCGCCAACGGTGATGAGCGGCGACGAATTTGACAAAACTTTTTACCCGATCCATAAAAAAGATCTTAAGGTTGGTAATTATTATTACGGACTTCCTTTGGAGGTCGATGGTTTAGTATTGGTTTATAACCAGGGTCTATTCAAAAAAGCCGGCATCTCAACCGTTCCGGCAACTTGGGACGATATTACCGAGATAGTCCCCAAGCTAACCGTTAAAGATCAGGCAGGCAATTTGATCACATCAGGAATTGCGTTAGGGTCGGCCGGGAACGTTGACCATTTTTCCGATATTTTTGGTTTGCTTTTATTACAAAATGGCGGATCACTAAACAAACTTAATCAAGATGAAGCGGCCGGAGCCTTAGAAATTTACCGGAAGTTCAGCGAGCCGCCTCAAGGATATTGGACCGAGGATATGCCGAATTCAACCACTGCTTTTACCCAGGAAAAAGTAGCCATGATAATTGTTCCTTCGTGGGAGATTTTGTCGATTAAAGCAGTTAATCCTGATATAGACATGAAGGTAGTCCCGGTTCCGGTTGTTCCGGGGACAGCTTCGCTTTCAATTGCTTCATATTGGGTTGAAGGCGTGTCAAGATTTAGCAATAATCAGCTGGAAGCCTGGAAATTTTTAAGATTTTTGAGCGAAAAAGAAAATATGACCAAGCTTTATGAAATTCAAAGCAAAACCAGGCCCTTCGGCGAACCATATTCCCGAATGGATTTAGCTCCTCTTTTAGCTCAAAACCCATATCTATCAGCCGTAATCAAACAAGCTAACAATTTATATTCCTTACCTTTGATCTCGAGAACCTATGATAATGGTTTGAATGATGAGATAATAAAATATCTGGAAAATGCCGTTAATAGTACGATTTTGGGGGTTACTTATAAGGAGGCTTTAGAAACGGCTAAGGCAGGATTGACGCAGGTGTTTACGAAGTATAATATTAGTGAATAAATATGAAGATACCATTTTTTTCCAGCAAAGCCGATAAGGAATTTTTTTTAGGAATATTTTTAAAGGAAAATCAGGGGATGGTGATGATATTTCTGAAAGAAAACGGCCGGTTGGAATTAGTCGACCGGGAAAAATTTTCTTATACCAACGGTTGGGAAAATTTAACCAACGATGTTGATGAAGCCCTATATAAATTAGAAAAAAACCTTGACCTTGAAATTAAAAAAACAATTATTTTTGTTTACTCGCATTTAGTAGATGAAAAGATCGGCGACATAAAATCAGTTTATTTACAAAAAATTAAGCAGTTGATCAAAGCCTTGGACCTTCAGCCGATGGGGTATATAGAATGTTTTGAGGCGATTAGTTTTTATCTTCAGAATGAGGATAAGATTTCTTTAAATGCCTTGTTAATTGAAATTGATGAAACGCAGATCGGAATATTTTCCTACAAAGGCGGAAAGCTTGATTCAAAAAAAGTTCTTGGTAGGACGGATAATATAATCGCCGATCTGACAGAGGGTTTTGAAGAAATAAAGAAGATAAGCCTTTTGCCGGCCCGTATTATTTTATATGATTCCGGCAACCTGGATGACACAGCAACTAAAATATTAAGTCATCGCTGGAGCGGAGATTTTTTTGCCCAAATTCCTAAAATTGATATTCTTTCGGAAGATGAAGTGATTAACGGCTTGATGAATATATTCGGAGAACAGATAAAGGGAACGGCACCGGTAAAAAATGAGGTAACCGAAAAAAAAGGAGAAAATTTTGGCTTTGTGATCAATGAAGATATAGGAGAGAAAGAATTGCCAACCCCCAAAGTTATTTTACCAAAAACAGATTATATCAATAAATTCAAAAAATTAACCGGCGGTTTTTTAGCAAACCTTAAAGGAAATCTATCGGGGAAAATATTTTTAATAATAGGTATTTTAACAATAATGCTTGGGTTATTTGCTAATGAATATTTTTTTCATAAAGCCCGGCTGACCGTTTATCTGCCGACGCAAAATCTGGAAAAAAATGTCAAAGTAGAATTAGACTACCGGGCCTCCAGTTCTTCGGCAAGTTTTTCCGAAACAATCAACACAACCGGAAAACAGGATATCGGCGATAAAGCCCGGGGTCAGGTGACGATTTCTAATTTTGATGATAAAGAAAAGGTTTTTCCCAAAGGGTCGGTTCTTCAAGCGGCAAAGTTAAATTTTATATTGGACGCAGAGATAAAAGTTGCTTCCTCCAGTTTGACTGCGGACGGTTCAGCAAAGCTGCCGGGTAAAAATACCGGTGCGGTCACGGCGGCTCAAATCGGACCGGAAAGTAATCTTCCAAAAAGTCAAAGATTTGCTTTTGACGGGCTTTCATCATCAACCTATTTTGCCGTTAATGAAACGGCTTTTACCGGAGGAAGCAAAAAACAAATACAAACCGTATCTAAAAAAGATCAGGATGATTTAAAGACGGTCATAATGAACAAAGCCAAAAAAGAAATTCCTTCAATTAAAGTTTTACCGAATGAGGCAGTCGCTTCTTCGATATCAGAGGTTACCCTCAGTAAAATAGTTTTTTCGAAGGAAGTAGGCGAAGAGGGTAGTAAATTGACCCTTCAGACAACTGTCGATACGACTCAATATCTATACGATAAAGACAGTTTTCTAAATAAAGTTATGGTTTTATTTAAGCCGGAAGTAAAGGAAAACTACAGTATTGAAAAGGGAAATGTTTCCTATAAGGTAAATAAAATTGTAAAAGAAGAAGATTTACTAACGATTGATGCGGAAGTTAAGGCAAAAGCGGTTATAAAAGTATCAACCGACGGAATCAAAAAAAGTATTTTAGGGAAAAATCAATCAAAGGTTAAACAAATTTTGAAGGACCAGTACAAGATTGACGGTTATAACCTTGATATTACCGAACCTTTGCCAGTTTTGAAAAATTTCTTACCTCTTTTCTTAAAAAATATTATTTTGGAAAATTCCAGTTTATAAATATGGCTCTCCGCGTCTATCTTAAAAAAAAACATTATACTGCCAAAAGGAAAACAGTTAACTTTTTTTCCTATATTTTTTTGTTTGCGGGGGCAATGCTTTTATTTTGGTCTTTTTATCCGATCGTTTCTTTTACAATATACTCGAAATTATTTTTAAAAAACAACATTAACGCCCCGGTCTCCGATCAGAACATGGCTTCGTCTTTGAAAGATGCCAATTCTATATTAGGCGCATTTAATATTTTTTCCAATAATCTTCGTGACTATACTCAGGCAAGTATTTGGTTCCCTGCATCTCCTCAGTTGAATCAATTGTCACAGTTGACCGTCAAAGAATATACTTTGTCAATCCCGAAGCTCAATATTAAAAAAGCCCGGGTGGTTGTTGGAGGTGAGGACTTGACAAAAAGTTTGGTCCATTATCTTCCGAGGTCACTGCCGGGAGAATATGGCAACGTAGCTATTTTTGGACATTCTACCTTACCCCAGCTTTATAATCCTAAGGATTATAAAACAATATTTACCTATCTTTCTTCCCTCGAAAAAGGAGATAAAATATTTGTCAATGTCGGTGAATTTGAATATCAGTATGAAGTTACGACTTTATTTATTGTAAAACCGAAAGATATTTCGGTGCTTGAGCAAAAAAAGGATGATTCTTATTTGACATTAATTACTTGCGAACCTCCGGGAACTTGGCTGGAAAGATTAGTGGTAAC
This sequence comes from Patescibacteria group bacterium, assembly GCA_041660945.1. Taxonomy (GTDB): domain Bacteria; phylum Patescibacteriota; class Microgenomatia; order UBA1406; family GWC2-37-13; genus GWC2-37-13. Next base: position 99,260 of record JBAZVK010000001.1, on the reverse strand, counting down.
TGCTAAACTTACAAAGATATAGGTGGCGATTTGTGATTGAATAAACCTATAATATATGATAAAATTCACGACATGGGAATAATCCAAATACTATATTACATAGTTAATTTCTTCATTTTTATTGGTGAAATTACAGAAAAGATCGTAAAAATACCGGTATTTTTTATTTTTAATTTACTGGATAATTTATTTAAATTTATTTACCAAAAAGTATCCGGTATAAAAATAAAAACTCCAAAAATAAAATTACCCAAATACAATTTACCGCCTATTTTATTCGGCAAACAACGGATTTTAGAAAAAGTAAAATATTTTTTCCTAGGTTGTTTGGTTACTTCAGTAGTTGTCTTATTTCTCCAATCATATTTTTTTATTAAAGATCTGCCGTCACCTTACAATATCGGAAAAACAAACTATCCTTTATCGACCCATATTTACGACCGGAACAATACTTTGTTATATGAAATTTACCGGGAGCAAAATAGAACGCCGGTAAAGTTAAAAGATCTGCCGCCCTATGTGGTTCAGGCGGCGATCGCGATTGAGGATAAAGATTTTTACCGGCACCAGGGTGTGGCGATTTTTTCAGGAATGGTGAGAGCGATTAAAGAAATGGTTATTAATAAAAATTTGCAGGGCGGATCAACCATTACTCAACAACTGGTAAAAACAGCTTTATTAACTCCTGAAAGAACAATAACAAGAAAAGTCAAAGAAGTGATCTTAGCTTTATGGACAGAAAAGATTTTTAGTAAAGATCAAATTCTTGAAATGTATTTAAATCAAGTTCCTTATGGAGGCTCGTCATACGGAATCGAAGAAGCCTCAAAAACTTATTTTGGAAAAAAGGCAAAAGATTTGAGCTTAGGAGAAGCTGCCTTGCTTGCCGGTTTACCGCAGGCTCCATCTTTATATTCTCCATATATTAATCCTGAGGCGGCTAAAATCAGAAGAAATGAAGTTTTAAATTCAATGAAAGATCAGGGATATATCAGTCAGGAACAAAAAGTAAAGAATGAAAAATTAGAAGTCGAGGTACTGCCGCCAAAAATAGCCATTCGTGCACCGCATTTTGTTTTTTACACAAAAAATCTATTGGAAAATTATTACGGTATCAAAACCGTTGAAGAGGGGGGGCTAAAAGTAAAAACGACCCTGGATATTAAAATCCAAGAAGAAACAGAAAAAATTTTGAAAGAAGAACTGGAAAAAATTAATTATTTAAATGTTACCAACGGCGCCATCTTAGTTACCAGACCGTCAACAGGGGAAATACTGGCAATGGTTGGTTCAGTTGATTATTTTAATCAACCATTTGGTGCCTTTAATGTCACAACGGCACTACGCCAACCGGGTAGCTCAATTAAACCGATAATGTATTCTTTAGCTTTGCAAAAAGGCTTTACCGCGGCATCGATCCTTGATGATTCTCCGGTGGTTTTTAATATCGCTGGATCTGAAGCATACCGGCCGGTAAATTATGACAACAAATTTCACGGTAAAGTGCCTTTGCGATATGCATTAGCCAATTCCTACAACATTACTGCTGTTAAAACCTTAAACAGCCTTGGTGTAAATAATTTTATTGATTTTGCGGCAAAAATGGGTATCAGCACCTGGAATGATAAAAGTCGTTATGGTCTATCTTTAACACTGGGGGGCGGAGAAGTAACTATGATTGATATGGCTGAAGCTTTCGGAGTTTTAGCAAATCAGGGATACAAATTGCCGATTAATTATTTTCAAAAAATTGAAGATAACGAAGGTAGTATAATCCGTGAAATGACGCCTTTTAAGATCAGGGAAGTTGATCCGGCAATAGCATACATCATCAGTGATATTTTATCCGATAATTTTGCCCGGACTTTTGCATTCGGGCCAGGTTCCGCTTTGGAAATTCCCGGATATAAAGTTGCCGTTAAAACGGGAACGACCAACGATAAAAAGGATAACTGGACGATCGGCTATACTCCGGAATTTTTAGTGACCGTTTGGGTAGGTAATAATGATAATACTCCGATGAATCCATATTTAACCTCGGGGATCACCGGAGCGGCTCCAATCTGGAACAGAGTGATGAGCTACTTGTTAAAGAATTATGGAACGGGCAATAAATGGTATGAAAGGCCGGATAATGTTGTCGAAAAAAGCTGTTTTTACGGAAGAAAAGAATTTTTTGTAAAGGGAACGGAAAACACGGTTAACTGCTCTCAGTCATCTTTATCCGGTCCGACTCCGACGGCAAAGCCTTAAAGAAATGAAGGAATGAAGAAATAAATAAATAAAAAAATAAATGTATAAATAATCAAATATATTAATTTCATTTAATTATTTCTTTATTCGGTCATTTATTTCCTTATTTCTTTATTTTATTATTTATTCATTTTCCAGCAGATTTATTTGGGATTTTATCAAACCCCACCAGCTGTTGAAGAACTTCCGGAATCTTAATGCTTCCATCTTTTTTCTGGTAGTTTTCAAGAATGGCGATCAAGATTCTAGGGGATGGAATTGCCGTATCATTTAGAGAATAGCAATATTCGGTTGTGTTATCTTTTTTTCGATATTTTATTTTGAGACGGCGGGTCTGAAAGTCACCCATGATCGAATTGGAGGCAATTTCTCCATAGCCTTTTCTATGAGGCATCCAAATTTCCGTATCAAATTTGAATATCTGCGGTTCACCCATGTCTCCGGTACACATCAAAAGCCTCCGGTAAGGAATTTTAAAATCCTCGAGAATCTCTTCGGTATTTTTCTGCAGTTCAAGGTGAAGTTTTTTGGATTCCTCAATGTCAGAACCGGCAATGATCACCTGCTCAACTTTCCAAAATTCGTGAACTCGATACAAACCTTTGGTATCTTTACCGTAAGCTCCGGCCTCCCGTCTAAAACACGGCGAGAAAGCAACAAATTTTTTAGGCAAGTCGGATTCTTTTAATATTTCGCCGGAAAAGTATGAGGTAACCGGTACTTCAGCCGTTCCGGCAAGGTACGCATCTTCATCATTTAGTTTGTAGACTTCCTGCTCTCCCCAAGGGAACTGGCCCGAACCGAAAAGAGTAAAACCCTTAACGATCGACGGAGCTATGATTGGAACATAACCTTTTTTCACTAATTTTTGAAAAACGTAAAAAAGAATTGCAAATTGCAGTTGGGCAGCTTGATTTTTTAGAAAATATCCGCGGAAACCGGAGACCTTTGATCCCCGTTCCAAATCAAATAGATCAAGCGATAATCCTAGATCTAGATGAGACTTTATTTCAAAATCGAATTTTGGAATTTCTCCCCACTTTTTAACTTCCTTATTTCCGGATTCGTCTTTCCCAACCGGAACTTCAGGCAGCGGGATATTTGGAACAAATGAGACTAATTGGTCTAATTTGACCAATGTGTCAACAAGAGTTTCCTCAAACTTTTTTAATTCTTCTTTAATTTGTTTACCGCGGGCAATCGTTTTTTCATCCGGTTTACCATGAGAAGTTTTATTTCTTTCTTCACGAAGAACTTGAATTTTTTGAATAAGTTCCCGCCGTTGATCATCGAGTGTTAAAATTTTTTCAATATCAATCTGACGGTTTTTGTTTTTTGCCGCTTCAATAACTTTGGATTTATTTGCACGGATAAAATCAAGGGATAACATATTTGATTATCATATCAAATTCCGAATCTTTTTTGTTAATCTCTTCAATGCCTTCAATCTGTGATTAATTTGTTGATGTTCTTCCTTAGTCAAATTGTCATAATATTTATTATATTTTTTGACGATAAACACTGCCCGAAAAGGATATCCGGTAGTTCTTTTTGAAGAGGGAACCTCAGAGATATGTCCGGCTATTTTTTCTGTCTCGAAAATAATTTTATTGGTTTGAGGATCATAAAAACAAAGACAGGTTTCAAGAAAAGAGGTTCGTTTTAAGCCGTTACAACCCTTCAATTTTGATAGGGTGTATTTAATAAGTTCTTCATCGGAGGCTTCGTACCCTAACCAACGCCGCGATTTAACTCCCGGTTCATTATCAAGATAGGGAATGATCAACCCGCCGTCGTCAGACACAACCGGTAGGTGGGTCAGATCAGCATAAAATTTCGCCTTTATGAATGCATTATCTTTGAAAGTTTTACCGGTTTCTTCCGGTTTGGTCTCCCCCACTTTTACGTCGTTTAATGTTAAGATCTTTATTCCGAGACTTTTTAATTCTTGCAGGACAATTTTTATTTCAGCTATTTTACCGGGATTGCCCGATGCAATTAAAATCTTTTTCACTTTTATGTGGCTGAAACTATTCCGGCAAATTCTACAGTACCGCCGCAGTATTTTAATATCATATTGATGGATTCTTGAAGGGATTTTTCAACTTTCTGTCTGTCGATATCAAAAATACCATCGATATTAAGTAAAACATCTTTTGTTTCTTCGGTTACCGCAGTTCTTTGGGCGTCACGGTAATTAAAGTCTATATTATATCCGCCCGATTTATCGAAATAAGCAAGCTCGATCGATCTGAATTTAGTCGGCTCCTTATCTCCCAATAATAGAATCTCTTCTCCTTCTTTAGGAAAACGCATTACGGTCGGAAAATGAAACTTATCATAATCAAAAGCACCAACTGATACGCGGTTTTTCATAACGATCAAATTGTAGGCATCAACGCAGGTATTTATCTGGTACAGATCTTTTTTTTGAGAAATCCTTCTAAGCAATGCTTCCGGAGACGGCCGGCGTGAATGCCAATCGACCCCCATTTCTTTATATAATTTCCGATAGGTCAAAACTTCAGGATAAGAGCTAATAATTTCATTAGACAAATCGGACTGTAATTGGACAAATTTGTTAATTTCCTCATTAAGTTTTGGGTCAGATCTTTTGATACTGATATTTTTAATTACGGCAATTCCAATGTTGATTGACGGATATTTTTGAATAACTTTTTGGTCTATAGAAAATATTTCCCGTTTTTTAAGGGTAGGAAATAAATGAGCGGTTTTTGTTTCCTCGGTTTCTTTATTTTTTGCTATTAGGCTGATTACTTTTTCTATACCTAATTGTTTGATCAGGTCCCCCGCTTTTGGGCCGAAAGATTTACCGGTCAAAGTATTATAAAAGGCGGAAAAGGCCTCTCTTGCCGGAATGTCCGCTTGTTTTATACTTTCAAAAACCGCTAATTGAGGATCAGCAGCTTGTTTTTCAAGATTTTCTTTCAGGATTTTTAGAAACTCTTTTTGTTTTTCGGTTATAGAAAACGGTTTGGCTGTCAGTTCGGTTTTATCTCCTTCGTACTTGTCCAAATATATCTTGGCATATTTTATTCTTTCGTCAAGAATTTCTTTTTCCTCCGCAGTCAGTTGTTTTTTATTTTGGGTTTCAAAAGAAGCCAACAGATCATCGTTTTTTGTTTTTAATAAATTGGCAATGGTCCTAAATCTCGGTAAATATAATCTCTTTTTTGGCAGAGGTTTTACTTCAGAAAGTTCGATAATTCTCGCATAGTCTGCCGCCACTTCCCCGGCTTTATCTTTGGGCAGTTTATTTTCCAGCTTTAAAAAATAATTATTCAGGCACCGATCATAATCATCAAAAAGATTGGGGATCGTATCGCCTAAAGGATCAAAGTCAAGATGAGTTTTTATTGGTGTTCTGACTAATAGAAATCTGAGAAGTTCAGGTGGTAATATCTGTGATATTTCTTTAGCCGAGCTTCCGATACCTTTTGAAGAAGACATTTTTTTACCGCCGATCGTGAACCACTCATAACCACCGAGGGCATCCGGGGCAACGGTACCGAAAACCTCTTTACAAAAATGAACCCCCATATCATACGATCCGCCTGAGGACATGTGATCTTTCCCCGATGACTCAATAGTAATTCCGATTACTTTCCAATGAGCCGGCCAGTCCAGTTTCCAAACGAGTTTTCCGTTTTCGTTGATCGGTTCAACTTTTCCCTCATAACCGCAGCCAACCGCCCATTCAACCATTTTTGGCTCACAACGGTAATAAACATATTTACCATCCCACTTAAAAACCTTAGTAGTTCCGATCTTTCCGCATTGTTGGCATATTGGATTATATGGATACCAGTCCGCACCTCTTTCTTTTTTAACTACCTTTTTATAAATATCGCGAACAATATCGGCTTTATCGAGCACCAGTCGAATTACATCGTTCATTTTGCCCGTTCGATGTAGTTCTGACGACCAAATAATTTGCGGTTTGCAATTAATTGAATTGAAGACTTCAATAAATTCCTGTGCAAAGTATTCGGCAAAAGATTTAAATCCTGGTTCAGGGCTTGGTATTTTATAAAGAGGCTCCCCCATATGCTTGCCCCATTTAACTTTATCAAGATACGAAGGCATTCCGTCCATTGGATCCATATCATTAAAGACATAAGAAAATTTAGCATTCACCCCGATATCTTTTAGGGCTTTATAGATAAGATCGTGGACGATCACTCCTCGGAGCGATCCCACATGGACTCGCCCTGAGGGAGTTTTCATATCATCAGCCCATTCAAGGGGTAAGTTCCTTTCCTTTAATCTTTTTGCTTCGCGGTCTGCCCAAATCATATATATATTGTATCAGTTAATTTTCAATTACCAATTTGCAATTTTCAATAAATTTACAATGTTACGATTATCAATGTTTGAAAATTGATTAATTGAAAATTCAATGTAAATTGAAAACTGAAAATTGAAAATTCCAGCAGATTATTTAATCTCGACTATCTTATATTGAATTTTACCGGCAGGAATATTTACCTCAACTAAATCACCAATTTTTTTATTGATCAGCGCCATGCCGATGGGAGAATTTTGAGAAAGTTTTTTATTCATCGGATCGGCTTCAAATTCACCAACGATTTGAAAGGATTCGGTGTTTCCGCCAACCTCGACCATAACGGACGATCCGACCTGAACTTGATCACCGGCTTGATTATTTTCAACGATGTTGGCATTATCAAGTATTTCTTCAATTTCCTGGACCCTTCCTTCAACAAAAGCCAATTCTTCTTTAGCAGCTGTATACTCGCTGTTTTCCGAAAGATCACCCATAGAACGGGCTTTGCTCAATCTTTCGATCGCTTTTGGTTTTTTATTTTTTAACAGATCTTCATGCTCTATTTTCAAGTCATCATAACCTTTTTGTGTCAGCTGTATCTTTGGCATATTAACAAAAAACCCCTCGTAACTCAGGGGATTAATGTTAAAATAGTACTAGATTTTAAGGTGAAAGTCAAATCTCGGCGCGTTCGTCTAGCCCGGTCCAGGACGGCAGGTTCTCATCCTGCAAATCGAGGGTTCGAATCCCTCACGCGTCACTAACAAAAATTTACTTGATTATTGAGCTTGGCCTTGAGCTTCTAAAGCGAATATTTTATTATGCCATTCCCAAAACTTTCCCTGGTCTTCCGCACAAAGAGAAGCCTCGGCAGCTTTCTGGGCAAATGGATGAATTTGGACCAGAGGAAACTGTTTAAAGTAAAAAGTCACATCGTTCTTATATTCTTTCAACACCTGTTCAACCGTCGGGAAAGCCCGAATGCAATAAGGGCATTGAAAGTCAGAGAATTCAACAATGGTCACTTTGCCGTTTTTGGCACCTGTTGAAGTCGTATTTTTGACATCAACCGTCTGAGCGGCAGGATTAAAGCTTAAATTTTTTGGATCAGAACAATATTGCTGTAAATCGGTTGAATAAGCAGTACATTCAGTAGAGGCGGTTCCATTAAGCTGCTTATCAATGATCTCTTTAAAAAACTGGAAAGGAAAAGCTCCGGCTAAAAACTGGCCGTTTATAAAAAATCCCGGCGTTCCTTGAACACCAAGACTTTGTCCGTAAGCGGTTTCTTTTGCGACCAATGTCTTTTTTTCACCGGAATCAAGACATTTATTAAATTTTCCGGTATTAAATTTAAGCTCCTTAGCGTATTTCTTAAGATTATCAACAGATAACGGAGACTCTTGTTGAGCGGTTCCTGTGCCGCTTCCGGCAGTAATTTTTTTCTCCAAAGCAAACACCTTGACCGTCAAAAATATTAAAAAAAGTGTGATCACTCCCATCATCACATATAGGATGTTATTGTTTGATTGGGAATAATTAACAGAAGGCAGGACCGATTCATTTACTCTTTTAGCTCTAGCCATAAGTTTATTGAAATTGTAAATTGGTAATTGAAAATTAATTATCTTATAACTGTACCGTTTTTTAATTTTTTGTCAAGGGGGATAAGGGCAAATTTTTCCGGATCATCGGCAACAAGAATCATTCCGCTGGAGGTACGACCCATCATTTGTTTAGGTTCCAAATTAGCAAGAACAATGTATTTATTTCCGATTAAATCTTCCGGTTTATAAATTTCAGCCAGTCCGGAAAGAAGTTCGACCGTTCCATAATCCTCTCCGAGATCTACTTTCATCACAATTAATTTTTTTGATCCCTCAAGAAGTGACGCTTCTTTAACTTCGCCGATCCGAAAATCCAGTTTATTGAAGTCGGAAAAAACCACAATATCTTTTCTCATAGGGTTAAGAATAATTCATTTATTTAACAAATTCAATTTCAATATATAAAATATTATTGACAAACTATTTTTTCTTTTATAAGATAAAGCTCGAAAATAAAAATATGTCTATAATTGACAGTAAGACCGGTAAGGTTAAAAAAAATTATTCTGTTAAGCAGCTAAAAGAAACCGCCAATTATCTTCGAGGAATGGACCTGCTGGCAATAAATTGTTCTAAATCAGGACATCCGGGTGGAACCTTGTCAATAATGGATATAACTACCGCCTTGTATTTAAGGGTAGCTAAACACGACCCAAAAAATCCTAATTGGAAAGACAGGGACAGAATTATTTTTTCTGCGGGACACAAAGCACCGGCTCTTTATCTAGGATTAGGAATCTCAGAATATTTTCCTTTGGAAAATGTAGTGACATTACGAAAATTTGGAAGTCCTTTTCAGGGTCATCCACATTGGCTCAAGTTACCAGGGGTTGAGATGTCAACCGGATCACTTGGTCAGGGTCTTGGAGTAGCGGTCGGCTTCGCTCTTACTGCTAAATTAGATAAAAAAAATTATAAGGTTTATGCAATCACCGGTGACGGTGAATGGGATGAGGGTTCAATGTGGGAAGCAGCTATGAGCGCTTCAAATTTTAACCTTGATAATTTAATAGTGATTGTTGACCGGAACTATTTACAAATAGACGGTAACACGGAAGATGTTATGAAATTGGGTTTAATGGAGAAAAAGTTAACGAGTTTTGGATTTCATGTATTTAAAATAGACGGACATAACATGGAAGATATCATTAAAACTTTTGAAAAAGCTAAAAAAATTAAAGGGAAACCGGTGGCAATTATCGCCAAAACCATTAAAGGGAAGGGAGTTTCGTTCATGGAAAATAAAGCCGGCTGGCATGGAACTGCACCCAACGATCAGCAGTTAGCCGATGCTTTAAAAGAATTAAAGCTGACCAATAAAATTGATGTTATTAAATTTAAGGAAAAAGCGGCCGCTTTTCAAAAAAACATTGACAAAAAAATCAATGCTCATGTGCCAAAATTTTCAAAAGATTATTTTTGGAATAGGCAGGAAGTGATGAAAATTATGATGGAGCCGACAAGATTCGGTTTTGGAAGAGCACTTGAAAAAAATGGAAACAATGAGAAAATTGTTTGTCTTGGGCTCGATATTTCCGACTCTGTAAAAATAAGTGATTTCTATAAAAAATTTCCGGAAAGAAAACCAAGGTTTTTGTCAATGGGAATTCAAGAGCAAAACGCAACGACAGTCGCCGCAGGCTTGGCTAAAGAAGGTAAATTGCCAGTTATGTCGACTTACGGAGTTTTTTGTTCACAACGAAATTCCGATCAGATCAGGACAACTGTTTGTTATGGAGAATTGAATGTTTTTCTTGCAGGAGCTCACGGCGGGATTTCGGTCGGAGCCGATGGCGCGACACATCAGGCATTGGAAGAAATTTTTACCGTTGCTTCTCTCCCGAATATGAAATTTGTGATGCCTTGCGATTCTATCGAAACTAAAAAAGCGACAGAGCATCTTTTACTAAAAGTCAAAGGACCAAAATATTTAAGATTTGCCCGCGAATCAACTCCCGTGGTTACCGATGAAAAAACTCCTTTTATTTTTGGAAAAGCAAATATTTACCGCTTCCGGGGAGTAAAAGATAATTTTAAAGATGCTTTTGATGTCTGTCTTGCTTCTAAATACAAAAGCGAAAAAGAAGAAGTTGCCATATTTGCTTGTGGGCCGGAAGTACCCGAAGCAATGCGGGCGGCTTGGATTTTAAAAGAGCAGTATAAATTAGAAACAAGGATAATAAACATACACACAATCAAACCGCTCGATAAAGAAACAATAATTAGGACTGCCAAAGAAGTTAAGATTATTGTCACGGCTGAAGAACACCAAAAAGGTGGGTTCGGTAATTTAATTGCCTCAACCATAATGGAAGCGAATTTAAAAAACACTCCCAAATTTGCAATGATTGGTGTCGAAGATCGTTTTGGTGAATCGGGTGAACCTTGGGAATTATTGAAGGCTTTTGGATTAACAGCAGAATTTATTGCCCAAAAAGTTATTAATCTGAAAAAATAAAGTGAGATTTGCCAACGATTTGGATGTTCTTTATGCTGAAGGTGCTTTTGTTTGGGGAGACTACGCTATAAATCAGGAAAAATTGAGCGGCAAGGCTGTTTTAATGTTGCAAATCGGTCAACCTGATTTTCTTCCTCATCCGCTGGTTAGGCGAGCAATTGCTGATGCATATAATGAGGGAAAGACAGGGTATGGTCCACCTTTAGGCTTGGACGTCATGAGAACTGCCGTCGCTAAGGAAGTTCAAACATATTATAAGAAAGCAAAAATAACTAAAGATAACGTTGCCATTACTTCTGGCGGCGGCAAGTCTGCTATTGGTGTGATCTGCCGGGCCTTGATTAACAAAGGAGAAAAAGTACTGGTACCCTGTTACGATTATCCCGGACACTTAGGCGGTATTTCCGATGTCAAAGCAGTCTGGAAACCCTACAAACTGTTACCGGAGAAAAATTACGACATTGATATCGTTGATTTAGAAAAACAAATAAAAAAAATCAGACCAAAAACGGTCATTCTTTTATCACCGGGGAATCCGACCGGAGGTGTTGCGTCCTATGAATCGCTAAAAAGGTTGGCCTTTTTAGCAAAAAAATATAATTTAACAATAATAGCAGATGAGATTTATCGCGGCCATGTTTTTGATAATAAATTTATTTCAATCATGGATTTTCCGGGAATGGATAAAAGAACGGTTATTATTGACGGTCCTGGGAAAAGAAACTGTTTGCCTGGTGTAAGAATGGGATATATTATCGGTCCGGCAAAGTTTATAGACGGTCCGGTGCGGACTATTAATAATGTACGGTTCAGCTGTCCATCAACACCTCTTCAATTAGGATTAACTAGAACAATGAATAATCCAAAAGTCATTAAATATATCAGTAAAATGAGGAGTGAGTTTAAAAAAAGAAGAGATTATGTGGTAAAGGCATTAAATTCAATGCCCGGAATTTTTTGTCCAAATCCCGGTGGAGCTTTTTATGTTTTTCCTGATATTTCAAAAATTGGTTTAACGGGGGAACAGTTTGCAAAAAAATTATTAAAAGAAAAAAATGTCTGTGTTTTGCCGGGCGAGTCTTTTGGTGGAGGAATGATTGACCCAAAAACAAAAAAACCTTACGGAACTTATTGTATTAGAATCTCAATTGCCAGTTCGATTGAAACTTTAAAAGAAGCATTGAGTCGAATAAGGGACTTTATAGTCTCGAATCATTTGGCGTAAATTCGGAATAAATTACTTCCGATCTTTTCAAATTTATATATCTGTACCTTTCCTATTTCTGATGTATTTTTTACATGAGGTCCGCCGCAAAATTCCTTAGAGTAATTGCCGATAAAATAAACTTTAACCATATCAGGGTATTTTTCCCGGAAAAAAGACTTTGCTCCAAGTTTTGATGCTTCTTCTTTTGGAACAATTTTAAATTCAACCGGCAGAGATTCTTTTATTTTGCCGTTAATTATTTTTTCAACTTGACTTATTTGTTCTGAGGTTGGTTTGTTAATCGAATAAAAATCGAATCGCAGCCTTTCTCCTGTTATATTAGAACCTTCTTGTCTTACGGAACTACCTATTGTGTCAAAAAGCGCTTGATGAAGCAGGTGGGTAACGGTATGATATTTAATTGTTTGTTCCGATTGATCGGCTAACCCCCCTTTAAATTTTCCGACAGATGACGATCTTGATAGTTCTTTATGTTTGGTAAATTCTGTAACAAATTGTTTTTTGTCAATCATTTGGCCTTTTTCCCTAAATAATTCTTCAGTTAGTTCGTAAGGAAAGCCAAAATTTTGATAAAGGTCAAAGGCAATTTTTCCGTCGACCTTATCAATTTTTTTTATTTCCCGAAGACCTTTTGTGATGCTTAAATTAAATTTCTTTATTTCTTCAGCGATAATTGCAACAACTTCATCTTTAAGTTTATTTCTCTCAATTCCTTGTGACCCGTCATAGGTTGCGAGAACCCCGTTATCGGCAATTTGGGAAAAATCGGTTGTTTTTCCGTCTGTCAGTTCATACATTTTGATAGCGCTTCTTCTAAGCAGCCGTCGTAGAACGTAACCATGCTCTTTATTTCCCGGCATCACTCCACCGGCTATTAAAAAAGTGGCTCCTTTGAGATGATCGGCAATAATACGCATTTTAGATTTATTGGCTTCTTCGTATTTTTTTCCGGTTGTTTTTTCAATTTCTGAAATTATTTTTGAAAATAAATCGGTAGTGAAAACATCCGGATTATTATTTAACGCGGCGGCCATTCTCTCCAGTCCTCCACCAAAATCAACATTCATTGCCGGAAGGTCGGAGAAAGTTCCGTCACTATTTTTTTTATATTGCATAAAGACGGAATTACCAATTTCTAAGAATCGGCCGCAATCACAATTCGGATGGCATTTTTCCCCAAATTTTTTGTCGTGATGAACCTGTTCAAACTCATAAAATATTTCACTATCCGGTCCACCTGGTTCACCAGCCGGCATATTATCAGGAATTCCAGCCCGTGACCACCAATTTTTTTCTGCTCCGTATTGAAAAATATGATCGTTTGATATTTTTAAGCTTTTCCAGACTTTGATTGATTCTTCGTCAGGCGGCAAATTATTTTTTTTATCTCCGGCAAATACCGTTACGTATAATTTTTCTTTTGGCAGTTTCAGTTCATCTGTCAAAAATTTCCAAAACCAGGAAAGCTGTTCCTTTTTGAAATAATCACCAAGTGACCAATTTCCCATCATTTCAAAAAAAGTCGTATGACGATTATCACCAACCTCTTCAATATCCTGCGATCTGAAACAGGGTTGAATATCAAAAACCCGCTTGCCTAAAGGATGAGGTTCACCAAGCAGATAGGGAACCAACTGTTGCATTCCTGATCCGGTGAAAAGAGTGGTCGGGTCGTTTTGCGGCACAAGGGGAATTGCAGGAATCTCTTTATGCCCGTTTTTTTTCCAAAAATCAGCGTATTTTTTTCTAAGTTGGACATGAGTTAACATGATATTGTAAAATTATACATTATGTTAATAAAAACATCCGATACTAAATTGGTTAAATCTTTTTTATCCAAACTCTCTTTACCGAAACCTAATTCGCATAAGGGTCAAAATGGCAAGGTTCTAATTATCGGCGGTTCTTCTCTTTTTCATTCAGCATCTCTTTGGGCGGCAGAAGTCGCCTCGCATTTTGTTGATATGGTTCATTATTCTTCAACCGAAGAAAATCAAAAAATATTTTTGTCTTTAAAGAAAAAATTTCATAACGGAATAATAATATCGAAAGAAAAAATAACCGATTATGTGAAAGAAGATAACACGATTTTAATCGGATCCGGAATGGTTCGTGAAGGAACGGAGGCAGAATATACGTCCGATTTAGTAAAATCATTGATTGAGAATTTTTCCGAAAAACAATTTGTAATGGATGCGGGGGCACTTCAGGTAATGAGAGCGGATTGGCTGACCGAATTAAAAACTCCGTCTATTATTACTCCACATCAAAAAGAATTCGAAAAGTTATTTGGAATTTCAATTTTTGATAAATCCCTGATAGAAAAAGAAAAAATTGTTAAAGAAACTGCCAAAAAGTTTAAAACAATTATTTTGTTAAAAGCGATCGTTGATATTATTTCCGACGGGAGTGATGTATATTTAGTTGAAGGGGGTAACGCGGGATTGACAAAAGGAGGGACAGGTGATATTTTAGCTGGTTTGACCGCTGCCTTGTCTACGACTAATCCTGCTTTGGCTTCGGCAGTTATTTCCTCAATTTTATTGAAGAAAACCGGAGAAAGGCTTTTTCAATCAAAAGGATACTGGTATAATATAGATAACATTATCGAAATGATTCCCGAAGTTTTGAAGGAAACTATTTTATGAAAAAAGAAACAATTATTGCAATTTTTTTTGGTCTGTTATTTGGTGGCGTTGTGGCAGTTTTTATTTCCTTAAAAAGTAAGGATATTGAACTTTCGAAAAATAAAGTAATTGTTCCTCCTGCCGAAAAGATCGTATCCCCAAATTCCGGCGGGATTGAAATGCAGCCTTTAATATTAACCGAGCCGGCGAATAACGCAATTATTGAGAAAAACATAATCCGTTTCAAAGGTACGGCCGCTAAAGATTCTCTAATGGTCATCCAATCCCCGATCAAAGATTTAATTGTAAAAAATACTCAGGAAAAATTTGATTTGGAATTCCCTTTGGCGTTGGGCGAGAATTCCATTAAAATAGTTGTTTATCCAAAAGAGAAACAATTTAGACCTCAGGAAAAATTTATTAAAGTATATTTTATTGATAGTGAACTATGATTAAAAACATAAAAAATTGTTTCATTGTTACATTGTTGTATTTCTTGTTAACAGGTTCAATTGCTATTGCACAAACACCGTCGGTAACCGCCTCTTCGTCACCTACCGTGGCGGTAGATAAAGACATTCAACAATTAAAGGATAAGATCGCCAATAAAGTATCGGAAATTCGAAAACAAAACAATAAGGCAATTTCCGGATTCGTTTTGAATATTGACGAAAATACCATGAAATTAAGTACTGACGGAGAAGTAAATCAAGTAAAATTTGATGATGCTTTGACAAAAGTTTTTAAAGTTCTCGGAACAACCAAAAAAGAAATTAAAAAAGAAAATATCTCAAAAAACGATTACGCAATAGTAAGCGGAGTTGTAACGGACAATATGATTACAGCAAACGTTGTTTTAATTGATGAAAATTTTGTAGCAGATTCAGGAAAAATTACCGAAATAAATAAGGATAGTTATAATATTAAGGTATTAACCTCTGATAAAAATACTTATAGCTTGGATATAGAAACAACGACAAAACAGTATATGGTTAACATTAAAACTCTTTTATTGGAAACAATCGGTTTCAGTAAATTAAAGGAAGGGGACACAGTTCATTTTGTTGTTAAAAAGACCGGTTTAGAAAAGGGCAATAACTACTCGGCTACAAAAATTCTGATAGTCCCCCAGGAATACTTTATAAAATAATGTTCAACATATTCAAAAATTTTTTAAATTACAATCAACGGGAGATCAATCGATTAAGTAAAAAAATCGAGGAAATCAATAAGCTTGAAGACAAAGCGAGGAACTTAAAAGATAGTGAATTTGCAATTGAAACAAAGAAATTTCAAAAAATTGTTCAGGCAGACGAAAATAAAATCAATGAAATATTACCCTGGGCATTTGCATTAACCCGCGAAGCAGCCCGTCGAACTTTAGGCCAGCGCCATTTTGATGTTCAATTGATAGCGGCGATTGCTCTTCACGAAGGTAAAATTGCCGAACAAAAAACAGGTGAAGGTAAAACCCTGTCCTCGGTACCAGCCTTATATCTAAATGCTTTATCAGGACAAGGTGTCCACTTGGTTACGGTCAATGATTATTTAGCCAGGCGGGACTGCGGCTGGATGGGAATGATTTTTAATTTTTTAGGATTAACGACTGCAGCAATGATTTCTGACAGGTCCTACATATTTGATTTAAAATATAACGATAAAGATGCCGTTGATTGGCGTCTGCAGCATCTCAAACCGGTCAGTCGAAAAGAAGCTTACCTTGCCGATATAACCTACGGAATTAACAGCGAATTTGGGTTTGATTATTTACGTGATAATATGGCGGCTAATCCGGAGGACACCGTGCAGCGAAAATATCACTATGCCATAATTGACGAGGCAGATTCTGTCTTGATTGATGAAGCACGGACTCCTCATATAATTTCTGCACCTAATGAAGAAGATACCTCAAAATATTATCTTTACCCGAAAATTATCAATCAACTTATTGAAAAATCAGATTATGTTATTGATGAAAAATTAAGAACCGCCAACTTAACTGATCTGGGAATTAAAAAAATTGAAGGAATCCTCAATGTCTCCAATATTTATGAAAAAGATTTTGACACCCTGTTTCATATCGAGGCAGCTTTAAAAGCAAACGCACTTTTTAAATTAGATAAAGATTATATCGTCAAAGATAATGAAGTGATCATTGTTGATGAATTTACCGGCCGCCTGCTTCAAGGGAGACGATTTTCTGAAGGTTTGCACCAGGCAATTGAAGCTAAAGAAGGCGTCACGATCCAGAGGGAATCAAAAACTCTGGCCACAGTTTCTTTGCAGAACTATTTTAGAATGTATAAAAAATTAGCCGGAATGACCGGGACGGCAACAACTGAAGCGGAGGAATTTCATAAAATTTATAATGCCGATGTTATTTCAATTCCGACCCATATGCCTTTGATGCGGAAAGATGAGCCGGATATGATCTATAAAACGGAAAAAGGAAAATTCAATGCCGTCGTTGAAGAGATTGCTGATAATTTCAAGATCGGCCGTCCTGTTTTGGTAGGGACGACTTCAATTGAAAAGAATGAATATCTGTCAATGCTCTTAAAAAGTAAAGGAGTGCCCCATCAGTTATTAAATGCCAAAAATCATGAGTCGGAAGCAAAGATTATCGCCTCTGCCGGTGAAAAAGGAGCGGTAACCGTTGCGACAAACATGGCGGGACGGGGAGTAGATATTGTTCTGGGAGGAAGTCAGCCGGTAAATTCCAAAGGAAAGGAAATGGCGGAATGGCAAAAGAATCATGATGAAGTTGTTAAACTGGGCGGTCTTTATGTCTTAGGAACGGAAAAACATGAATCACGCCGCATAGATAATCAACTAAGAGGCCGTTCCGGTCGGCAAGGTGATCCGGGAGAATCAAGATTCTTTGTGTCCCTTGAAGACGATTTGATGAGGATTTTCGGAGGGGAACAGATATCAAAGATGATGACCTTTTTAAATTTTCCGGAGGATCAACCTCTTACCCACTCAATGGTAAGCCGTGCCATTGAACAGGCTCAGGTAAAGGTTGAGGGCTTCAATTTTGATATCAGAAAACACTTAGTCGATTTTGATGACGTTTTAAACAAGCAAAGACAGATAGTCTATGAACTGAGGAAGAAAATGCTTTTTGGAAGTAATAATGATTCTGATTTTAAGAAGGTGATTACGGATATCTTCAAAGAGGAAGTTTCTGTTTTAGTTAATAATTACATGATGAATATTGATCAGTTAACAACGGATGATAAAGAAAAATTAGTTCAAGAACTGAATATGATGATTCCGTTTGAAAAAAAAGAATTAAACGCGTTGATTGAATCCAAAGACCAGGAAAAAATTATGGACTTTTTAGATCATATTATTGACAAACAGTTTGATTCAAGAGTGAAAAAATTGGGTAAAGAAGTTTGGGCGGACGTTGTCCGGGCAGTAGTCCTATCAACAATTGATAAATTTTGGATGGACCACTTGACGGCGATTGAGGATCTGCGTGAGGGGATTAATCTTCGGGGGTACGGACAGTTGGATCCTTTAGTTGAATATAAAAATGAAGCCTATTCAATGTTTGAAAAATTAATCGGTAATATTAATTTTGAGGTCACAAGAAGATTGTTTAAGATTGAGGTTAATATTGGAGAAAATCAGCACACGCATAAACACGAAGAACCGAAGATGATTCTTCAATCAGCCTCGGCGATTGATCCGTTTAATCAACAGACCCAACAACCCGACTTCGCCAAGGCTTCGTCGGGCAAAGCAATAATCAAACCTCATGGAAAATTGGGAAGGAATGAAAAATGCTGGTGCGGCAGCGGAAAAAAATATAAAAAATGCCACTATCCGAACTAACTTAAAAACTTGACTTTTTAAATAATTTAGTCTTATAATATAGTCGTTGGCAGTTGTTAAGTTAATATGTCAACTGAAGTTTTGGAAAGTACAGCCGGATTGGAAACAGAATGGATTTTTGATACCGTATTCCTTCTTTTTTTACTGCCTTTTTTCGCAATTACGAATACTTAATTAGGACATTTTTTCCATAAACCCAAATTATTTACTTGGGCTAATTTTTCTTCTTCTTTAAATTGTTGAGAATATTTTATATCAGGTTTTATGGTCATTAACTTTGCGTATCCGTTTTTAATTAGGTAATCATTTATAAATAGACCTTCAACGTAAACGTAGCGGAGAAGTCTTCCGTATTTATCTTTGTCGGAAACATCTTTGATCAGGGAGACCTCTTTTCCTTCTACTAATTTTTTGTTTTCTAAATAAGATTCATTAGCAAAACATTCCACACCGGTTTTCTTTCCCGTTGAATCATGATAAATCTCAGGGGAATCAACACCAATATACCTGACTTTAATTTTTCCCTCAATTTCAATAGTGTCTCCGTCAATAACACGGATAACCTTAACTTGGGTTGGAACATTTGTTGGGGCGACTGAAACTTTTGGCAGGGGATTATTTTTACCGAAAAACAATTGAAGAATTAATAAAATTATTGCCAAAATGTAAACTTTTTGTTTTTTATTCATTTTACCGTCACGCTTTTAGCGAGGTTCCGGGGCTTATCGGGATCGGCGCCTCGGCCGACGCCAAGATAATATCCAAGCAGCTGACCGACTATAATGTTAGCAAAGATTGTCAGGTCTTCAAGATCAGGTGTTTTTATCAAAACGTCAAATTCATTTGATTCAAAAGGAGAAACTCCGATTATCAGTCCGCCCCTGGCTTTAATTTCAGCAGCGCTGGAAAGGACCTCGTCTTTAACTTCATCGTTGGAAGTGAGAACGAAACAGGGGGTCCCTTTTTGGATTAAGGTTATCACTCCATGTTTTAACTCGCCGGCCGCAAAAGGTTCGGCATGAACATAACTGGTCTCTTTAATTTTTAAAGCAAATTCTAAAGTTGCGGGATAGTTAAGATGTTTTCCGATCAAATATATATGTTCTTCGTCCATTAGTTGTTTTGCCAAGATGATCAGCTGATTGATCAATTGAGTATTTAAAAATTTTGTCATAACCTGACTTAAGTTAATTATTTTTTCTTTCCCAAGTTCATATTTATTTTTAACTGCAGCGGTCAACAAATATAAAGTAGAGAGTTGAGACGTAAAAGCCTTAGTAGAAACTACGGCGATTTCCGGTCCGGCCCCGACTGATAAAACGGTGTTTGCTAAACGTTCCAAGGTTGACCCGCGGGCGTTAACGACGGCAACGATTTCCGCCCCTCGTTTTTTTGCTTCTTTAACCGCAATCAACGTATCGGCCGTCTCGCCTGACTGCGAAATGGCAAAAACCAATGTTTTTTTATTGATAAATTTGGAAAAAGGCATAAACTCGTAAGATGGAATTGCGGATGAGTCAATCCCTTGCCGGGCAAAAAAATACTTTGCCGCCAACGCACAATAAGATGCGGTTCCACATCCGGTTAAAACAATTTTGTATCCTGAATTAATTTTAGCCGCTAATTCTTTTATTTCTTTCTCGTTGATTGAAGCCGTTTTTGGGACAGTTTTCAACTGTTCATATATTTCTTTCAGAAGAAAATGAGGATATCCGCCTTTTTCGGCATCTTCAAGCTTCCAATCGAGAATTTGTGAAACGAGCTTTTTCTCTTTTTCCGTTTCAAGATCAAAAAGTTTTACCCCGTCTTTGTTCAAGGCAACTGCCTCACCGTCATTTAAAAAATAAACCTGATTAGTTACTTTCAGAAATGCAGGAACATCTGAAGCAAGAAAATATTGCTTTTCTCCCAATCCTACAACTAACGGTGAGCCATTACGGCAGGCGATAATTGATCGGGAATCGAAATCAAGGACTGCGATTGCATTAGACCCCCTCAATAATTTAAAAGTTTCAAAAATTGCCTCATTAATTATTTTTGTTTTTGATTTTTCTTCAATTAAGTGGGCGATTACTTCCGTATCTGTTTCGGAAATAAAATTATGGTTTTTTTTAAGAAGCTCCTCTTTGATTTCCTGATAGTTTTCGACGATACCATTATGGATTACGGCGATTTTTTTATGGCAGTCAAGATGAGGATGGGCGTTGCTATCTGTCACTCCGCCGTGAGTAGCCCATCTGGTA
This sequence comes from Patescibacteria group bacterium, assembly GCA_041660945.1. Taxonomy (GTDB): domain Bacteria; phylum Patescibacteriota; class Microgenomatia; order UBA1406; family GWC2-37-13; genus GWC2-37-13. The sequence goes on along the minus strand of JBAZVK010000001.1, from coordinate 78,692 downwards.
TGGCCAAGGGCAATTTTTCCTTTAGGCAGATTAGTCTTGGCTTCCCCGATCTTGCCAATATGTTTATCGACTTGAATTTCTTTTTGATCACTTGGAATTACGGCAACTCCCCAGGAGTCGTAACCTCGATATTCCAGTTTTTTTAATCCTTCAAGGACGGTTGAAGCCGCCTGATCGTTTTTGTCGTTAATAATTCCAAAAATTCCACACATATGTTATATGATATCAAAATAATCCCATCTGATCTGGCTTTTCTTTTTTTCCGCCAGCTGGCGGATCTTCTTTTTTTTCGATAACTCTTTCACTGAAAATTCTTTTTGTCAGGGTATTCATCTGATACTTTGATAAAAAATCGATCAGACTTTTATTGAAACCTTTAAATTTTAATTTTTCAATATCCAGATCAATTTCAACATCGGTCATAATTGTTGCCAATTTTTTAGATATGATGACGCTTTCCTTTTCTTTTTTTAAAATATCTTTGACTTTTTCCGATTCAACTTTATCGATATCCTTATAAATCTGTTCGACCGTTCCGAATTGATGAATAAGTTTTGATGCGGTTTTTGGACCGATTCCGGAAGCGCCCGGGTAATTGTCAGATGGATCACCCGCTAAAGCTTTATATTCAATAATTTGATTCGGGGCAACGTCAAGCTTTTTTTCAACCTCATTTTTATCAAAAATTTTTATGTTAGCTAATCCCAATTGGGGAGCTGCCACGAAAACGTTATCGGTTATTAACTGAAAAATATCTTTATCACCTGTCAATATAACCACTCTGAATTTATTTGCTTCAAAAATTCTGGTAATTGTCCCGATTAAATCATCTGCTTCGAATCCGTCCTTCTCCATTCTTTCAATTCCTGCCGAATCCAACGCCTGTTTAACTAACGGAATCTGAACAATAAATTCATCCTCTATTTTTGGCCGCTGACTTTGATATTCCTTAAACAATTTATTTCTAAAAGTTTTTTTTGGCGTATCAAAGCAGGAAATCAAATAATCAGGCTTAAAATCAACGACCACTTTGTTTAGCATCGAAAGATAACCATAAACAACGTTAGTTGGAGTTCCATCGGCGGCTTTAAAAGGAGGGAGGGCGTGGTAGGCGCGGTGCATGATGGCATTGCCATCGATGAGCAGGAGGGTTTGCATAGAAAGAATAATTAAATAAACAAATAATCAAATAAAAAAATAAATGTATAAATAAAAAAATGATTATAATATTTAATCATTTAAACATTTAATTATTTCAAAATTTGCTTTTTTCCAACTATCTTCTCAAACTCATCCTGATCAATGCTTTCTTTTTTAATCAGAACTTCGGCGACCTTGTCCATTAAATTCTTCCTGGATTTCACAATTTCCACTGCCTGATTGTAGGCAGATGTAATGATCTTTTTTATTTCCGCATCAATTTTGCTCATTACTTCCTGTGAAAGAACATTTTGTTCATAATAAGTTTTTCCCCACTCGGTTACGTCACGGGTAGGGCCAAAATTAATTGGTCCAAGTGTGCTCATCCCGTATTCAACCACCATGGCCTTGGCTACCTGAGTTGCCTGATCAAAATCATTTGAAGCTCCGGTAGTGATTTCATTAAAAATTACTTCCTCAGCCGCCCTTCCACCCATCATCACGACAATCCGTTCTAAAAGATTGGTTTTTGTTTCATGAAGTTTGTCTTTTCCCGGTGGGATCAAAGTATATCCTAAGGCCATTCCTCGGGAAACAATGGAAATTCGGTGAACTGAATCCGTATGAGGTAAAAAATGGGAAACGATTGCGTGACCGACTTCGTGATAAGCGGTAAGTTTTTTATCCAAATCAGATTGAAGGCGTTTTTTTTCAGGACCAAGTTTTACCTTAGTAGCCGCATCTTCAATGTCTTCCATATTGATTTTTTCTCTGGCAACACGAGCTGCTGAAATGGCGGCTTCGTTTAAAACATTTTCAAGGTCGGCGCCTGAATATCCAACGGTGCGTCTGGCGACTCTATCCCAATTTACCGTCTCATCAAAAGGCTTACCTTTTGCATGAATTTTAGCAATCGCCTTTCTACCTTCAAGATCCGGAAAATCGACAATTACTCGTCGATCAAAACGACCCGGTCGAAGCAGGGCGGTATCAAGCAAGTCGCCGCGATTTGTTGCGGCAATTACAACTACTTGTTCAGTAGGGTTGAATCCATCCATTTCTACAAGTATTTGATTCAATGTCTGTTCGCGCTCATCATGTGAAGGCATCATCCCAACCGACCTGGCTCTACCGATTGCATCAATTTCATCGATAAAAATAATGGCTGGAGCACTTTTTTTAGCAGTTAAAAAAAGATCTCGAACACGGGCCGCACCAATTCCAACTAACATTTCCATAAATTCAGATCCGGCAATCGAAAAAAACGGAACATGAGCTTCACCGGCAACAGCTTTTGCAAGTAAAGTTTTTCCACAACCAGCAGGTCCAACAAGCAGCACCCCTTTTGGAGTACGGGCTCCCAGTTTTTTGTATTTTCCCGGATTTTTTAGAAAATCAACAATTTCAACTAATTCCTTTTTTGCCTCATCAACACCAGCAACATCCGCAAAAGTAGTTTGAGTCATGCTTTTTTGAAATCTTTTTCCCCGGTTTTGACCAAAGGAAAAAACATTATCTTGAGCTCCTTTAGCTTGCCGGAAAAGGAAAATAAAAAAAGCGACCATCAGTATCGTCGGCAAAATATTACCGATTATATTTGCCAAACCCGTTGATCCTTGAGTGTCTTTAATACTAATGTCAATCTTTTCCGGGTTGACTCCGGCATCTTTCAAAGTTTTTGTAAAAGTTTCCCCGGTTTCTTTATAAGACATAGCCAACTTATCGTCTTTATAAAAAATTAGAAGTTTATTATCAATAATCTCAATTTTTCTAATTTTACCGTCCTTGGCTTCTTTGACGATCGTCGTAACAGACTTTTCCGGGGCCACCTGTTTAACTTCATTAGTTATGGAACGATAAGCATAAAAAAGAAAAAGAAGAACAAAAAATATTACAAAAAAATTTCTAAGATTTATGTTGAATTTAAATTGGGCAATTTTAAAGCTATTATTTTTTTTAGCCATAGGCTTATTTTAGCAAAAATTTGATAAAATTGATCTGCAATGAAAACGATAATATTAAATCAAAACAATACTAATCAGGTTATTAATAATACCATATCGGCTTTGAAGTCAAACGGTTTGGTTGTTTTCCCTTCAGATACCGTTTATGGCTTATTATGTGATGCTACAAATGAGCCGGCAGTAAAAAAATTGATCACTTTTAAAAATCGTCCGGCCGGAAAACCGATTTCCGTTTTTTCCAATTTAGAATTTATTGACGAACTGGTCAAAATAAAAGAAAATCAAAAAAAATTAATTCGTGAAATTGTACCCGGGCCATTCACTTTTGTTTTTCCGTCAAAACACAAAGTAAATAAATTATTGGAATCTGAGTCAGGAACTTTAGGGATAAGAATACCGATGTATCAACACATCAAAGTGTTGGTCAATCAGTTCAAGAAACCGATTACAGCTACTTCTGCGAACTTAGCCGGCAGTTCTCCCCACTATTCTATTAAGTCATTATTGAATGAACTTTCGGAAAAACAAAAGCAGCAAATAGATTTGATTGTGGACGCGGGAGAATTACCTAGAAATAAGCCTTCAACAGTTGTTGATCTTTCTGAGTCTGACGTTCAAATACTGCGCCAGGGTGATATAAGTTTTTCAAATAAATCAAAAACATATGTTTCAAAAACATCAGACGAAACAAAAGAAATCGCAAAACAAATTTTAAAAAAAATTGTTGATACGAAAAATAAACCGCTGGTTTTTATTATAGAAGGAGAAATGGGAGTAGGTAAAACAGTTTTTGTTAAAGGGATCGGTGAACAATTAGGAATAAATAATATTATTTCACCTACTTTTGTCATCTATTATGAATATGACAATTTTTATCACTTTGATTTATATCAAATTGAAGATAAAAGCGAATTTAAAGATTTGGGAATTGAGAAATTATTAAAACCAGGGAATATTTTATGTTTTGAATGGGGAGAGAAGGCGGGAGAGATCATTAATATACTTAAAGAAAAAAGTAAGATTGTCTATATAAGAATGAAATATATTAACGAAAGGGAGAGAGAAATTATAGTAAATGTCTAAATAATTAAATAATTAAATAAGTAAATAAGGAAATAAATTATCAAATGTTTAAATGATTAAATATTATAATCATTTTTTTATTTATACATTTATTTTTTTATTTGATTATTTGTTTATTTGATCATTTATGAATATTTTGGCTATTGACACTTCCTGTGACGAAACCTCCGTTGCCATTACCGATGGCCGCCGGGTTTTATCGAACGTCATTTATTCACAGGTGCTTTTACATAAAAAATGGGGAGGGGTGGTGCCGTCGATTGCAAAGCGAGCCCATGAAGAAAAAATAGATTTTGTAGTTGAAGAAGCAATAAAAAAATTTTCAATTAAAGAAATTGATTATATTGCTGTTACCCAGGGGCCGGGACTGGCGGTTGCTTTGGAGGTGGGAATAAAAAAAGCCAAGGAGTTGGCGGCAGCATATCAAAAAAAATTAATTGCCGTAAATCATTTAGAAGGCCATATATATTCGGCTTTTGTTCAAAACAGCCAGGGAAACCCAAAGCGAGATTTCAAGTTTCCTTATTTGGCGTTAATTATTTCCGGAGGACATACGGAGTTTGTAATTTTTAGAAATCATTTAGAATACGAAATAATCGGTCAGACCTTAGATGATGCTGCCGGTGAAGCGCTTGATAAAGCAGCGAAATTATTAGGCCTTGGTTATCCGGGCGGACCGGTTTTGGAAAGATTATCAAAAGAAGTTAAAAATATTGACAGTCATAGCTTTCCCAGGCCGATGTTAAAATCAAAAGATCTGAATTTTTCTTTTTCCGGATTAAAAACATCATTTTATTATTTTTTGAAAAGCCAGGCGGCAAAAACCCCGCTAAGCGGGGTTAAGGAGTTAGCAAGTTCTTTTCAAGAAGCGGTCTTTGATACTTTAATTAAAAAGACCGAAATGGCAATTAAACAAACAGGCATTAACCGTCTAATTATTGGTGGGGGGGTAATTGCCAATTCACGACTACGTAATTTAATGAGGTCGTTAGTTAAAAAATATCAAGGAAAAGTTTTATTTCCCTCTTACAAATATTTAGCTGGAGATAACGCCGCGATGATCGGAATCGTTGCCGGGTATAAAGCGGAAAAAAAATTATTTGTTGAAGATATTGATAAACTAGATAGAACCCCCAGAATGAGCCTCTAAATATATTGACTTCAGGTTTTTTTTTGTTAAACTATTACTACATAAGTATATGTTAAGTATCACTAAACAATCTGACTACGGATTAATTTTGCTTTCCAGCACCTACAAAAGAAACGGCCTAATTAAATTGTCCGAATTAATATCAGAAACCAACCTTCCGAAAAGGTTCTTGGCCAGAATAGCTGCGCAATTAGTAAAAAATGGATTGTTAATCAGTAAAGAAGGAAAAAACGGCGGCTATTTAATTTCAGAAAAAATCAAAACGATTTCACTTCATGACTATTTGAGGATTTTTGAAAATGATGTAATTGTTAGTGGCTGCGTTGATAATAAGTTCGATTGCAAGTTCGAAAAAATATGCAATCATAAAGACTTTATTAAAAAAAGGCTGAACGTGGTGTTAACAAAAGAACTTAAAAAAATTAAACTACTTGAATTAATAGATTAAATTTTTTATGTTGGAATTAAAAAATCTTACGATTACCGTAGAAGACAAAACAATTATTGAAAACCTTAATTTAAAATTAGGCAAAAATAAAGTTTACGTGATCATGGGCCCAAATGGCTCCGGTAAATCAACTTTAGCGCTTACCTTAATGGGCCATCCCTTATACAAAATTAAATCAGGTAAAATATTTTTTGAAAAAAAAGACATCACTAATTTAGAATCTAACAAAAGAGCGGTTGCCGGTATATTTCTTTCATTCCAATCACCTTTGTCATTATCAGGAGTAAGTGTTTATTCGCTTCTTCGTACAGCAATTGCCGGCAAGAAAGATCCACTTAAACTCCGCGAAGAGATAGAAAAAACAGCAAAATTATTAAAAATAAAAAAAGAATTATTGGAGAGATCTTTTAATGAGGGAACTTCAGGAGGGGAAAAAAAGAAATTAGAGTTGCTCCAAGCGGCAATTTTATCACCAAAATTTTTAATGTTTGATGAGATTGATACCGGAGTCGATGTTGATGCTTTGAAGACAATTGCCCAGTTCATGGAAAAAAATAAAAAAGGTAAAACTTATCTTTTAATTACCCATTACAACAGAATTTTGAAGTACGTCAAGCCTGATGAAGTGCTGGTTATGATAGACGGAAAGATCGTCAAACGTGGTGATTATAAACTGGCGGAAAAAATAGAAAAAACCGGATATGCAAAACTCTGATTTAAATTTTGACTACAAATTCGGCTTCTCTATGCCGGAAAATAATATTTTTAAAGCTAGAAAAGGGCTGGATAAAAAAATCGTTGAAGCAATTTCCGTTCTAAAAAAAGAACCGGCATGGATGAAAGAATTCCGCCTAAAGGCCTATGAGGCTTTTACTAAAAGAAAGATGCCTGATTGGGGAGCCGATCTTTCGAAAATAAAATTTGACGATATCTATTACTACATTAAACCAACCGAAAAGCAGGTAAATTCATGGAAGGATCTTCCGAAAGAAATTAAAGATACCTATGACAGAATCGGTGTTCCTGAAGCCGAAAAAAACTTTTTATCCGGCGTCTCAGCACAATATGAGTCTGAGGTTGTATATGAAAGCATCAACAAAGAATTGAATAAAAGAGGGGTAATTTTTTGTGATATGGATACGGCTTTAAGAAAATATCCGGAAATCGTTAGGGAATATTTTGGAACATTGATCAGTCCTCATGATAATAAATTTGCGTCTTTAAATTCAGCTGTTTGGTCGGGAGGTTCATTTGTCTATATTCCCAAAGGGGTCAAGTTGCCAATGCCACTTCAGGCATATTTTAGAATTAATGCCGAACGTTTTGGTCAGTTTGAAAGAACATTGATAATTGCCGAAGAAGGAAGTTTTGTTCATTATATTGAAGGTTGTACGGCACCAATTTATACAACCGCTTCGCTTCACGCAGCTGTGGTCGAGATCTTTGTAAAAAAGGGGGCGAGAGTCCGCTACACAACCGTACAAAACTGGAGCCATAACATTTATAATCTTGTAACAAAAAGATCAACGGTCGACGAAGAAGGGATCATGGAGTGGGTGGACTGCAATATAGGTAGTGGAGTCACTATGAAGTATCCAAGCGTTATTTTAAAGGGGAAAAAATCCCATGGTGAAGTTTTGTCGATTGCCTATGCAGCCAAAGACCAGCATCAAGATGCGGGAGCCAAGATGTACCATTTGGCGCCGGAAACAACTTCCCGAATAATTTCCAAATCTATCTCTAAAGATGGTGGTAGGACTTCGTACCGTGGATTAGTTTCTGTTTCACCGGGCGCCATAAATTCTAAGGTTTACGTTTCCTGTGATGCTTTGATTATGGATGAGCAATCCCGTTCCGACACTTATCCTTATATGCGGATAAATGAAAAAAATTGTGAAGTTCAACATGAAGCGACCGTGGAAAAATTAGGAGAAGAAAAACTATTTTACCTAATGTCCCGGGGTATTAATAAATCGGAATCCGAAACCTTACTGGTTAATGGTTTTATCGAGCCGGTAGTTAAAGAAATTCCATTAGAATATTCAATTGAATTAAATAGATTAATCCGGATGGAGATGTCAGGATCAGTCGGATAATTTTAAATATGAAGTTCATTAATTTAAACAAAACTAAACAATCAAAGCTGACTTTTAATAGTCCTGGTGATTATACTGTGTTTTTCTACAATCTCTCCGGTGAATTTGATTTTCGGATAAAAGTGAGCGGGGTCAATTTGGATATTTTGGGTTTATTTATCGGAAAAAAGTCCGACGATTTTGAATTAAAGACAAACCAATATCACATTGCTCCAAATTCCACTTCAAACTTACTGATAAAAGGAGTTTTTGACGACAGTTCAAAATTTATTTATCAAGGATTGATAAAGATAGAAAAAACCGGACAAAAATCTCATGCATATCAAAAAAACAAAAATTTAATCCTCTCGGATAAAGTGTATGTTGACTCCCGGCCGTTTTTAGAGATCTTAGCAAACGATGTTTTTTGCACCCACGGATCAACAACGGGAAAAATTAATGAGGAATCACTATTCTATTTAAAAAGCCGCGGGCTAAATCAGAAAACGGCCGAACAGTTATATATTTCAGGTTTTGTTCAGGAAATAACTGATAAAATAAAAATAATTGACCCAAATTTTATTCTTACAATATGATAGATATAAACAACATTAAAAAACTGTTTCCAATTTTTCAAAACCAACCAAATTTGATCTATCTTGATTCAACTGCCACTTCATTAAAACCGAAGACTGTAATCAATAAGTTAAAAGAATACTATGAGGAATATTCAGCCAACGTCTTTAGGGGTATTTACCCGATGTCGGAAAAAGCCACTTTTGAATTCGAAGAAACAAGGCTGATTGTTTCTAAATTTATTAATGCACACAAACCTGAAGAAATTGTATTTACGCGAAATGCAACCGAATCTTTAAATTTGATAGCCTATTCGTTGGGCAGAAAGATCGTTGAACCAGGGGATGAAATTGTTACTACGATCATGGAGCATCATTCAAATTTTGTTCCATGGCAAGTATTAGCGGGTGAGATTGGAGCAACGTTTAAAGTACTAGATATAAATGATGAGGGCTATTTAGAAATAAATTGGAACGAAGTAATTACAAAAAAAACAAAAATTTTAGCGCTGACATATGTTTCCAATGTTTTAGGAACAATAAACCCGGTTAAGGAAATAATTTCTGAAGCAAAAGAAATTAATCCTAAAATTATTATTATTCTTGACGCGGCGCAGGCAGTTCCTCATACTAAAGTTGATATCCAAGATGTGGGAGCTGACTTTATCGTCTTTTCTTCACATAAAATGCTGGGTCCTACCGGGGTTGGGATCTTGTGGGGTAAAGAAAACATCTTGAAAGAAATGTATCCGTTCATGTACGGCGGTGACATGATCGATGAAGTATATATAGATAGGACGACTTATAAGAGTCCACCTCATAAATTTGAAGCCGGAACGCCTGCGATTGGCGAAATAATCGCTTTTAAAGAAGCAATAAATTTTTTAAATAAAATTGGCGTCGACAATATTAGAAAACATGAAGAAAAGTTAACGGATTTAGCCATAAAAGAATTAATCAATACTTTCGGTAATTCGATACAAATATTCGGACCAAAAAATATCAAAGACAAAGGCGGAATAATTTCTTTTAGTTTTGGTAAATTCCATCCTCATGATATTGCCCAAATTTTGGCGGATGAGGGAATTTGTGTCAGAGCCGGACACCACTGTGCCATGCCATTACATGTTCGATTAAATGTACCGACAACTGTCAGAGCCAGTTTTTACGTTTACAATGATGAAGCAGATGTTAAAAAATTGGTTGAAGGCTTAAAGAAGGTTCAAAAAATATTATTATGAATATCTATCAGGACATAATTCTCGACCATTATCATCATCCTCATAATCGGGGAAAGATTAATAAACCAGATAAATCCATTTCTGTTAGCAATCCGTTGTGTGGGGATAAGATAGAAATGATGATAAATTTTGATAGAAATATCGCAAAGGAAATAAAATTTGAGGGTGAGGGTTGTGTTATTTCCACTGCCTCCGCTTCAATGTTGACCGACTTTGTCAAAAATAAATCAAAACAAGAATTGAAAAAGCTTGACTCAAAGTTTATTATTAAGATGTTGGGAATTGATTTAGGAATGAATAGGATTAAGTGTGCGGTATTACCTTTAGAGGCATTACAAAAATTATTAGTTTAATTTAATCAGTATGGATCCAAAAGTAAAAGATGAGAAGAATCCTTCGGGGCCAGTTGTATTAAAATCAGGTCACAAGGTTTGGGTGGATAGAAATTTATGCATCGGCGCGGCTACATGTATAGCCGTTTCACCAAAGGTCTATGTACTGGACAAAGAGGCTAAAGCAGTAATTTTAGATTCAGTCGATGAGGATACTATTGAAAATATAATTGAATCGGCAAAAGCTTGTCCTGTTGCTGCAATAATTATTGAAGATTCGCAAGGCAACAGAATATTTCCGAAATAATATGACTGACTTTACTTGGTTGATCGGCGGAGAGGCCGGCTTTGGAATAATGACTACCGGTACTGTGTTTTCGAAGATAGCCACCCGTTCCGGTTACCACATATTTGATTATGTTGAATATCCGTCCCTTATTCGTGGCGGACATAATGCCTACGAAGTTCATGTTTCTGACGTAGATATCTCTCATTTAAATCCCACAGTTGATGTTTTAGTCTGTTTAAATAAAGAAACTTACGATAAACATAAAGACAGATTAACTCCGAAAAGCTTAGTGGTATTTGATCAAGACGAATTTGAGATAAAAGAAGATATAAAAAAAATTACTGTTCCGTTCAAAAAAATACTTTCGGATTTAAAAGGTCAGCCGGTCATGAAAAATACTATTGCCCTTGGTGCTTCAATCGGGTTATTAAAAGGAAATATTGATGAGCTTATAAAAATGATCACCGAACAGTTTGCAAAAAAAGGCGAGAATGTTATTAATTTTAATAAACAGTTTGTCCAGGCGGGTTTTGACGCTATAAATAAAAATTATTCTGATTCAATTTTAAATTATTTATTGAAAAAACAAGGTGAAGAAAAACTAGTTCTGACAGGAAATGATGCCTTTTCTTTAGGAAGCGTGATCGCCGATGCCCGGGTTTATGTAGCATATCCGATGACGCCTTCCTCAACTGTTTTAACAGATTTAGCAGCTTGGCAGGAAAAAATTGGAATGGTTGTCCGTCATGCAGAAGATGAGATCTCAGTGATCAATACTGCGATCGGTTCGTCCTTTGCCGGTGTTCGTTCAGCAGTAGGAACTTCGGGCGGAGGATTTGCCCTTATGGTCGAATCAATTTCTTTTGCAGGGATTACAGAAATTCCTCTGGTGGTTTTTATTGCGTCTCGCCCAGGTCCAGCTACCGGAATGCCGACCTGGACAGAGCAGGGAGATCTTTTATTCTCAGTTTTTTCAGGTCATGGTGAGTTCCCAAAAATCGTATTGGCTCCGGGAGATAATGAAGAGATGATCGAATTAACTGCTAAAGCATACAATCTAGCTGATATTTATCAAATGCCGGTAATCGTTATATCTGACATGTATCTTTCGGAATCTCATAAAAGTGTAGAAAAAAGTTTTGTTGATAAATTTATTGCGGAATATAAAATCAGTCGTGGAAAACTAATTAAAGATTCTTCCAACAAGCAAAAATACTTAAGATATAAAGTTACGGAAGACGGAATATCGGAAAGATTAATTCCCGGGGCGCCTGGATATTTTTATCAGGCAAATTCTTATGAACACGTTGAAGACGGGCACACAACCGAAGAGGCACGGTCAAGAATTGATCAGGTAGATAAAAGAGCCAGAAAATGGACAACCTATTTGAAAAATGACTTTGTCACCCCAAAAATTTATGGCGATCCAGAAAAATCCGAAATTATTTTCGTTTCTTGGGGTTCAACCAAAGGTATAGTTTTACAGGCACAAAAACTTTTAAAGGCTAAAGGAACTAACTCTGCGTTTATTCACTTTAATCATATATACCCGTTAGATAGAGAAAAAATTTTAAGCTTATTTAAACAAAATAAAAAATATGTATTAGTTGAAAATAATTCCTGGGGCCAGTTTGGAAAACTACTAACTATGGAAACAGGAATTGAGATTAAAGATAAGATATTAAGATATGACGGGAGGCCGATTACCCCCGAAGAAATTATTAAACACTTATGAGTACAATACAAGATTTTTCCGGTTACAATCCGACATGGTGTCCGGGTTGCGGGGATTGGGGAATTGGAATTGCGATTAAACAATCATTGGTTCAACTTGGCCTAAGTCCTTCTTCCGTGGCTGTAGTTTTTGGAATCGGCTGTTCGGGAAACATGAATGATTTTTTAAATGCTTACGCCATTCATTCACTTCATGGTCGGGCAATTCCAAATGCGATCGGTATAAAAATTGCCAATCATAAAATGCCTGTGATCGCAATCGTTGGAGACGGCGATTGTTACGGCGAAGGAGGTAATCATTTACTTCACGCTTGCAGAGGTAACCATGACATCACAATTATAGTCCATGATAATGGGGTTTATGGCTTGACAACAGGTCAATCGGCTCCGACAGCCCAGAAGGGATTTAAATCAAAATCTACCCCAAGCGGGATACTCGAAATGCCGATTAATCCGTTAACTTTAACGATTACATCAGGTGCGACTTTTGTTGCCCAAAGTTTTGCAGGAGACGCACTCCACACAATTTCAATGATAAAAGCAGGCATAGAGCACAAGGGTTTTTCGGTTATAAACATTCTTCAACCATGTGTAACTTTTAATAAAATCAATACTTATCAATATTATTTGCAAAGAGTTTATAAACTTGATGAAAACTATCAAAAAAATGATTTTAAAACTGCCGTCCAAAAAAGTCTGGAAATTAATGAGGAAAAGTTTCCTTTAGGGGTAATTTATCAAACAGAAAAGCCGTCCTATACTGATCAATTACCGCAGCTTTCGGAAATGACTTTGATTGAGAAAAAAAGATTTACCGAGTTTGAAAAAATCACAAAACTATTTATTTAGTTAGTCTAAGATAGTTGAACGATAACGTAAGTTTAGAGGGTATCAATAGCCTATTTTACTATAGGTTTGTTACGAAAAAAAAGGTATTGACAGTTAGCAATTACTTTGTTATACTGCTAAAACATATGGCATTTTTAATTGGAGCGTCAGAACAATCCGTTCATCCAGTCGCACCAGTACGCGACGGGATAGTTTTTCCCGGTACAGAAAATGTTTTAGTTTTTGGAAGAGCCAAAAGCGTATCGGCAATCAACGAAGCCCTTCGTAAAGACAGAAAAGTAGTTCTATTAATGCAAAAAAACCCAGCCCAAGATGATCCGAAAAGCAGCGAGCTTTATCAGATAGGAGTTATGGCGACGATCGATAAAACTGTTCCCGGAGATAAAGGAGAGATCAACGCTTTAGTTAAAGGAATAGAGATAGTTAAGGTTTTGTCTTTTACCAAACAGGATGCTTGGTTTGAAGCAAAGGTTTCGGTAATAAAAGAAAAAGCCGTTGACGATGATGAAGTTAAGGCCATGATAAGGTATATCTCAACTCAAATAAAAAAAGCGATTAACTTAGGTAAGACAGTTGACTTTGTTTTTTTGATGAATATTCTGAATACAGATAATTCAGTAAATTTTGCTCATCAGATTGCCGTAGTTTTAGATTTGAAGCCTCATGAAAGACAGATGCTCCTTGAGGAAACAGATCTGAAAGCTAAATTAAAAAAAGAAGTAGATTATGTGAATCGGGAAATTAAGGTTTTGGAAATTGAATTTAGCTTGACTTCAAAAACCCAAAAGAAATTTGATAAAGGAATGAAAGAGTCAATACTTCGGGAAAAGATGAAGACAATAGAAGAAGAATTAGGTGAAAAAGGTGAAGACAAAGATACGGCAGAGTATCGTGAGAAAATTAAAAAAGCCAAGATGCCGAAAGATGTTGAAGAGAAGGCGGAAAAGGAACTAAAACGTTTGAAACAAATGTCCCAGTTTAATCCGGAAGCATCCTATGTCAGAACTTACTTAGATTGGCTGGTTGATCTGCCTTGGTCTGTTATGTCAACCAATAATATTGAAATAAAAGCGGCTGAAAAAATATTAAACGAAGATCACTATGGATTAAAAAAAATCAAAGAAAGAATTCTTGAATACTTGGCTGTCATTGAAATGAGAAAGATTAAGGAAAAATCCGGAAAAATTAAAGGAAGACAGCCGACGATTCTTTGTTTTGTCGGTCCTCCCGGAGTCGGAAAGACTTCTCTTGGTAAATCAATCGCACGGTCATTGGGGCGGAAGTTCGTCAAAATGTCGCTCGGCGGAATCAGGGATGAAGCAGAGATAAGAGGTCACCGCCGAACCTATGTCGGAGCCTTACCAGGCCGGATGATTCAAGGAATCAAACAGGCCGGAACAAAGAATCCTGTATTTATGTTGGATGAAATCGATAAGATCGGGAAAGATTACCGCGGTGATCCATCATCGGCATTGCTTGAAGCTCTTGATCCGGAACAAAATCAGGCCTTTTCCGATCATTATTTAGAAGTACCGTTTGATCTATCCGATGTTTTCTTTATAACGACCGCCAATATTTTAGATACTATTCCGGATGCCCTGCAAGACCGGTTGGAAGTAATCCATTTCCCAGGTTATACGGAAGATGAAAAATTTAATATTGCTAAAACTCATTTAGTTCAAAAGCAATTGGACGCCAGTAGCTTAAACAATAAAGAAGGTGCGATGACGGATACCGCTATAAAAACTATTATCCGGAGATATACAAGAGAAGCGGGGGTGCGTGATCTTGAACGGCAGATATCGACAATTTTTAGAAAGTTAACACGGGAAATTATTGAAAAGAAAGTTAAAAGTAAAACGATTGGTTTGACAGATATCCCAAAATATCTCGGACCGTTCAAATTTTCATCTTCGATGATTGAAGCAAAAGACACGATAGGAATAACAACCGGACTGGCCTGGACACAGGCAGGCGGAGACATATTATTTATTGAGGTTGCGATCATGCCGGGTAAAGGCGGATTAACATTAACAGGTCATTTGGGTGACGTGATGAAAGAATCCTGCCAGGCGGCTTTGTCATACATTCGTCCGCGCTGGAAGCAATTTGGATTGAAGGAAGATTTTTACCACAAAATCGACATTCATGTTCACGTTCCAGAAGGCGCCGTTCCAAAAGACGGACCATCGGCAGGGTTGGCTATTGCTACGGCAATGATCTCCGCTTTGACAAAAACCCCAACGATTAGAACGGTTGCAATGACAGGGGAAATAACGTTACGAGGAAGAGCGTTGGAAATAGGCGGAATTAAAGAGAAAATAATTGCCGCCCACCGGGCAGGGATAAAAACCGTCATTATTCCAAAAGATAATAAAAAGGATTTGGAAGACATTCCTCAAAATGTTCTTAAGGACCTGGAATTCCACTACGTCGACCACGTCGATCAGGTCCTAAAGGTGGCTCTAAAGAAGAAATAATTTTTTTAACCTTTAAATTTCAAATAAATTTCACGAAGTGAATAGATAAAATTATATATTTTATAAAGTAACGGATTAATTACTAAGTCATAACTTCCTACAAACTCCGTAAATTTGGTTGCGTAGCCTTCTTTAAATCGCGTGAAACCTGACCAAGGATCATTCGAATCATAGTTTGGTCCAAGCGACCCCCACATGTCAAATTTTAACGCTCCCAATTTCTTACCTAATTTAATTGCCTCCCACATCAATAAATTTGAAGCCATCAAATTTCGATGCAACTGTGAAGTTCCTCCATAAACGTAATAAATCACGCCGTCCAAGTACCAAAGTTGATATGCGGCCAAAGGGATATCGTTGTAATAAGCAATAAGTATGTGGGAAATTTTATTTTTTAAATTGTTCCAAACTGTTTTGTGATATTGGTAGTCGTGTCCAAAATACTTCTGCCTTTTGGTAGTTTCAAAATAAAGCTTGGAAAATTTTTCAAATCCGTTGCTGTTTGACTCTTCGCGGACAGTCACTCCTTTTTTTTCGGCCAGTCTAATATTGTAACGTGTCTTTGAATGAAAGGATTTAAGCAACTCGTCTTCGGATTTGGTTAAGTCAAGGATTTGAGTCCAAGCAGGAAAAAGAGGATGAGGAGATTTAACTAAATTCAAATTGTGAATTTCTAATTTTGAGTTTTTTTCAACATTTGGTTCTATCTTTATAAAGATAGCTTTATTTTTCTTTCCGAATACATCAAGTTTTTGTAAAATTTTTTTACTTGGCATTTTTGAACGGGGCAAATACCCGATTTTAAAGTTTGTAAACGGTATTTTATGAAAGGTCAACAGAAATCCCTCAATGTTAACGGTTTCAATCCCCATTTGTTTCCGGGCATTAGCCCAGTCTTCAGATTGTAGCGGATGCATAGTTTTTAATAACTTCCAATGTTTCTTTCCCGCATTTTTTCCAGGAAAAATCCTTAATCCTTTTCTTACCCTTTAAAATCAGTTCCTTTCTTAATTTATCATTATTTTTGAGGATGTTAAATTTTTCCAGCAAATCGTCGGAATTTTTTGGATCAAAATATAAACACGCATCACCTCCGATTTCCGGAAGGGATGATGAAAAAGAAGCGATGACCGGACAGTTATAACTCATTGCTTCTAACACCGGAATTCCAAATCCTTCGTAGAGCGATGGTAATGTTAAGCAAAAAGCGTTTGTATAATAACTAACAAGCTCTTCATCAGTTATATGGCCTGTAAATATAACTTTATTTTCTAACTTCATTATTTTAACTTTTTCAAAAATATTTTCATACAACCAACCTTTTTTACCAACGACGACAAGCCTAAAATCATTATTTGTCTGAATAAATTTTTCGAAGGCATCAATCAAGATTTCCAAATTCTTTCGAGGTTGAATAGTTCCGACAAATAAAATAAATTTTTTTAGCTTAACCGCGGAGGTTTTCTCCGTAATTTGTTTTTCATATCCGTTGTAAATTACAGAAACTTTATTCTCATCGATTCCGTAATTTTTTATAATATCCTTTTTGGTTGTTTTTGAAACGGCTATTATCTGACGGGCCTTTTTAATTGAAACGTCAGTCCAATTTTTTAACTGCCATAAATCTTTTTTTGTAAACTCTTTAGGAAAATAAAGATAGGCTAGATCGTGAACTGTCACCACCTGGGGAACTGGACAGAGACGGGGCAGATAATGAGCAGGTGAAAAATAAACATTAATACCTTTGTTTAAATACAATTCAAACGGTAAATAAATCTGTGACCAAAGAAATTTACCGTTAATAACTTTATATTTAAAAAATTCATTTTCATCCGGCAGATCAAGGAGCGGGGGACTCTTGAGATAAACAAGAAACTGTGTTTTCGAGTCGGCAATTTTGGAAAAATATCTAAGAATATTTAAGGCATAAACAGATACTCCGACTTTTTTTTCAACGTTTGCTTCATTTCCATCAACTCCGATTTTAATCATTTAATAATTATAAATTTTTGTAAACTGCCTCAAGCTCTTTAGCGGTCTGACTCCATTGGTATTTTTCCTTAACAAGTCTATATGCGTTGGCTCTTATTTTTTCATATAAATTCTTGTCAGCAAGTAATTGTTTTATTTTTGAAATAAATTCTTCCGGATTGTTTGCAATAATAACATTTTTCATATTGGTTACCTCAAGGCCTTCTATTCCTGTGCTGGTTGAAATAACCGGCATACCGGACCCCATTGCCGCCAGTATCTTTAATCTGGTTCCGCCCGGCCCAAAAATCGGTGCAATAAACAAGGTGTTTTTTTTGAATAATTCCTTTACTTTATTGATGTTATCCGGCTCAATATTTACAATATGAATATTTTTATTTATCAATTTTCCTAATTTTTTTGCATTTTGGCCGGCAATAACAACTTTAATATAGCGAAGCTCTTTGGTTAACTTAGGGTATATTTTGTCAATAATAAAATTAGCGGCTTCGACATTTTGCAACCAGAAAAAATTTCCTTGAAAAAAAATTGTTGAAAATTTAAACTCCTTCTTTTCTAATTTGTTAGCGATCATGTCGTCGCCGACACAGTTTGGAATAATTGAAGTTTTTAATAATGGCTCTTCGTTTTTGATTAATTTTTCATCCGACGAGGAAACGACGACTACGGCGTTGGCTTTTTTCCAGTAGAATCTTTCCCAATATTTTAACTTAACAATATCGATATCAAAATAGATAAGAAATCTTAAATAAAAAGGTAATGAATTTACAAAATGTTTGTAAACCTTATATTCGATTGTTTGCTCGACAAGAACGGTAGGAACTTTTGTTTCCGGTATATGAGGCATTACGTAAAATGTTTCTGCGTGGATTACATCGAATTTTTCTTGGAGTAGTAATTTATTTATAATAGTCTTTGCTTCATCTGAATAGTTTCGGACTACTAAAAAAGGGGAGGATGAAAAAATAGTTTTAAAAATATTTTTAAACTGCCACGGAGAAGAAGGCCTTTTGCACAAATATATTTTTTTGCAGTATTTCTTAAAATATGATTCATACTTTTTTTCCTCATCGTTCTTATATAATGCGACCAGAGTGATTTCATTATTTTGACTTAAATACTTGAGGAGATTATACGTACGGATTTGACCGCCGGAAGAAGGAGGGTAGGGAACATAAGGAGTGACCATCAAAATTTTCATAGCTTAAACAGTGTGAATTTTTCATTTTCAAAAATTATTTTAAATTCTGACCTCATTGAATTAATTTGACCTTCACTTGACGTGATCAAATATTTATAACCAAGTTTTTTAAGATCAATCGGATCTTTAAAGATCGAAGGTGCTCCCCTGCGATTGGCCAAATACAGCAAAGTTGTATCCCCGGTTCGATCGGTCACAATTAAGTCATTTTTGTCAGTCAGACTGCTAATGATATTAGCTTCCTGAACTAATTCCTGTGAATATTGATAGTAATCCGTAACTCTGAAGTAAGAAAAATAAAAAGAAAAAGCGAAAGTAAAAAAAATAAATAAAGAGACGAAAAATAAGCTAATAAGGTTTTTTTTGTTTTCAAAAATAAATTCAATTCCTAAACCGATCATCATAGCCAAAACAGGTAGTATTAAAGTTTGATAATATTCATGTTGGATGTTTCCTCCTTGGAATACTAAAATATAAGTTAGACTAGCAATAAGAAAACTTAGAATTAATTTTTTTTTGTGTTTTGAAATAATTCCTAAGAGAAAGAAAAATGTCAGGTAGCCTCCTAAAATCAAATTATTTATTCTTTCAAAAAATATCCAACGAAAAAATGAGGGACGAAACATAATATTTTTTAAGCCCTGAGCAGTATTAACTGAAGTAAACAGCCAATCAGAAACAGGAATTCCTTCAGGAAAATTTTTTATGTAAGTTCTCCAATATATTAAAGGAATGAAAGTGATAAAAAAATACAAATAAAAATCGAATTTTTTAATCAAGTTAAATTTATATTTTCTGTAAAAGAGGGTGATAATTGGAAGCAAATAAAATATCGTTGTGGGTTTAATCAGCAAAGCTCCGGCAAAAAAAATGCTTGAAAACACAAAAATTATTATTGATGCGGTCTTACTCCTCTTATTATTGGAGGTGTTCAAATAGAAAAGGAATATCGATATCATTGCGAAAGCTAAAGCGGTTGTTTCGGGTAAAACAACTCTTGAAAAAAACACAAAAAAAGGAAAGACGGCATATGTAAAAGAACCAAATATTGCCGCTGTTCGAGCGCCTTCTTTGAGCAAAAGATAATATATTATGGAAATGACAATCAATGAAAAAATAATCGTAGTCAATCTTCCCCAGATCTCAATAGTAAAAAACGGAAAGGTTCGGTATAAAACCGCTACTATCGCGTTATAGATAGGAAACTCGACCATTCGGTATCCACTAGGATTGTCCATTCCAGACTGAACATTTGAAAGATCATCATAGACAGGGTGAAATAGATCTACTCCGTTTTTTATAAAATTACGGGATACAGCCGCCGTGTCAACTTGTCGCCAGGAATGGAAATCCGCTAGTGGAGAGTTAATTTTATAAAGTCTTAGAACAACAGCTATCAGAAGTATAAAAAACAAAATCAGCAAGTCTTTTTTTTTAAAATTAGTCTCTTTCATAACCGGTATAAATTCCAGCGATTAACCAAAAAGTATAAGCAACTTTTGAAGCTTCAAATACGTCAATATAAATTGCGTTAATTAGTAAAGCAAACAATCCAAAGGTAAAACCATAGGCTAATAATTTATTTTCCTTCGAGATTTTACTGATTTTTGAAAAAATATTTTTTGTAATTAAAAAAAGAATTATTAAAAAGGTGGTAGTTCCAAATAATCCAAATTCACCCAGCCAGCGCAGGAAGTCATTATCGGTCGCTTCAGTAATTGAAGACGGACCGGTTCCCAAAAATGGATTTTTTCCAAAAGCCTCGATTGCTCTCGGCCATTCAATCTGAATTCTGGTTGCAAAAGATATATCGGATACGATGGTATTGACTCCCTTTAAATTTGCCGACAACGAAGCGATCAATTTATTAAATTCACTATCGTTCAATTTTTGTCCTACCGTTGCTTTGATGACCTGTTCCTCGGCGATTTGCTGCTTAAAGGTTTCAATATTTGCGGCTGCAGTTGCTTGTGGGGTTTGATCTTTTAATTTCACATAAAATGAACCGGCCGGCAATTCCTTTGTAGTAATATTTTGATTAACGTAAACGGAACCGGTTTTTTCATTAACCAAGATTCTTTTTATTTGGAACGTTCTAAAAAATCTGTTACCCAGATCTTTGGAAATAAACATAAGGCCTACGGTCAAAATAATTACAAAAACAGTAAATAAATATTTTCTATTAATAAAAAGAAAAATCAAAGTAGAAACCACATAGGCGCCAAAAGAAATTCTGGACGATGTATCGATAAGGACGACCAAAGAAAGGACAAATGTAATTAAATAAAAATAATTTTTCTTAAAATAAAAATAAAAAGAGAGAATAATTGGAATGGCAAAAATTAGATAAGAAGCCAAATCATAATGACCGGCGAAAGTGGCAGAAATCCTTGCTTCAGGAGTAAGATATAAAATATATCCTTTGGCAAATTCGGGATTCATTGTTTGCACCGCGGGAAAACCTAAGTATTTTTGCCCAAGGCCATACAGGGCTACAAGAAAAACGGAAAATAAAAAGAAGTTCATGAACTTGAAAAAATCCTTTTTATTCCTAACTATGGAAGAAGCTATGAAAAAAACAATCATGTACTCAACTCTTCTTAGGGAGTGAAGCAATCCAAGATGATATATGGTAATAGTCTTTCCAATAAAAATACCCCAAAGAGCTGAGGAAAAAACGGCCAGCCAAAAAAGAACAAATATCCAAAGAAAAGCTGTATTTAGTTTAACTTTCTTCCGTATAAGTTGAATAATAAATATCAAAGACATGAAAACCAAGTAAATATCTTCTAATCTTATAGCGATATAAGTGTAGTTAATCATTTTAATAGGAAGTTTAGGCCAAAGGGGAACCATGAAAATAAACACCGCTAGCATGACTTTCAACAAATTTTCATCGATGATTTTAAGAAATTTTGAAAGCTTGTTCATAAGTTTTGATCAAATACTGGTTGCCTTTAATTTTACCAAATAAATAAGCAATTGCTGCTTTTAATTTTAGAATAACATGAAGAATTAGTAAATGGAAGATTGAATAATGTTTTCTATAAAAGAATATAAATCCTTTATAAACCTGAAGAATCGGGTAGGTTCTTCCGTTTGAGGAAGCAGAGCCCATGTGAATGATTTGAGATCCCGGGTAGTAAAAAGTGTTTAAACCTAATTTTTTGGCGCGATACAAAAGATCAACTTCTTCCATATACATAAAAATATTTTTATCAAAACCTTTTAATCTGAGAAAATGCTTCTTGGTGGTCATAATGCAAGCTCCGGAAATCCAATCAACCTGGCAAAATTCATTTGGAGAAGACCTGGTTAAACCCCAATAGTCGCCTTTGAGAAGTAAAGTCGCAAAGATGACCGGTAAAGTAAAAAACCGGCCGGCGGACGGCTGAGGAGTAAGATCACTATTAAGGAGCTTAGCTCCTAAAAAATGAACCTGACTTTCATTAACAATGTAAAAATTAAAGAGCTTTTCAATTGCACGGTTTAAGACAATCACATCCGTATTCAAAAGCAAGATATATTTTCCGGATGCTTTTTTAACGCCAAAATTATTGCCACGGCCAAAACCTAAATTTGTTCCGGTTTGAAAATAAGATACGTGATCGCCTTTATCTTGAGCTATTTTTTGAATCGCCTGAGCCGAGCCATCAAGAGAATTATTATCAACAACAATAATTTCATACTTTATTTTTGTATTTGTCAGCGATCTGTTTATAGATTTTATACAATCTTCAGTTATTTTTTTTGTGTTGTACGAAACAATAACAATAGATAAGTCCATATTTAAACAGTGCTATCGACAGGATTCGAACCTGTGACGTCCCGCTTATGAAACGGGTGCTCTACCGCTGAGCTACGATAGCTTTTATTTGTTAAATTATACTATAATGTCATTAAATATTAGAAATTATTATATAACTATGAAAAACTTGAGTTTAGATGATGTATTAGTTCGATTGAAACAGGAAATTTATGTTCAGGACTACTCAAAAAAGAAAGTGATTGGCGGCGTCAAAATAGTTGAAATAAAAAAATTTATCGGCGAGGACGGAACTTTTGAAGAGTTGACAAGAATCGATGAACATGGAAATTTTCAAGAATTTCCTGATTTTAAGGTCAGACAGATCAATAGGTCAAAAATATTAGCGGGAAGCATTAAGGCCTGGCATCTACATTATAAACAAGAGGACGTTTGGTATGTGTCACCGGAAGATCATATGATTTTAGGTCTGTGGGATTTGAGAAATGACTCTGATACAAAGGATACAAAAATGAAGATAGTTTTGGGAAACGGCAGTTCTAAATTAGTCATCGTTCCAAGAGGCGTTGCTCACGGTGTTGTTAATGTTTCCAGGAAGCCGGGAACGATCTGGTACTATGTCAACAGTCAGTTTAATTTTTCCGATCCGGATGAAAAAAGATTGAAATGGGATGCGGCCGGAGCCGAGTTCTGGGAAATTAAAAAAGAATAACATGCTTAATCAGTTAATTAGGGAGCTTCAACAAGCAGCTGATTCGGAAAGAGCAAAAAACTTAAAATGGTTTTTCAAAACGGGAAAGGGAGAATATGGAGAAGGTGATAGATTTTTAGGTATTGCCGTTCCAAATCTTCGGACGATCAGTAAAAAATATCAAAGTTTAGGAATAAAAGATCTGCAAAAACTTATTGACAGTAAAATCCATGAGCACAGGCTATCATCTTTAATGATCTTACGAATGAAATATCAAAAAGCAAATATCAAAGATCAAAGTTTGATTGTCCGATTTTATTTAAAAAATACCAAGAAAATCAATAACTGGGATCTGGTCGATCTTTCCAGCCATTATATTTTAGGAAATTGGCTGATTGATAAGGATAAAAAGATTTTGTTTAAGCTGGCTAGGTCAAAAAATCTTTGGGAAAAAAGAATATCAATTATTTCTACTTTTGCTTTTATCCGAGAGAACCAATTCTCGGATACCACAAAAATTTCAGAAATATTACTTAAAGATAAGAATGATTTAATACATAAAGCTGTCGGTTGGGCGCTTCGCGAAATCGGTAAAAAAGATAAAAAAACAGAGATAGATTTTCTTAATAAACATTACAAAACGATGCCGCGGACAATGCTTCGTTACGCTATCGAAAAATTTTCCGACAAGGAACGGAAATTTTACTTAAGCAAATAATTAATCCAGTTTTATTTCTTCCAATGTCTTTTTAAATCCTTCGATATCTTCTTTAAATAATATTATTGAGTATCTGACGCTTTGCTTCGTATCTTTGTTATAGCGCGACTCGGTAATTCTTAAATATTTGCTTTTATTCTTTGCTTCATATGTATCAAAGAAAATGGTTTTGTTCGGGCATTTTAGGATTTTTGAATCGAGTTTTGGTTTTGGCGTTACTTTTGTCTCCATTATTAATCACCTCCTCTGTTTTTAACTTATTCACAGAATAAATAAAAGGTGTATTTTAGTCTACCGCTTATAACCTACAAAAACACGGAATTAGGTTATGGAAACGCGATATTTTTATCGAAGTACTATCTATTTCGACTCTCGAATTCTTTTTCAATTTCCGGTATATCAATATCAAACGAAGCCAGAAGAATTAACAGGTGAAATATTAAATCGGATACCTCGTAAACGATTTGTTTCTTACTCTTATTTTTAGCAGCAATAATAACTTCGGTAGCTTCTTCCCCAACTTTTTGGATAATCCGATCATCTCCTAATCTAAATAGGGAAGCCACATAAGAATCTTTCTGCATTTTCTGCTTTCGCTCTTTAATTATTTGATAAAGCTTTTTTATATTCATATTTATTTAATTAAATTAAAAAAACAAGATAAATTTCCAGTATGACAAACGTTAATACCTTCAAGTAAAACTTTTATCAACAATGCGTCTTGATCACAATCAAAATATATTTCTTTAACTTTCAATTTATTTCCGGATTCTTCACCCTTCATCCATAGTTTTTTGCGGCTCCTACTCCAAAACCAAACATAGCCAGTTATTTTTGTTCTTTTTAAAGATTTGGCACTTGAATACCCAAGCATATAAACTGCTTTTGATTTATAGTCTTGAACAATTGTTGGAATAAGTTTTTTCATATTGATCGAACAGGAATATCTCTATTCTTCAAATAATTTTTAACTTGATTTATCGTTAACTCACCAAAGTGAAAAAGAGATGCAGCTAAAGCAGCATCGGCCTTTCCCTTTTTAAAAATTTCATAAAAGTCTTCGATTTTTCCAGCTCCCCCGGAGGCAATGATCGGGACATTAACGTTTTTTGAAATTAATTTTGTCAATTCCACATCAAACCCTTTTTTCATTCCATCGGTATCGATGCTTGTTAAAAGTATTTCACCTGCACCGAGCAAAACGGCCTTTTTAGCCCATTCAACAGCAGAAACTCCGGTATCCGTTTTTCCTCCGTTGATAAACACATTCCATCGACCTTTTTTTATCTGTCGGGCGTCCAATGATAAAATGACACATTGACGGCCAAAATAATTAGCACAGTCGGCAATAAGCCCGGGATTGTTAAAAGCACCCGTGTTAACGGCTACTTTGTCAGCTCCATTTTCAAGAACTAATCTCATATCTTCAACAGATCTGATTCCACCGCCAACGGAAAATGGAATTGAAACATTTTTTGCTGTTCTTCTTACGACGTCAAGTAAAATATTTCTATTTTCGGTTGTTGCCGTAATATCTAAAAACACTAACTCGTCCGCTCCTTGCTCGTCATATTTTTTGGCCAAAGTAACAGGATCTCCGGCATCACGGAAATTTACAAACTGAATGCCTTTAACAACCTTGCCTTCAGTCATATCGAGACAGGGAATAATTCTTTTTGTGATCATATTAGTTTTATAAAATTTTTAATAAATTGCCGGCCGACCTGGCCGCTTTTTTCCGGGTGAAATTGAGTCGCAACAATATTCTCTTTAATTAAAATACTGCAAAAATTAACTCCATATTCGGTCTCCCCAAAAATTAACGATTTATCATCAGGTAAACAATAAAAACTATTAACAAAGTAAAAACTGCTGTTTCTTGGAATGTTTTTAAATAATTCACTTTCGGTTTTTTGCTCCACCATATTCCAACCGATTTGAGGCACCTTTACTTCGGAACTGAATTCCTTAACAGTTCCTTCAATAACATTTAGGCATTTAGAATTTCCTTCTTTGCTTTCCGAAAACAAAAGTTGCATACCAAGACAAATACCTAAAAAGGGTTTACCTTTTTTTATTTCATTAACTAGGATTTTGTCAAGTTTTCTATTTTTCAAATTTTCCATTCCTTGTCTGGCACTACCGACACCGGGGAGGATCAGACCATCAGCTTTTTCGATGTCTTTTTTTGACTTTGAAATCACAGAATCAACTCCCAGTTTATCCAGGGTATTTTTTACACTTCCCAAATTTCCTAGGCCATAATCAATGATAGCTATCATAGAGCTCCCTTCGTTGATGGAACTGTTAACGAGGCTCGTTTATCAATTTCGCAAGCCATACGGACAGCTTTTGCTGCGGCTTTAAAAATTGCCTCAGCTTTGTGGTGGTCATTCCTGCCGTTTTCAACTTTTATATACAGATTGATTTTTGCGTTTTGAGCAAAACCGCTCCAAAAATCGTAAATCAATTCTGTGCTTAAATCACCAATTTTTTCCCGATTAAAATCACAATTAAACGTAAACGTATAACGTCCGGAAAAATCAACCGCTACCGTTGCCAATGATTCATCCATCGGCAGGATAAAAAACCCATAACGACCAATTCCTTTTTTATCACCGATCGCTTTATAAAAGGCTTGACCTAAAACAATACCGATGTCTTCCACAATGTGGTGCTCATCAATAAACATGTCGCCAGTAGCCTTAATGTTTAAATCAAACAATCCTTGTTTGGCAAACAGATCCAACATGTGGTTAAGAAAACCGATAGGGGTATTAATTAATCTTTTCCCAACACCATCCACATTAAGATCAACGGCTATTCCCGTTTCATTTGTTTTTCTGACTATTTTAGAAATCCTTTTCATAATAAAAAGTTAATAACTTGTAATACAGATTTAAATTTGATCATTCCGATATTTTGATTGCCGACATAAATTGACGGTATTCCGGATGCTTCAGCGGCTCGAACATCACTTGGGCTATCCCCAATATAAACAGTTTGTTTTAAACTCAACCTTTCAATTACCGCCAATAATGAATCGGGAGCCGGTTTACCATTAACAACATCCTCTAAAGCGACAATACAATCAAAAATTTTCTCGAGATTATTTTTTTTGATGACATATTCAACTTCTTGTCCGGGACGTCCGGTGGCAATCCCAAGTTTTTTATATTTTTTCTTTAGCAACAGCAATTTTTGTTTTGGGATCAATAATTTTTCTTTATTGATTAGGCCTCCCAAATATATTTTTTGAAAATAGTCTTTAACTAATTCATAATCAATGGTTGGCTTGTTGATTAGAACATATGTTGCGTCCCAGTCATTATTCGTCCCAACTTTATTTTTTATTCGGTCAATCTCAATCATAAAAACATTTCTTTTAAGAAAATATCCAGCCGTTTGACGAATCGCTTCACGATATGATTGAGTTACATCAACCAAGACTCCGTCCATGTCAAAAATTAATCCGTCATATCTTGTATTCATAATATTTTCTTTAAATTATTAATTAAAATATTATTTTGTTTTTTACTTCGAATAGTAATTCGAATGCATCCTACTAAATATTTCTTATTATTTCTGTTCCGGACTAAAATATTATTTTCTTTAAGTTTTTGATAGATTTTGTCAGCATTTTTACCAAAACCTACTAAGATAAAATTTGCCTGGGAGGGATATACAAATAATCCAAGTTCGAGCAGTGATTGTGAAAGTCTTTCTCTTTCCTTTTTAATTATTTCTATTTGGTTATTAATCCATTTTTTATTTTCTTCAAGAAGCTTTTCTGCTAACTTGCATGAAAAATAACTAACTCCAAGCGGAAAGCGAATAGCGTCAAATACTTGACTTAATTTTTTATTAGCAATCAGGTATCCGACTCTGGTTCCGGCCATTGCACCAAATTTTGAAAAGCTACGCAAAATAACGAGATTATCATATTTAGCGAGTAGCGGAACATAGGTAACTCCATAAAATTCTCTGTATGCTTCATCCACCAAAACAATTCCCGATGTATTTTTTAAAATCAATTTAATATCTTCAGGTTCGGTTATGGTTCCTGTAGGGTTATTAGGATTACAGATAAATGTTATTTTAATAGGTAAATTTTTTAATACTTTTATGACATTTTTTACATCGGGTTTAAAAGTTTTTTTTAATAATGGTACTTCAACTGCTTTACCCTTATTAATCTCGCATTGAGACTTGAATATTTCGTACGTAGGCGGTTGAATTAAAAAATTATCACCGTCATTTAAAAAGGCTTTTCCAATAATATCAAGCGCCTCATCCCCGCTATTTGTAAGCGTAATAGTATTTACCGGTGTATTTTCATATTTTGAAATTAATTTTTTTAACTTTGCATATGACGGGTCTCCGTATTCGTTAATCGGACAATTGTCTTTCAATTCTGCCAATAATTTATTAACACAGGGAGGAGGACCCGGCAGGGTATTGGCATCAAATCTCAATACCTCCGGTCCGACATTTTTTTCCCACTGATATGGTGTTATTCTTTGAGCTATTTTTGACAATATATTTTTATTCATAATATTTTTTTAACTTTTAAATCTAATCGAAACGGAATTTTTGTGTGCCGGTAATTGTTCAACTTCGGCAATAACTTCAATTGTATTTTTAATTTTTTCCAATCCTTTCTTTGTGCATTCTTGGATTTGCATCCACTTTCCATATGCGTCAACTCCGAGAGGTGGATACATTTTTGCCATTCCTCCTGTTGGTAAAACGTGATTAGCTCCGGTCGCATAATCACCGCTTGATTTAGATGTCCAATCTCCTAAAAATAGTGATCCGGCATTGTTAATTTTTCTTGCTATCAACCGATTATTTTTCGTCATTATTTCTAAGTGTTCCGGTGCATATTCATTTGTAAAATTAATTGCTTCTTCCATATTCTCTACAATCGCCAGCAACCCGTATCTTTTCAGGGATTCTTCTGCGTATTTTCTTGTTGATAAGGAAATTAATTGTTTTTCTATTTCTTTTTTAGTTTCTTCAGCCACTTTTTTCGATATTGTTAATAAAACACAGGCCGAATCTTCTCCGTGTTCACCGTCCGCGAGCAAGTCAGCCGCAATAAATTTTGGATTAGCAGTTTCATCTGCAATAATAAATACTTCAGAAGGACCGGCTGGCATATCAATGCCAATTATTTCTCCAGCCAACATTTTGGCGGCAGTGACATAGGAGTTGCCAGCTCCAAAAATTTTGTACGTGGAAGAAACAGTTTCCGTTCCGAATGTCATAGCAGCAATCGCTTCAACACCGCCAATCTTATATATTTTTTTAAGGCCGATCATATCGGCAGCAACCAAAGTAGCCGATGGCATTCTTCCATCATCGCGGGGTGGCGAACACATAGCTATATTTTTACAGCCGGCTATTTGAGCGGGAATAGCAGTCATCAAAACCGATGAGGGATAAATAGCTTTTCCTCCGGGAATATATAATCCGACTTTCTCAATTGATCGCCATTCTCTCCAAACTTTTATCCCATTCTCCGATTGGACAACTATATCTATTTTTTTTGTCAGCTGAGCTTTTTGAACAAGAGTGATATTCTTAATCATCTGTCTTAAAGCTTTGATTGTTGAATCTTTAACTTCGGAGTAGGCTTCTTTTATTTCCTCTTTTGTAACTTGAATCGACTGATAATTTTCTTTTCCAAATCTTTGTTGATATTTTTTAAAAATAACTTTGTCACCATTTTTCTTTACTTGATCCATCTTCTTTTTAACCTCAGACATTATTGACCTATTTAATCCAAATGAACGATTGACTATTTTTTGATAGTCTTTCTTTGATAAATCTTTTAGCTCTATTACTTTCATAAAATTATTTTTTCAACTGGCAATAAGGATATGCCCGATAGAATTTTTTTAAAACGCTTAATTAATTTTTGCATTAAAATTTGTTTTTTTTCGCACCCAATATTTTCGGCTCCGGTTATTAAAACGGCTTGGGAGTCGTATATCTTTTCAATTACTTTTAAGTTGTTTAATGCTAAAGTACGTCCTGTTGCAACCAAGTCGACAATGGCATCGGCCATACCTAAAGCAGGGGTAATTTCTACTGAACCAGTAACGGAAATAATGTTTATCGGAATGTTTTTTTTCGTAAAATATTCTTTAGTTGAATTAGGGTAGGAAGTAGTAATTTTGGCATTTTTGAGCTGTTCTATTTTTTTTACATTAGATTTTTCAGGAATTGCTATTGATAAGGAACAAAAACCAAAATTTAGATCAATAATATTTGTTACGTTTCTCTTTGTTTCATACAATATGTTTTGGCCAACAACTCCCAGATCAACAACTCCTCTTTCAACATAATTAGGAATATCATCATCTCGAACGTAAACAATCTCCATTGGAAAATTAAGGCATGATGCGAACGAGTACCTCTTATCGATATTAAATTTCAACCCTGATTCACACAGGAGATTGATAGTATCGAATGTTAGTCGACCATTTTTTTGAATCGCTAATTTTAGATTAGTATTTTTCATAATTTTAAGTAATTTCTAATGGGTGGCCGACGGGATTTGAACCCGCAAATTTCAGCTTCACCGGCTGACGCTCTATCCAATTGAGCTACGGTCACCAAACAAAAACCCGCCTGCTGGCGGGGGTAGGGTAATAATATTTAATTTTTATTTATTACATAATAGGCGACCCCGCCTGAGGCAGGGGATGATGAAAATACGAATTTTTCAATTTTATAAAGTTCATAAAGTTATAAAGTCAATATAAATTATATATTAACGTGTTACTATGATAATACATAAATATTTGTTTGTCAAGTGGTATAATTACTTCATGGCAAGTTTTCAATCATATAAACCTAATAATGACAAAGAAAAGTTTTTAGTTAAAGCGTTCTTAAAATTAAAGACAGAGCAAGGGATAGCAAATTTTTTAAGGGACTTATTAACTATAAAAGAGATGGAGGAATTTGCAAATAGACTTGAAATGGCAAGATTATTAAAACAAGGAATGTCGTATAAGGTAATTGCTAAAAAACTCAAAGTCTCAACGACAACGGTGACCCGAACCGCTCATTGGTTGTTTCACGGGTGCGGGGGCTACGAAAAAGTGCTAAAATAAGATCTATGGAAATTAATAGGGAGGAAAGAGAACTTTTGGAAAAAATAATCAAAAAGGACGAGAAAGCCCTTTTTTTTGTCTATAAAAAATATCAACCTTCAATTTTTAAATTTGTCCGGTCCCAAATCAACAACTATCAGTTAGCCGAAGAACTGACTCAGGATATTTTTATTGATTTTATTGAAGCCCTCCGCGACTTCCGCTTTCAGTCTACGATAAAAACATTTTTGTTCTCAATCGCCAAACACAAGGTAGTCGATCAGATAAGAAAGAAAAAAATAAAGAACATTCTTTTTTCCCGGATTCCCTCATTTATCGTTGAAAGCCTGAAGGTGGTTTTTATTGACGAGGAGATTGATAAAAAAGAGTTGGAAGCAAAAATATCTAGAGTGATAGATTCTCTTCCGAATGATTATCAGATAATACTACGACTAAGGTACATAGATGGTGTAAGAATCAAAGAAATTTCTGAAAGGTTAAGGATGAATTTTAAAGCGACAGAAAGCTTATTGTTTAGGGCCAGGAAAAATTTTATTAAGGTATTTAAAAATGAAATATGAGCAGAATGAACGTGAGAATGAAACAAAAATTGAATGAAGTGTTTTTTGTCGAACCAAACGATCTGGGGGCCGGTTTTTTGACAAACAGCTTTCGGAAGATCACTGCTTATTTAAAAGTAGTACCTTTTATTTTCATAATTCCGATTTCCCTATTCGTTTCCTTTTTCCTGTATTTTGTACTCGGGAGATTTTTGATTAAATTGGTTACGGTTCTGCAATATGGATTTTAAGAAATTATTGGTGAATTTATTATCTTCATTTTTATTGATCTTTAACCGTTTTGTCGGCTTGATTTTAAATCCATATAAAACAATGAGAAAGATCAGTTTAGAAAAAGATTTTTATCAGCCGGCAATTATAATCGGAATAATTTTTCTGTATTTTAAATTTGTGTATTATCTCCGGGATAAAGTATATCCGGCAACGCTGATATATTTATTATTCATCGTTAATTTTCTGTTGACGGTTTTGTTTTTCTACTTCTTGTCCGGAATATTCAGCAAAAACAAAAAGGAAATTACTTTCCGCAGTTTCTTTTTTACCTTTTCCTATTCGCTTTTACCGACCTTAATTTGGTTTTTGACGACCTCGCTTCTTTATATATTCATTACCCCGCCAAGATCTTTCTCAATTTTGGGAAAAGGATTCAGTATATTTTTTACCGCCTATTCGTTAAGTATTTTAATCTGGAAATTGATATTGACATATCTGGCTATTAGATTTTCTTCAAAGCAGAATTTTTTCAGAATAATCTATATGATGATCCTATATTTGATCTGGTTTGTTCCTTACTCAATACTTCTATACCACTTCAGACTTTTCCGGGTTCCGTTTATTTAATCATTTTAACAATTTCATTTACCCAGGGAGCAATTTTGTATTGATTAATTTCTTCTTTGCTAACAAGTTCAAATCCATAGGCATAGTCGGGATTGGGAGTTGGGAGATTTTTTAGTTTTGTCTGATAAATATAATCAATCTCATGTTCCGTAAAAATACTATTAGGGTCTTTAGCTTTATAATAGAATTTACCCAGATATTTTATTTTGCTCGTTAATTCGGTTTTGTCTATATTCCATTCTCTTTTTAAGGTTTCATTGATTGCTTCTAAATCAGTTTGCAGTTTATCATTGATAAATATCTGGTGAGATGAAAAGGTCAGGTCAAAATATCCGTCAAAAGCTAAATGTTTACGATGTTGAAGAACGATTTTATCTTGGTAGGTTAATACGGCCGTAAATCCCCGGTGGAGAACAGATTCTTTATGAGCTTCCCATCTTTCAACCTTTTTAATAATATTATCTTTTCTATCAACTTCGGCAAGAAATAGTTCTTTCTTATAGTAATCCATGAGTAAATTATAACATGGCAATGTGAATGATTTATATATTTATTCCGACTAATCAATACATGACCCTCAAAGATTTTAAAACAACAAAAGAAAGACGGTCCTTTTTAGAAAAAGAATTAAAAATAAAGCTGGAGAACGTTGCAAAAGCCCACGTCGACGATGAGAAAACAATCCATTGCGAAAACCTGATCGGATCAACCACCTTGCCTTTAGGAATTGCAGGACCGCTATCAATTAAGAATGAAGAGTTAAGAGTTAAGAATTATTATGTCCCACTTGCAACAACAGAGGGGGCATTGGTGGCTTCGATCAGTAGGGGGTTTAAAGCGATTAATCTTTCTGGAGTAGCTACATCGTTTGTTGAAAACGTTGGCGTAACACGGGGGCCGGTTTTTGAAACAACCGGTCTTACGGAAAGTTTTAAATTTAAAAAATGGCTTGATGAAAATTTTAATCTTATTAAAATCGAAGCGGAAAAAACCTCTTCACACTTAAAATTAAAAAAATTAGGAACAAGAATTGCCGGAACTTATGTCTATGTAAGATTTTATTTTGACACCCAGGAGGCTATGGGTATGAATATGGTAACGATTGCCACAGAAAAAATCTCTCAATTTATTCAGAAAAATGCCAACGTTAAATGTCTGGCGGTCAGCGGTAATTTTTGCATCGATAAAAAACCAGCTTGGCTTAATTTTATTTCCGGCCGCGGAAAAAGAGTTTGGACCGAAGTCGTCTTGAAAAAAGAAGTTGTTAAAAAAATCTTAAAGACAACTTCGGAGAAATTTTTTGAAGTTTGGCTGGCTAAATGTATGGTCGGATCTGCGATGAGCGGCTCCTTGGGATTTAATGCCCATTTTGCTAATATTGTCGCTGCTTTTTACGCTGCCACCGGCCAGGATTTAGCTCATGTGGTTGAGGGGAGTATGGGCATGACAACAAGCAAAGTTCTAAAAAACGGCGATTTATATGTTTCGGTCTATTTACCGGCGGTAATGATCGGCACCGTTGGAGGTGGAACTAAACTTAAAACAAAACAGGAAGCTTTATCAATCATCGGTGCAAAAAGTTCAAAGGAACTTGCTGAAGTATTGGGAGGTGCGGTCTTGGCCGGAGAAATCTCCTTACTGGCTTCACTTTCGGAAGGAACTTTGGCGGAAACACATCAGAAATTAGGTCGTTAAGTATTTTAATTAATAAATTTTATGGTCGGTATTGTTTCGTACGGCTTTTACATTCCCAAATACAGAATCAAAACTGAAGAGATCACTAATGTTTGGGGAAAAAACTATGAAGATGTCAAAAAATCTTTATTAATAACTGAAAAGGCAGTAGCCGGAGTAGATGAAGATTCTCTGACGATGGCTTTTGAGTCAGCTTCCTCGGCTTTATCGAATATAAAAATAGATAAAAGTAAAATTAAGGCAGTTTTGTTCGGCTCCGAGACTCATCCATACGCCGTTAATCCGGCCTCGACAATATTGGCGGAATTCTTAGGAATAGAGAAAAATTACTTAGCATATGATACGGAATTTGCCTGCAAAGCAGCGACGGGCGCAGTTATCTCCGCTCAAGCTTTAATTAAGTCCGGATACACTGATTATGCATTGGTGACGGGTTCCGACAAAGGTATGGGTAAAACTCATGACACTTTGGAATATACAGCCGCTTCAGGATCAGTTTCACTTCTTTTGGGAAAAGACGATCTGATTTTAGAAATTATGGATCTGGAGTCTTTTTCATCTGATACTCCTGATTTTTGGCGGAGAGAAGGAATCCGATATCCGTCTCACGGAGGAAGGTTCAGCGGAAAGCCTTCATATTTTTATCATATCGAATCATCAGCCAAAAGTTTATTTAAAAAAACCGGCTTAAAGCCCGCCGATTTTGCTTTCGGTGTTTTTCATATGCCTAATGGAAAATTTCCTATCCAGGTTGCCGGCTCATTGGGTTTTACCCATTCTCAAATTCAAGATTCGCTGGTCGTCAACTATCTTGGCAATTCTTATTCAGCGTCGGCCTTAATGGGCTTGATGCCGGTTTTGGAAAAGGCAAAGACAGGAGATTTGATCTTTCTTTGCTCATATGGGTCTGGAGCCGGGAGTGACAGTTTTGTTTTGAAAGTTACCAAAAACTTGAACAAAAGAAGAAAAGAATTTAAAACAATTGTTGATAAGAAAAAATATATAAATTACCCGGCTTATTTAAAGGCGATGGAGATGATATGAATTATATAACTGGATATTACACCACAAAATTTGGCGAAATTTGGGAAAAATCACTCTTTGATTTGGTAAAGGAAGC
Source organism: Patescibacteria group bacterium (assembly GCA_041660945.1). Taxonomy (GTDB): domain Bacteria; phylum Patescibacteriota; class Microgenomatia; order UBA1406; family GWC2-37-13; genus GWC2-37-13. The sequence goes on along the minus strand of JBAZVK010000001.1, from coordinate 43,622 downwards.
GATTACCGGTGTTTTAAAACAAACTAATTTAACCAACAAGCAGATTGATGCGGTTTTTTTCGGCAATATGTTAGCCGGCGTTTTGGAAAACAATCTCCATTCTCCGTCAAAAATTTCAGAAATTTTAAAAGTAAATATCCCGATTTTCAGGGCTGAAGCAGCCTGTGCTTCAGGTGGTGCCGCTTTCAATCTGGCAAAAAATTACTTAGATGCTAACCGCAATAAAAATGTTTTGGTGATCGGCGCCGAAAAAATGACAGACTATTCGCCGGAAGAGGCAATCACAGGGTTATCAGCGGCTGCTTCAGGAGAAGAACAGGAAGCTGGCCTGACTTTCTCCGGTCTTTACGCAATGATCGCCAACTATTATTTAGAAAAATATTCCTATTCGGAAAAAAATTTAGCCTATGTTTCCGTAAAAAATCATTTTCACGGGAGCTTAAATGATAAAGCTCAGTTCCGGAGAAAAATCACCGTCGAAGATGTATTAAAAAGCGCTTACGTGGCTTATCCTTTAAAAGTACTGGACTCTTCACCAATTTCAGATGGTGCCTCAGCGGTAATTATGACCAATAATCCTGATTGGGTAAAAAAACAAAAATACAAAGCAGCGGTTTTAGCTTCGGAAGTGGCCACCGATACGATTTCTTTAAAGGAAAGAAAAAACATTGACGAAATTTTGGCAACTAAAATTGCAGCCAATAACGCATTTAAAAATGCAAAAATTGATCGGACTGATATAAATGTGGCTGAAGTTCACGACTGTTTTTCAATTGCCGAGATTTTGGCGATGGAAGATTTAGGATTCTGGAAAAAAGGTGAGGGAGGAGAAAACATAATCGAACAGCCGACGATGTTTGGAAACGGGGGAAATTTGATCGTTAACACTTCCGGTGGACTAAAGGCAGCCGGTCATCCGGTTGGAGCTACGGGAATAAAACAGATAGGGGAAATCTTTTTACAGTTAACCGGTCAGGCGGAAAAAAGACAGGTAAAAAATGTTAAGTACGGACTGGCCCACAATGTCGGCGGATCAGGAGGCACGGCCGTTGTTACAATTTTAGGAATTTAATATGATTTCACCGGTAAAAATTTGGAGGAGACAAAAAGAAATAAGGAAATTAATCGGTAAAAAAGGCCGGGTTGTGGCTTGGACAAAAATCTTTACGCCGGGAAGCGATTTTAAAAAATATGCACCTTATCCTGTTGTATTGGTTGAACTGGAAAATAAAGAAAAAATATACGGTCAGTTGGTTGACCATGAGAAGGAAGATTTAAAGACCGGAAGCCAAGTTATTTCAATTTTGCGTAAAGTTCGGGCGTCATCATCAGACGGAGTAATTGCATATGGAGTAAAATTCAAACCTTTATGAAGATTTCTTATTCTGCACCGGCAAAGGTCATCCTATCAGGAGAGCACGCGGTTGTTTATGGCAAGCCGGCCTTGGTGTCTGCAATAGATCTCCGGCTTAAATTTAGTCTTTTTGAAAGTAAAACAAAGATTAAGGACTCAGATATTTTGTTAATTTCATCAAAAGTGAAAGAATATCTGAAAAAGAAAAAAATTGTTTTTAAAGATAAGAAATTCGACTTTAAGATTGAGTCGGAGATTCCGGTAGGGCGGGGTTTAGGATCATCGGCTGCTTTATCGGCAGCCGCAGTTGCTTCTTTTTTAGAATTTTATTCTGAACAGAAGTTTAAAAAAGAAACTATAAACAATCTGGCGTTTCAGGTTGAAAAACATTTTCATCAGAATCCTTCAGGCGTTGATAATTCTGCTGTCTGTTTCGGCGGATTAATCCTTTATCAAAAAAAAATTAGATCAACTAATTTGAACTATAAAATACCTAAAGAATTTGAAGAAAAATTGTTTTTGATCGATAGCGGTCAACCAAAAGAGATGACAGGGGAAATGGTAGATTTTGTCAAAACCACAATTAATAAAAAAATATTAGTTGAGATTGAAGAAACTGTAAACAAGTTGATAGTTTCAATTAAAAAAGCGGACAAATCTTTATTTAAAAAATGCTTTGTTGAAAATGAAAAATTACTTGAAAAAATCGGGGTAGTTTCTGAGAATACTAAAGAACTTCTTGATAGTATAAATAAATTTGGGTCAGGCAAAGTTACTGGAGCTGGTGGGCTGAAAACAAGTTCTGGATTTATCTTGTTTTTTGCAGAAAACAAAATAGGATTGGAAGATTTTTTAAAAACTAATAAAATAAAATATTATGAATTTATGCCCGATTACCAAGGTTTAATAAGAATATGAAAGTTAAAGCATCGGCTCAGGGAAAATTAATGCTTTTCGGTGAACATGCGGTTATTTATAATTACCCTTGTATTGTGACCACCGTTTCTCCTAGGGTTTATGTTGAAATAGAAAGAAACATGAGTCAGTTGATTATCGACAATCCACAGGTTAGAGATAACCGCTTTGTTGAGGAAGCAGTCAAATTGTTTTGTAAAACATATAAAGTTGATAATAAATTATCAATAAAAACATATAGCGATTTTTCTTCTCAATATGGTTTTGGGTCATCCTCAGCAGTAACCGTTGCCACGATTTTAGCTTTAAGCAAACTTTATAGACTTAAAATATCAAAAAAAGAAATTTTTGATTTGGGTTATAAAGTTACACTTAATATACAAGGGGTTGGATCGGGTTTTGATGTAGCCGCTGCCACTTTTGGTGGCACTTTATATTTTGTTACCGGCGGTAAAATTATTGAACCGTTACTAATTGAAAAACTTAATCTGGTAATTGGATATTCTGGAATGAAAGCAAACACAACTAAATTAGTAAAAAGTTTAAAGCCTGATTTTAGGATTTTTGAAGATATAAAAAAGATAGTTGATAAAGCAAAAATAACTTTAATTAATGGAGATTGGAATAAAACAGGAGAATTAATGAATCAAAATCAAAAATTACTTCAGGAGCTTGGAGTAAGTACAGAAAAACTGGACAAAATGTGTTTAGTCGCAAACCAATCCGGTGCGTTTGGCGCAAAATTATCTGGAGCCGGCGGCGGAGACTGCATGATTGCGTTAATTCCAGAAAATAAAAGAAAAGATGTTGAGTCGGCTATAATTAAAACAGGTGGAGAGATTTTAAACGTTAAATGTAATATATGAAAGCAACTGCTACCGCACCATCAAATATCGCATTTATTAAATATTGGGGAAAGAAAGATGAGCAATTAAAACTTCCCGAAAACGCCAGCATTTCCATGAACCTAAGTAATTTACTGACGACAACAACGGTAGAATTTAGTCCGGAATTTAAAGAAGATTCAGTGATTATTAATGATAAAAATAATTTCAAACAGTCAAGTCGGGTAATCGAACAACTGAATTTAATTAGAAAAAAAGCTAATATGTTTCAAAAAGCCAAAGTTGTGTCGGTCAACAATTTTCCGGATGGAACAGGTCTGTCTTCATCAGCCTCGGGTTTTGCCGCTTTAACTCTTGCGGCAACAAAGGCGGCCGGCCTAATTTTAAATGAAAAAGAGCTATCAATTTTAGCCCGCCAGGGTTCAGGATCTGCCTGCCGTTCCATTCCCGGTGGATTTGTTGAATGGGCAGGGGAAGGGGCTAAATCAATTTATCCTCCGGGATATTGGAAAATTTGTGACGTCGTGGCAATTGTAAGCACAGACAAAAAAGAAATCTCATCAACGGATGGTCAAAAATTTGCCTCAAGTAGCCCATTCTTTCAAACAAGATTGGATAATATAAATGAAAAAATAATTCGATTTAAAAAAGCTTTGGAAACAAAAAATTTTACTGAGTTTGGGCAAATAATTGAGAACGAGGCGCTAGAACTCCACGCCATTATGTTAACTTCAATTCCGTCTCTTATTTACTGGCAGCCGGAAACAGTTAAGTTAATAAAATTAGTCAAGAAATGGAGAAGTGAGGGCTTAGAAGTTTATTTCACCCTCAATACCGGCCAGGACATACATCTGATAATTGAAGAAAGAAACACGGAAAAATTAGTTAAAAAATTAAAAGAAATAAAAGAAGTCAAAGATATTATAATTAACCAACCGTCAGTCGGGGCAAGGTTGACTGAAAAACACCCATTTTAATTATTTTCCAAATCTTCTTTGCCTTTTGGAATATTCCGTAATTGTATTTTCAAAGTCTTTGTCAGAATAGTCAGGGAGATATTTTTTTTCAAAAACTAATTCGGAATATTGGGATTGCCAAAGCATAAAACCGGAAATCCGTTGTTCTCCTCCAGTTCTTATAATTAAATCAGGATCAGGAAATGGCAAATCTTTTGTGTCTAAATATTGATTAAAATTCAATTCTTCAATTGCCGATTTCGAACTACGAATTCCACGAACTATCTCGTCTCGGCCGCCGTAGTCCAAGGCGATGCAAAGATAAGATTTGTCAAATTTTTTAGTTTTTCCTTCAACATCAATTATTTTATTCCTTAAGTTATTATTAATTCTGTCTTTACGACCTAAATGAATAATCCGAACCTTATCTTTTAAAGCCTCACTCAAATATCTATCAAGCATAATCTCGTAAAGTTTCATTAAGTAGTTGACTTCCTCTTTCGACCGCTTCCAGTTTTCGGTAGAAAATGCCCAAACAGTAAAAACTTTAATTCCTAAATTCCTGGCTTTTTTGGCAATTTTTATTAACTGTTCAAAACCTTTTTTATGACCGTCATAAGTATTTTTTCCTTTTTCCTTCGCCCAGCGGCGATTGCCGTCAGGGATTATAGCAACGTGATTAGGAATATTCATATATTATTTCCAATCAATTATATAATATTTTCTTCCTTTAAGATTTTTAGGCATATATTCTTGAACAATTTTTCTGCCGGTTTCGCGCTCAACTTTCCAAGGATAACGGACATGGCCTTGGCCAAAACCGAGCGACCTCATTAGTTTATTAGAAGCATTTCGAAGATGAAGAGGGATAGGATCAAGATTTTTTTCATCAATATCTCCCATAGCCGCCATAATTCCATTGGTTGAAGCGATAGATTTTTTAGATGTGGCAAGATAAGTAGCCGTCTGGGCTAAGATCAAACCTGCCTCCGGCCATCCGATCATGTGACAGGCCTGCATTGCCGTTGTTGCTAACACCAAAGCGGTTGGCTGGGCATTACCGATATCTTCTGAGGCAAAGATGACCATTCTTCTGGCAATAAAGATCGGGTCTTCGCCGGCCTTGATCATCCTGGCTAGATAATGCAAGGTTGCATCAGGATTTGACCCTCTCATCGATTTAATAAAGGCGGAAATAGTGTCGTAATGCCAGTCGCCTTTTTTATCATAAAAGATTGCTTTCCGTTGGACAGCTTCTTCAGCCACTTTTAGGGTAATTTTTTTTGAAAGAGAGGCGGATAGTTCAACAGCGTTTATGGCAGTTCTTCCATCACCATTAGAATTTTTAATAATATGCTCAACCGCTTCTTTCTCAAATTTATGTTTTGGGTAAAATTTCATTGCCCGTTTGACAATCGTGGTGATTTCGTCCTCGGTCAACGAATACAAAACATAAATTTGGCTGCGGGAAACCAGAGGGGCGATTACTTCAAAACCGGGGTTTTCTGTTGTAGCCCCGATTAACGTTATCGTTCCGTCTTCAACATAAGGCAAAAATGCATCTTGTTGAGCTTTATTAAATCTATGAATTTCGTCGACAAATAAGACAGTAGTTTTTTGAAATAATCCATAATTTTTCTTGGCTTCAGCGATAATTTTTCTTACTTCAGCCACTCCGCCGCCGGCGACAGCCGAAAAGGGGACAAAGTTTGCTTCAATATATTTGGCAATAATACGGGCAAGGGTGGTTTTCCCGGTTCCCGGCGGCCCCCAAAAAACCATCGAGATAACTTTTTTATTCTCGATCATCCGGCGGATCGGTTTGCCTTTTCCCACCAAGTGTTCCTGTCCGACAAATTCATCAAGCGATTGCGGTCGAAGTTGTTCAGCTAAAGGAATATCCATAGTTTATTTGAACGTATGTTCACCATAAGAATAATGTATTACATTTTTAATTTCAAGAGGGAGATTTAATTACTTTAAAAATTTTTATTCGACAAGACTATTTAGTTTTGTTTTTTCTCGGAATTTTTCTACGGTTTCAATAACGACTTTTCTAGCTTTTTTAGTTCCTTCAAGCAGAATTTCTTTTGCAATTTGCGGGCGATCTTCATAATATTTCCTTTTTTCTCTAATTGGTTTAAGAAAATTATTTAGAGCAACAAAAAGCTTTTCTTTAACTTCCACATCTCGAACCTTACCTGTAAGATAACGGGATTTTAGGTTCGCGACCTCTTCTTTATTAGGATTAAAAGCGTCGTGATATATAAATACAGGATTTCCTTCAACTTTACCTGGATCGGTTGCATGAATTCTGTTTGGATCGGTAAATATTTTCATGACTTTTTTCTTAAGATTTTCTTCATTGTCAGAAAGAAGAATTGCGTTATCACCGCTTTTACTCATTTTCAATTTTCCGTCAGTTCCAACGAGCCTTTTGATTCGTCCAACTCTGCCTTCCGGAACAACAAAAGTTTCCCCATAAGTTTTATTAAAGTCTCTTGCTATTTCCCGAGTTTGTTCAACAACCGGCAATTGATCTTCACCGACCGGAACTAAATCGGCGTTAAATCCCAAGATATCAGCGGCTTGCAATATTGGGTAAACGATAAATGCTATCGATGGATCTAATTTTTTATATATAACTTCATCTTTAACAGAAGGATTTCTAATAACCCTTGAATGTTTAACCATTGTCAGAAAAAAACTGTAAAGCTCAAAAAGTTCCGGTATTCCTGACTCTAAAAAAATTGTCGCTACATTTGGATCAATTCCTACAGCCAAATTATCCAGAAAAACATTATAAACATCGTTGTTTATACGTTCAGAATTTTGATAATAATTAGCATAGGCATGAACATTAGCCAAGATAATATACGTGTCATATTCGTGCTGGAGTTTTATTCTGTTTTCTAGCGCCCCAACATAATGACCTATATGCAATCTTCCAGTCGGCGTATCTCCGGTCAAAATTCGTTTTTTCATATTTCTAATTATAGCAATTATAAATGTTTATTAAATAGATTTGCAATTTTAAAATTAATATTTTTGGGGCGGTTTTTGATCAAATGCCGGGTGGTTTTTGAAGGAAATATTTTTCCTTGCAAACAATAATTAATGACTGCTTGTTTTATATCATCGAAAACAAATTCTTTTCTTCGCAAAGTCACCCTAATATTTTTATTTTGATAATCTACTAAATAGACCGGAATTTTATCAGCTCCGATTTGTTTTAAGGCAGCCACCCGGTGGTGGCCGTCAAGAATAATAAAATTTTCTTGATCAACCACCACGGGATTTTTAATATAACCTTTGATCATTAAGTCGTCTCTAACTTGTTTCAACTTCCTTGGCGAAACCATTTCATGACTTATTAATTTATTGATCTTTATGAGACAAATTCGATTATTCATAGCTGATTGTGTAAAAATTTGTCATATCCGTTGAGATCTAAAAGACCGTGGCCGGAAAGATTAAAAAGAATTACTTTTTTCTTCCCCTCCTTTTTTGCCTTAATTGCCTCATCCATCGCCGCTTTGATCGCATGAGATGATTCGGGGGCGGGGATAATTCCTTCAGCTCGGGCAAAATCAACGCCGGCCTGGAAAACCGGACTTTGGTCATAGGCGACTGCTTCCATCAACTTTTCGTTATATAAAAACGAAACTTGGGGAGACATGCCGTGATATCTAAGGCCTCCGGCATGAATCGGTGAGGGAACATAGCCGCTTCCCATGGTATACATTTTAAATAAAGGGGTCATCTGAGCTGTATCACCAAAGTCGTACTCATACTTTCCTTTTGTCAATGACGCACAAGAGGACGGCTCAACACCAACAAATCTGGTTTTATTTTTACTCTTTAATTTATCTGCCATGAACGGAAAGGCAATTCCGGCAAAGTTACTACCACCGCCCACGCATCCGATAATTACATCAGGATATTCTCCGGCTTTTTCCATCTGTTTTTTCGCTTCTTGTCCTATCACTGTTTGGTGAAGCGAAACATGATTTAATACGCTGCCAAGAGAATATTTAGACCCTTTAGTTTTCATGACCGTTTCAAGAGCTTCGCTGATAGCAATTCCTAAGCTTCCGGTATGATCCGGATTACCGGCTAGGATTTTTTTGCCGAACTCAGTTTTTGTAGAAGGACTTGCGGTAACGTCAGCCCCATATATTTGCATAACGGTTTTTCGGTAAGGTTTTTGATCGTAGGAAACTCTGACCATAAAAATCTGACATTTGAGTCCAAAGAAATTGCAGGCAAGACTTAAAGCTGATCCAAACTGTCCAGCCCCAGTTTCGGCGATTAGAGTTTTTACCCCTTCCTTTTTATTGTAGTAAGCTTGAGCGATAGTCGTATTCAATTTATGTGCTCCGGTAGGGGATGTCCCTTCGTATTTATAGTAGATATGTGCCGGGGTATTAAGTAATTTTTCCAAACGGTGAGCTCTAATAAGGGGAGTCGGCCGATATAGTTTATATAATTCCCTAACTTCCTCGGGAATAGCAATTTTCTCTTCAAGAGAAACTTCCTGCTTAATTATTTCCATAGGAAATATTGCTGATAAATCTGCCGGCCCGGCTGGTTTTTTTGTCGCTGGATTTAATGGTGGGTCAGGCAATTTTCCTAAATATTTTTTTAAGTAATAAGAAATATTTAAATAATATTCCGGCATCTCTGATTCGGAAAGTGTAAATTGTGTGTTTTTCATAATTTTTTTAATTTAAATTTGTAATTGTTTACAAAAAAAAGCCTCTGCTTGAAGCAGAGGTTTGACCATCAAAAAATCTTCTGCTTCACCAGAGTTGGCAAGTCCACCATTTTTTTAAATTCATTTTGTTTTTCATATTTTTTTAAATCTTCCCATTCTTAATTCTCTCGATCCTCTCGTCACCGTTGCTACACCGACTTTCAATCTTCTTGCAATCTCCTGATGGGGGAGGCCTTTTTTCAAAAGTTTGACGATCTGCAATCGGGTTACTACTTCATCAAACTCTTTCGGCGTTAAAATGCCTTTTAAAAAATCAAGCATTTCACTGCTTGTTTTATTTTTTAAAAAAGCTTCAACCAACTCCCCTACTTTGTCCATAATGGTACTATCATACTAGTATGCTATTTAATTGTCAAGTGATTTTTAAAAACAGTTATTTGGTTAAAAAGTTAACGGGTTAACGAGTTTATGTTGCTTCATGATACACATGTTCATGACAACGGTTAAACCGGCAGAACGTGCTTTATTGGCGGATACTTCATCGATGACACCTTCTTGCATCCAAATGCTTTTGGCGCCGATTTTTATTGCTTCGTCAACGATCGGACCAACGAATTCTGACTTACGAAAAATATCAACCACATCAATTTTATCTTTGATATCGGAAAGTGTTTTATAACTTTTTATTCCCAAAAAATTATCTATATTCGGATTAATCGGAAAAATTTTAAAACCCTTGCTAATTAAATATTTTCCAACTTCATAGGAAGGTCGTTCAGGATTGTCAGATAACCCAACGATAGCGATAGATTTTATTTCTTTAAAGTCTAACATTTTGATACGGTTCATTTTCATGGGAACAGTCGACACAATATAGTCCAAACATATCCTTAATAAGGGTTTTTTCCTTCATATCAACTTCAGGCCAATTGGCAGGAGCCAGTTTGTCGTCTTTAGTGACCGCCACGGTTTGTTTGAAAAGGTGAGGTTCTTTCGGCTCAGTTCCTTTAACAAAATATTCAAATCTAGCCTTACAGCTTTCTGTTCCGTCTTCTTTTTTTGTCATTAAATCCCCTGAATCCCAGCATACCTGTTCACCAAGGACATTACTTGGTCTAATTGGCCAAAGATCAGGCTGGGTTTTCAAAAGATAGGTCATAACCCGATTCCAAATAGGGGCGGCGCCAGTGATACCTGAGGCAAGATAAGGATTCATCGGTGTATTGTCATTATTTCCTACCCAAACGGTCGTCATAAAATTTGGGGTATAACCGATTGTCCAGTTGTCGCGTTTGTCATCGGTGGTTCCCGTTTTGACTGAAACGGCATGTCCACGTATAACGAGTTGTGAACCGGCGCCAAAAGCTTGAGAGCGGGCATTATCGTCAAGCAAAATATGAGAAATAATAAAGGCGGTTTCTTCCGAAAGCGGTTTTTTTCCTCCGATAGAAAAAAAACTCGGGTAGCTGAGAGGTTTTTTAATATTGATAACTAAATTTGGACTTTCAAATTTATAGAGCGTTTTACCAAATTTGTCTTCAATTTTTAATATCGGATTAAGTTCCTTAACAACACCGCGGTTGGCAAAAGATGAAAAGGCAGTTGCCATTTCCGTCATCTTGACTTCACCGCCTCCAAGAGTAAGTGAAAGTCCATAATTTTTTGGATCTTTAAAACTGTTTATCCCAAAAGCAGAAGCTGAAGCAACAAACTCTTTAACCCCGTTTAGAGCCAACATCTTCACCGCAGGAATATTATATGAGTTACCAAGTGAAAATCTCAGACCTTGCGGACCATGAAATTTGCCGTCGTAATTTACAGGGCAGTATCCTTTTGGTTGTCCGCCACCGACAAAACAAGTTGGTGAATCGATAAAAACTGTTGCTGCCGTTACTAATTTTCTTTCAATACCAATCGCGTAATTAATTGGTTTAATTGAGCTTCCCGGTTGTCGGTCCGAAGTAGTTACATTAAAAGTACCACTGGCGGTGGCAAAATAATCAACTGATCCTACCATTGCCAGAATTTCTCCGGTTGGCGGTCTGGTTACCAAAACCGCTCCGTTTGAAACATCAAGTTCCTTGACCTTATCCAACTCTTCTTTCAAGATTTTTTCTGCCTCCTCCTGTAAGTCAAGATCAAGCGTTGTTGTTATTTTTAATCCTCCCTCCTCAATCTCTTTAGTTGTATATTTTTGTTCCAGCAAATTTTTTATATAAAAAACAAAATGAGGAGCCTTTATTTTTTCTTCAAACGGCTTGACAACAATTTTAGTTCTAATTGCTTTTTCATAGGCGGTTTTGTCAATATATTTTTGTTCATACATCGCCTTAAGGACCTCATTACGTCTTTTGACTGCCAGATCAGGATTGTTATAAGGAGAATATTGGGAGGGCGCCTGAGGCAGTCCGGCTAAAAATGCTGCTTCTTCAAGAGTTAATTTTTTTGCCTGTTTACCAAAAAACCTTTGAGAAGCCTCCTCTATTCCGTAGACCGCTCCGCCGTAAGGGATTTGATTTAAATAAAGCTCAAGGATTTCGTTTTTAGAAAAAATTTTTTCGGTCCAAAGGGCCAGGACGATTTCTTTGATCTTTCTTTGAATGGTGCGTTCAGGAGTAAGAAGGGCTGATTTAACTAATTGCTGGGTGATAGTTGATCCGCCTTGAAGTTGTTGTCTAAATAGCGTGTCTTTAATTGCCCGAAGCATTCCACCAAAAATTGAAATTCCGGCGTGTTGATAAAAACCCTTATCTTCGATTGAAACTGACGCCTGCGCCACATATTTTGGGAGATCATTAATTTTTACCGGTGACCTTTTTTGTTTTTGATAAAGTTGATAAAGGAGTTTTCCGTTCCGGTCTAAAATATGGGTTGATAACGGAGTGGCTTTATAATTTTTTAAGCTTTGAGGTGAGGGGAGCTTAAAAAAAATGAAAAAATAAATAAATAATAAAACAGCAATACTTCCAACTGTGATAACTATTTTTTTATGATCCTTAATTTTTGTAAATAATTCAGTTAATTTTTTTTTCATAATCTGGGAAACAAAGGTAATGTTTTACTAATTTTACCTGTTGTTGCTTTTGATATCTTTTTAGCAGTTTCCGGAAGAAATGGTTGAAGCTCATAACCGATCTGATTGATTTCGTTTAACGATTTTGTTAGAAACTCTTTTCGTTCTTGAGCTGTTTTTTTCCAAGGGGCAAAGTCATCAGTGGATTTATTGAGTAATTTTATATGTTTCCATATTCCTTCAAGTAGAACGTTAAATTGAAAATTATTAAATTCATTAATAGTTTCATTGCTAAATTGTTGAATTGCTAAATTGTTGATTGTTAGTCCGTCTTTTTCAGCCAGAGTGGTGATTCTCATAACCAGGTTACCTAATTCATTTGCTAAATCAGAGCTATATATCTCGTCTAGTCTGCGATAAGAAAAATCACCGTCATCAAACGGAGGAATCTCTCTTAATAGATAATAGCGAAGAGGATCGACTCCGTATTTTTTTATGATCTCCAAAGGATCTATTATATTGCCAACAGACTTTGACATTTTTTGGCTGTTAACGGTCAGGTATCCATGAGCAAAAACCGCTTTTGGTAAAGGTAGTCCGGCTGAAAGTAAAAAAGCCGGCCAATAAACAGTATGAAATCTGATTATTCCTTTACCGATAATGTGCAGGTCTGCGGGCCAGGTTTTTTCATCAACTCCGGAGCGGTAGATATTCAAGGCATCGAACCATACGTATATCCGTTGTGTTGGGTCATTGGGGACAGGGACTCCCCAGTTTTTTGCCCGTTCATTTGAACGGGAAATGCTGATGTCGCGCAATGGTTCTTTCAAAAAAGACAGGACCTCGTTTTTTCTGAATTCGGGATAGATTTTTAATTCGTCATTGGAAATCAATTCAATGAGCTGTTTTTGATAAGATGAAAGTTTAAAAAAATAATTGGATTCAGAAACTTTATCTAATTTTTTACCAGGGTGTTCAAAACATTCACCTTTTTCATTAAGTTCGTCTTCAGAATAAAAAGTTTCACAGCCGACACAATATAACCCCTCATAATCTTTTTTATAAATATCACCTTTTTCAAAACATCTGTTCCAAAGTTCCTGGCTGGATTTAAAGTGGGAAGGACTGGTGCCTTTTTGAAAAACGGTGAAAGGAGTGTTAAGTTTTTTTGTTAAATCCAAAAAAAGCTGGGCATTTTTATCAACAAATTCTTGAACAGGGACTCCGGCTTTTTCGGCCGCCTGAACGTTTTTTAAGGCATTTTCGTCACCGCCGGTCAACGAGGTGACCTTATCTTCAAGAAGCTTATGGAAACGGGCGACTACGTCGACTTGAATAAATTCCAAAGCATGGCCGATATGAGGCGCAGCATTCACATAAGGAATTGCTGCGGTTACATAGAATTTTTTACTCATTTAATCATTTTATCAAAAGTCTGACGGCAATTGAAAAGAAGATAACCAAAATTAAATTTAAAGGATCGAAAAGTTTAAGAGATAGAAGGACAAGAACAAGAAATATCGGCAATGTTAAAGAAAACGCCAATTTTTTGTTAAAAAAGATCTTAAATAAAAAGAAGAAAAAAGAGGTTATTAATAAATTCATTATTCCAATAAATAAAACGTTTGATGGAGGAGTCAAAAAAGCAAAACAAGCAATCAAACCAAAAACCAAACTTAAAAATACAAGTTTTTTACCATATTTCTCTGTTGCAAGTATCATTGATTTCAATTATAATAGGAAACTATGGTTAAAGTAAAAGAAGACAAAAAAAAGAAAAAAATTACTAAGGTGGCAAAAGTTGTAAAAGTTGTTAAGGAATCAAAAGTTAAAGTTAAAAAAATCGTTGAGGCTCCTAAGGTTGCGTTAGAGGATGATAAGCAAAAAATTATTGATAAATTTGGCCAAAAAAAAGGCGATACCGGTTCTCCTGAAGTTCAAGTTGCCCTTCTAAGTCTTAAGATCGATAAATTAGCCGAACATTTGGAAGTTAATAAAAAAGATAATCATTCACGGCGCGGACTCCTAAAGGTAATTGCTAAAAGGCGAAGAATTCTTAATTACTTGGAAAAATTGGATGAAAAAAGATATAAAAAATTGATAAAGGAAATAGGACTAAAGAAATAATTAAAAATTAGATGGTTAACGTGTTAACGAGTTAACGAGTTACGTCAAATATTATTGACATATCTTGCAAACCCGTAAACACGCTCACCGCATATAAATCTCCTTATGAAAATTATTGAGAAATCGATTGAAATCGATGGACAGAAATTAACTCTTCAGTTCGGAAAGTTAGCTCAGGCGGTTGACACTTCAGTTTATGCAACTCTTGGTGACACAGCCGTATTGGTAACAGTGGCAATTGGACCGGAAAATCCGAACCTTGATTACTTTCCTTTATCCGTTGAATATGCGGAAAAACTTTATGCCGGTGGACTTATTAAAGGTTCCCGATGGGTTAAAAGAGAAGGACGTCCATCAGATGAGGCGGTTTTAAATGGACGGCTAATTGATAGATCAATCAGGCCGTTATTTCCAAAGACCTATAAAAAACAGGTTCAAGTTGTCGTAACCCTATTATCCATTGATGGTGTCAACGATCCTGAGGTTTTATCAGCAATCGCCGTATCAATGGCCCTCTCAGTTTCTTCAATTCCTTGGGCCGGTCCGATCTCAACAGTCCGGGTGGGTTATGTTAGCTCGGCAGAAAAAAAAGAAAGTGCTTTTATTTTATATCCAACTGAAAATGAACAGGAATTTTCAGACCTTGATCTCGTAGTCGCTTCCTCGAAAGACAAGGTTTTGATGATTGAAACAAAGGCCAATATAATTAAGGACGAAATAATTCAGGAAGGAATCGAAATGGCTAAAATTGAAAATAAAAAAATAATTGAATTTATTGAAACTATTGCTAAGGAAATCGGTAAGAAAAAGGACGTTGCTCCGGACGAATCTGATTATTCTGAAATTATCAAGCTGGTTAAATCAAAATATGTAAAGCAGGTAACGGAGGCGGTAAAACAGTCCGCTTCAACTGCGGGAAGCGATAGTAAAATGATTAAAGAGGTTGTTGATACAATATATGAGGAGCTAGAAAAAAAATACGATACTAAACAAATTTTGGCGGCAATCACAAAGTATAATTATGCAAATATAAAATCAGATATTCTGGAAAAAAAATCCAGGCCGGACGGTAGAAAATTTAATCAAGTAAGAGATTTAAATGTTGAAGTATCATTATTACCTCGGACTCACGGTTCTGCTTTATTTCAAAGAGGACAAACTCAGGTATTATCTATAGCCACTTTGGGCTCAACAACTTTAGAGCAAACCATTGAAGGGCCGGAAGGAAAAGAAATAAAAAGATATATTCATCATTATTCCGACGGCCCGTATTCCTACGGTCAGACCGGCCGGATGATGGGGCCATCCCGTCGAGCCATTGGTCACGGAGCCTTAGCCGAAAAAGCCATTGAGCCTGTCCTTCCTTCAACTGAGGATTTTCCTTATGCTATTCGGGTCGTCTCGGAAATTCTTTCTGAAAACGGATCTTCATCAATGGGAAGCGTTTCAGGCTCATCTTTATCATTAATGGATGCCGGTGTACCTTTGAAACAGGCTGTTGCCGGAGTGGCGATGGGACTTGTTTCTAAATCAGATGATGATTATGCAGTTTTAACCGACATCGTTGGTTTGGAAGATTTTGCCGGAGAGATGGATTTCAAAATTGCCGGAACCATCGATGGTATCACGGCGATTCAGCTTGATGTTAAAAACAAAGGTTTGACTTCAAAAATGATCAGAGACATTTTTATTCAAGGTAAAGAAGCCCGATTAAAAATTCTTGAAGCAATGAACAAAGTTATCTCCAGTCCCCGAAAAGAAGTTTCCCGCTATGCACCGAAGGTAGTTGTATTAACACCGCCTCCAGACAAAATCGGAGAGATCATAGGACCGGGTGGAAAAAATATCCGCGCCCTTATTGCCCGAACTCAGACCGAAATTAACGTCGACGATGACGGCAAGGTAACTGTTAGCGGATTAGACAGGGCTAAGGTTGATGAGGCAGTTGCTCATATCGGTAATATTACCCGGGAGATTCAAGTTGGTGAAGAGTTCGAAGGTGAGGTCAAAAGAATGCTGCCTTTTGGAGCTTTTGTGGAAATGGTTCCCGGAAAAGAAGGTTTGGTTCATGTTTCTAAAATGGGAACAGGTTTCGTCAAACGTCCTGAAGATGTTGTTAAATTAGGCCAGAAAATAAAAGTCAAAGTTTATCAGATTGACAACATGGGCAGGGTAAATCTGCAGATGATAAAATAATCTCCATAATAACAATTGATTTTAACGCGCTTTGTCGTTACAATGAAAAATATGGCTAGACGAAAATCTTTATTCAAATTACCGTTTTTGAAAATAAAAATTAATAAGGGGACGATATTTAACATATTCGGATTCATCATTTTTGGTTCTGCCTTAATTTTTCTTGTTTCATTTATAAAAAGTTTTGCTAATTTGGAAAGCGGTCGAATTCTTTATCAATTAAACCAAACGCTAGTAGCCAAGTTTGGCGGCTTATCTATTTTTATTCCTCTAATTCTACTTCTTGTTTCTATCCATTTTTTTAATACTAAAAAATTTAAATTTATCAAACCAAACATAACAAGCGGATTAATAATGATTTTTATTTCTTTGATCGGGGTTTTTCAATCAGGAGAAATAGGATCAAGTATTTTTGAAAATCTAAAATTAGATTTTTCCGTTGTTGGAGCAGTGATCATCATGGGTGTAATCCTGATTATTGGTTTGGTGCTTTTTTTAGATACATCAATAGACGCTTTTCTAATTTTTATTTATACAATTTTAAAATCAGGAATATCATTCATAAAAAATTATTTACTAAGAGCATTTTTTACTAAAGGTAATGAGAAGCTGGTCAAACAAGAAAATCAATTTATTATTGATAATAAAATTGAAGAAAAAGCAAAAAAATTAGCTACACCGCTTTCATCAGCTTCAGTTGTAATGGAGAAGAAAGGCGAAATAACTATTAAACCTTTGCCTCAATCAACTAATTCAACCTGGGTTTATCCGCCAATCAGTTTATTGGCTGATGTTTCTCAAAAAGAGGCCGATCGCGGAGATGTTAATTATAATGCTTCAGTAATTGAAAAAACTCTTGAATCTTTTGGAATTAGAGCCAGGGTAGCCGAAGTAAATAAAGGACCAGCCGTAACCCAATATGCTTTGGAAATTACGCGAGGTACCAAGTTATCAAGGATTACTGCATTATCTAATGATTTAGCCCTTGCTCTTGCCGCGACAACCGGACAGGTAAGATTGGAAGCTCCAATTCCGGGCCGAGCATTGGTTGGAATAGAAATCCCGAATAAAAGGCCGGAGATCGTAACAGAAAAACATTTATTATCATCTCCTATCTTTACTTCCAACAATGATCCCTTATTAGTTCCGTTAGGCTTAGATGTTTCCGGACAGCCGGTGGCCGCATCCATTGCTAAAATGCCGCATGCCTTGATTGCCGGAGCAACCGGGTCTGGTAAATCAGTACTTTTGAATGCCTGGATTTCCGCATTTCTTTTTAGAACCCGTCCGGAAGATCTAAGAATGATTTTAGTTGATCCAAAGAGAGTTGAACTATCAATTTATAATTCAATCCCGCATTTACTAACCGAAGTTATAGTGGATGCGGAAAAAATTATTTCCGCCTTAAAATGGACGGTTGGGGAGATGCAGGAGAGATATAAATTATTTGCTAAAGCAGGAGCTCGAAATGTAGAAGGTTATAACCAAATTCCAGGAATAGAAAAAAAACCTTATATTATTTTTGTTATTGACGAGTTAGCCGATCTGATGATTTTCGCACCTGGAGAGTCGGAAGAATTGATAACCAGAGTAGCTCAGATGGCGCGGGCTACGGGAATTCATTTAATCTTAGCCACCCAACGACCATCAGTCGATGTTATTACCGGCTTAATGAAAGCCAATATCCCAACCAGGATCGCATTTAATGTCTCGTCAATGATCGACTCAAGAGTTATTATTGATATGCCGGGAGCGGAAAAATTATTAGGACGGGGAGATATGTTATTTTTGCCTCCCGACAAAGCTAAGCCGGTTCGTATTCAAGGTCCATATATTACTGAAGGTGAAGTTAATAATTTGGTTAACTTTCTGAAATCTCAAACGCCTGAAGTTCACTATACTCAAGAGGTAACAGAGCAAGCTGTTAATATAAAAACTGCCGGAGGCGCCTCTTTTGCTGTAAATGGTGGAGAAAACGATACCTACTTTAATCAGGCTATAGAAATTATTATGCAACAAGATAAAGCGTCAGCATCTCTTCTTCAGAGGCGATTGTCAATAGGCTATGCTCGGGCAGCCAGACTTCTCGATCAACTGGAAGCAGCCGGTTACGTCGGACCTGCCGAAGGGGCAAAACCAAGGGCTGTCATTCGAAGGCAAAATATCAATCAAGAATAATCTACTTGTATTTTAGTTTACTTTCTTGTAAATTTATCTTAATTATTATTTAATTTAATATAATTTTATGGATTTTAAACCTTTGAGGTCTTTTTTAGAGATCCCTTATGATGAATTGGAAGAAATGAATCTAATCGCAAAAAAAAAGAGAAAAGAAGGAATCCCTGAAAAAGAATTAAAAGAATTTTATTTAAGTTATTTAAAAAAAGAAAAAAGACTGAAAGCAGTGACGATTGGTTTTTCTGATTTGGAAGGCCGTTTTCACATGATCGACTACGATAAAAAATTCTTTCTTAACTCTTACGACAGTATGACCTTTGACGGTTCATCGATTAGAGGTTTCGCCCGTCAAGCTGAGTCGGATTTGCGGCTTGGAATTGATTGGGCAGCCTTTTGGTGGCTGCCAAGTGATGTTTTTGGTCCGGGTAAAGTTTTAATGATGGGAAAGATTAATGATCAGAACGAAAAACCCTACCAGATGGATGCGAGAGGCATATTAAAAAATTATTTAGATATATTAAGTAAAAAAAATCAATACAAAATTTATGCTGCAAACGAAGTTGAGGGTTTTTTAGTGAAAGGAATCGACGCGGAACAGGTTTATAACGAAAAAGTCGGGTTCGAACTAGTCTCAACGGGTGGTTATTATCATTCTTTGCCTAAAGATGTTTTAAGAGAGTTTATCGATCGGTCAGCCGAGGCTCAAAGAGCCATGGGTTTTGAAAATGAAAAGGATCATCCTGAGGTTGCTCCTTCGCAGTTTGAATTAAACTATACGTATTCTGATGCGATGATAGCGGCAGACCAAATACAAATATATAAATTAATTTGCCGTCAAGTAGCCCGCAATATGGGGATGACGGCAACGTTTCTACCGAAACCGGTAATGGGAATTAACGGTAGCGGAATGCATACAAATATTTCTGTTTTTAAAAATAATAGAAATCTTTTTCACGATAAAAGCGGGCGTGGACAGCTTTCTGATCTAGCCTGGGTGTTTATTGAAAGAATCTTATCCAACGCCAACGATATTTGTTTAATATTAAACAGTAGTGTCAACTCTTATAGGAGGCTCGATCCTCATTTTGAGGCTCCCAACGAAATTAAAGTTTCTGAAATTGATCGGGGGGCAATGATCAGAGTTCCTTTGCATAATGAAAAATCGGCGAGAATCGAAGTAAGAAGTGTCGGAACTGATGCCAATCCATATTTATTAATTTATTCATTAATTAAAACAGGACTGGAAGGAAAGATTGAAAAAGTTGATAAAGAAAAGAGACCAAGGGCAAGATTTTTACCCGGGGATATTAATACTGCCATTAATCATTTCCGCCAAAGTGATTTTACGGAAGTCATGCTGGGAACCGAATTAAAGAAAAAATTCATTGATCTCAAACAAAAAACAGCTAATCGATCCCCGGTTGATCTGGGAACCAAGGTAAAAAATTCCGAGGTCATTTATCACCACGAAGTTCACAACCAGATGCTTTGGAACGATTTCTAGTTATTGTAAATATTTATTAATATTACTTTGATGCTCTTCAAGAGTAATTGAATAGTGCATGACGCCATTCTTATCTGTTAGATAATACCAGTATGGTGTGTTCGGATTGGCATTAATAACAGCTTCAATTGACGATAAACTTGGACTACATATCGGTTCTGGCGGTAGCCCCTTATTTTTATACGTGTTGTATGGAGAGTCAATCTTTTTGTCCTCGTTTGTCAAATTGTTTTTCCACCAAGTTTTTTCCAAAGGCTGATAACCGAGAACATATTGAAGGGTGGCATCCAAGTCTAGCGGCCAATCAGCAAGATATCTTTTCAAAATAATACCGGCAATTTTTTCCCGCGTTGCCGGCTGTCTTGCCTCACGTTCAACAAGCGATGCTAAAATCATGGCTTCCTTTTCTGTTAATTTTGATTTTTTAGTGATAGTTTTAATAGCATTTGAAAATTTACTGTTATTTTTTATAATAGAAAGCACCGAATCCATTGTGGCATTTTTAGGAATCATATATGTGTCAGGAAAAATATATCCTTCGTTAGTCGATCTGATAACTTCTATTTCAGGAATATCAAGAGTTTTGGAAATTACCTGGGCCATTTCTTCTTTGCGCATTCCTTCAATTAATGTAACTTGAATATCAAGTGTTCCGTGAGTTAAAGTATTCGCGACTTCATTTGCATTCATATTTTGTGAAAGCCGGAATTCTCCCGCCTGAATTTTTCGTTCAATTCCAAGTTTCCTAACTACCAAGTAAAAAATAATTTTATTTCTAATAAGACCTTCGTTAGCTAGACTATTTACAATAGAATCGAGAGATTCTCCTTGTTTGACAACAAACATTTTGGAAGCTGTGCTATTTTTGTTGACAGGAAGTGAGCCTTCTTTGTAAAACAGGTAGAATGAAACGGAAATAACAATAAGTAAAAACAACAATATATTTGTTTTTTTCATTCTATTTTAAAAATTGGTAAATTTTTCAAAGTTGCTTCAGCTTCCTTTAGTCTATACTTATCCTCCGAATATAATGTGAAAATATGCTCGTCTTTGCCAACCGAGTGATCTAATTTTTTTAATAAATAAATACCTGCCTTTTTATCATTAGGTGAACCTAATATCTTTGCGATCGTACTAAGATTATAATTATTAATATCTTTAATTTTACCAGATGTATGCGAATGAAAATCAAACTTGTTATCAGCCAACGATAATGAGTCAGAACAAATTTTATGATCACCACCTTGAGCTTTAACGATTTGTTGAAATTTTTTAAGAGCAGCACCTGATTCAAGAATTTTTTTTGCTTCATCTTCACCGTTTTTATTAATCCTTTTTTCTTTATAACAAAGGTCTAATAATTTCCCTGCTAATCGCAGCGATTTAGCTTCAAGTCGAAGGGGGCGATCTGTTTTTTGTTCCAATACATACAAAACATCGCGAGCTTCAAGAATAGGCCCAATTCCGCGTCCTGCCGGTTCCAAAGTTTCGTTAATATCACAAATAACTTTAATGCCAAAGCGAACCGCTAAATCTTCAAACTTTCTGGCGACATTTTCTCCTTCAGAAAAGCGGTGAATTTTAGCCGTTTTACCGATAGGAATATCTAAAACTAAATGTGTTGTTCCGGCAGCAATTTTTTTAGCCATGACAGAAATAATTATTTTATCGAACGACTCAAAAGATAAAGGTTCTTCAACCCGAATAATAATATCATCAGCAGGTGCTATACCTAATTTTCCGTTCCATGCGATACAGCCACCAACTTCATTAATGATTTTTGTAATCTGTTTAGGAGTAAATTCGACTGATGCGATCGCTTCCATAACGTCGGCAGTTCCGGCGGGGGTTGTAATGGCACGTGATGAAATTTTTGGAATTTGAAACCCGGCTGCGGCAATTATAGGGACAATTATCATTGTTGTACGGGTGCCGGCAACACCGCCTACCGAATGTTTGTCGGCAACGATTCCTTTAAACTTAAGTTTATTCCCGGTTTCAACCATCGCTTTGGTAAAAAAATACAGTTCTTGCGGACTGTATCCTTCTTTAAAAGAAGATGCAACAAAATATGTCGTTAGAACATCACTCAATTTTTCGTGAGCGATTTCATCCATTACGGCAAAAGTTTCCCGGTAACTTAATTTTTTGCCAAGAAGTTTTTTTTGGATAGCATTGATCGCCACAAGTTTTTCTTTATCGTCATTCATATTGGATATAAATTTCCGTAAACTTCTTCTGATATTCTTTTATCTTTATTATCAGCGAGGTCAAGAGGTAAATTTCTTTTAAATTGAATAACCATGATAGAAATAAGTATAGTACAAAATGGATTCCGGCAACTGATGTGAGCAATAAGAATACGTTGATGGTTCTACTGGTATCAAATATCAGGCCGTCCAGGAATTTCATTGAAAAATAGCTGACAAATCCGGCCAAAAAAGCCGAAAAAAACATTTTACCTATTTCCACAAAAATACTTTTTAATCCCAAGCCATGAAGCCGTGCCGAAATAATTATAAAAAGCAGCGAAGAATTAATGATCATACTTATTGAAAAAGATAGTGCTAGAGACCAAACCGGCAAATGAAAAATAAAAACAGATAATAAACTCAATGAAGTATTAATGAAGATAGAAAAAATACTGACATAAAATGGCGTTCGGCTGTCATGCATACTATAAAAACATCGGGTTAAAAAATAATAACTGCCGTGAAAAGGCAGTGATATCGAAAAATAAGAAAGAGTAACGGCAGTTGAAACGGTTGCTTCCCAGTCAAATTTTTGTCCGCCAAAAAAAAGACGGACTAAAGGAGTTCTAGCAAAAATAAAAAAGAAAGCGATCGGGATTGTTAGATAAAATAAATTAAGGAGCGAGTCAGAAATAATTTTTTTAAATTCTTCGGTTTTTTTTTCTTGAAACATTTCTGTCAGATACGGCAGAGAGGCTTGTCCAAAAGCAATTCCAATGACAGAAACAGGTAATAACTGCAAATGTTGGGCAAGATAAAAAAAAGTGTATGCTCCTGATCCTAGAAAAGTCGTTAAAGTTAAGTCGATGGTAGCGTCAATCTGAGCAACAATAACAGTAAAAGCCCTTGGAATAACCATTTTGATAAATTCGGATAGTCCTCTGGTCCTTTTCAGGATAAATTGATAGTTGAAGTCCGAGTTAAAGAAAAGCGGAATTTGGATAGCAAAAAGAAAAAAAGCACCAATAACCACTCCCCAAACCGGAGCTAAAAGATACAAGGTTGGATAGAGAAATATGGTTGTTAATATGATAGCTAAGTTGTAAACAATAGGAGCCAAAGCTGATAGAAAAAAAGTTTTATTTGCCTGACCGATCCCGGTTAAAAAATTACCTAAGACAAAAAATGGCAACTGACCTAAAAGAAGCAGTCTCGATAAACTGATTATTTTTTCCATTTTAGCCAAATCATAGCCTGGAGTTAAAGCCGGAATAATTTGATTCAGAAAGAGTGAAACAATGACAACAAAGACGGTTAACAAAATAAAAATTAGGTTTATGATCGAGGAAATATTTTCCGAAAGTTCTTTTTTATTGGCTTTATATTTGACATATATCGGAATAAAAGTTGACGTTAAAGCTCCAGTAATCAGAATTTCAAAGATAATATCGGGGATCCGGAATGAAGCGAAAAAGATATCAAGCTCTTCCTTGTTAAAATAGCCTGCCAAAATCCGGTATCTTAAAAAACCAGAAAGGCTTGTCAGAACAATCATAAATGACAATAAGACAGCAGAAGAAAAAATACTTTTTTGCTTGGTAAAAATGAAGTCCTGGGTTTTTTTTAATAATCTTTCCACGGATAAATTATACCACTTTAATATTGGGTGAATTATGGTTAAATGCGCTTGACAACCTGCTGAATTTGGTTAATAATGGGATCATATGGTGTTTTTTGGTGAATATCAAATTAATTTCTCGGGTTCTGGCCGTTTATTATTACCGAAAAAAGTCAGAGAACTTCTTAAAGGGAACACTTTTATTTTAACAAAAGGATTTGGCAGTTGTTTGTCCGGATATGATAAAGATGATTGGGAAAAAAGAGCCGCAGAGCTTTTAAATCCTTCATTACTTCAACCAACCGATATGGATAATCGCCGTTATATTTTTTCCTCATTAGTTTATCTGGAAATAGATGAACAAGGTAGATTTGTAGTCCCTAAAAACTTGTTGGAATACGGTCTGTTAAAAAATAGAGCGGTCATTATTGGAGTTGGTGACCATTTTGAAATTTGGGATGTCGTGAAATGGAACGAATATAGTAAGAAAATTAAAAATTCCTGATTATGCACACACCGGTTTTGCTAGACCAAGTAATTGAAGCGTTAGATATAAAAAAGGATGGACTTTATATAGACGCTACTTTTGGAGAAGGCGGCTATAGTGAAGCGATTTTAAATAAGGGTGGGAAAGTATTGGGGGTAGATCTTGATGAGAATCAGCTAAAGGGTTTACAGGTTAACGGGTTAACGGGTTTAAGGTTAGTCCAGGGGAATTTTGGAGATGTTGAGAAAATCGCGAAAGAAAATAGTTTTTTCCCGGTTGACGGTGTTGTTTTTGATTTAGGTTTGTCAATGAGACAGATCAGCCAGTCCGGCCGGGGATTTTCTTTTAAGAAATTAAATGAGCCATTAGACATGAGAATGAATACAAATTTTGAAATGACGGCTGAATATTTATTAAATCATCTGTCTAAAGAGGAGATGTTCGATGTTTTTGCCAAAAATTCGGAAGAAATTAATTCCGAAAAAATAGCCCATGAAATTATTATTAAACGTCAATTTAAAAAACTTGAAATAGTTGCAGATCTGATAAGTTGTATCGACAAAGCAGTAGGAGGTCCGGATAACAATGTTTATAAACGTATTTTTCAGGCTTTACGGATTCAGGTTAATGATGAGTTTGAAAATTTAAAGAACGGTTTGATTGGAGCAGCAAAAATTATCAAAGACGATGGAAAGATAGCCGTAGTCACTTTTCATTCGCTTGAAGACCGAATAGTCAAAAATTTTTCTAAAAATCAAGGACTTAAACTCTTAAATAAAAAACCAATTATGAATAGAAGAGGTAAAAGTTTTGAAAAAGCCGCCAAATTAAGATTAATAGTAAAAAATAAAATATGAAAAACTTTTTTTTGAGAATAACGGGTGTAGTTATCGTCGGGTTAATTGTTCTTAATCTTTTTGTGGTTATTTCCGGAATAGTAATAAGCGATGAAATCAATAATTTTGAACAGAAAACCGATAAACTGCACAAAGCTAATTTAACCCTGGAAAAAGAAGTGGCCAATCTTAGTTCGCTGCAATTTGCCCAAATTCAAGCACAAAAGTATGACTTTACTAATTCCTCACTACCACAGTATATAGATCAATTAAAGTACGCATATCGTTAAGACATGAAAATTAAATTTATTTTTCTTCTTTTCATAGGATTTTATATAGCAATCATCGTTCGTCTTTTTTTTCTTCAGGTTATCTATTCTCCAGCAAGCAAAAGTCTTTATTTAAAAACTAACAAGCTTTATCCGGTCAGGGGAAGGATCTACGATCAAAAAAACCAGTCTTTAGTTTTAAACCAAAATAGCTATCAATTATATGTTGAGCCTAAAAAAGTTGAAGACAAGGATAAGCTCCTGAATTTATTGAGTAAAAGTTTGGAGATAGACGAAGCATCAATATCAGCTAAGTTAGATATGACAAAATATTGGGTCGCCATTGCAAACGGGCTCACACAAGAACAAAAAGATAAATTAGATAATTTAAATCTTAAAGGCATAGGTTTTGATTATCAAACGAAAAGATTTTATCCCGAAGCTTCTTTATCAGCCCATATATTGGGTTTCTTGGGAAAAGATAATCAAAACGAAGACATCGGTTATTTAGGTCTAGAAGGCTTTTACGATCGTGATTTGAGAGGTTTGCCCGGATTTGTCGAAACGGAGAGAGATATTCTAGGACGCCCGATATTGATTGGAGTTCAACAGAGAGTTGAGGCAGAGGATGGGCGTGATCTAATTCTCACAATTGACAAAAATGTTCAGGAAATCAGCAAGAAAAAATTACTTGAGGGCTTAGAAAAATATCAGGCTAAAAAAGGATGTGTCATTACGGCGGACCCAAAAACCATGGCAATAATATCTTTAGTCTGTCTGCCTGACTACGATTTGGAAAAGTATTATTTATTTAATGAAAATTTTTATAAAAATTTAGCCATTTCCGATCTTTACGAACCAGGAAGCGTGTTTAAACCTTTGATAGTAGCTGCCGCCTTGGAAGAAAAAAAAATCAAACCTGACGAAACTTATAATGAAACCGGTCAAGTTGCCGTTGGTGAATATAATATAAAAACCTGGAATGATAAATATGAAGGTAAAATTTCAATGACAAGGATTCTTGAAAAATCATCAAACGTTGGAATGGTCTATATCGGTGAGAAATTAGGTAATAAAAACATATCTAAATATCTTCAAAAATATGGATTTGGTCAAAATACCGGAATCGACCTTGAAGGTGAAGCCGGTGGTTATTTGAAACCAACAGCAGAATGGTATCCGATAGATTACGCGACAGTAACCTTTGGTCAAGGGATTGCAGTTACACCGATTCAAATGATTCGGGCATTTGCTTCCATAATTAATGGCGGGTATCTTATGAAACCGTATGTGGTTCAAAAAATTATTTCTAAAAATAAAACTACTGAGATCAAACCAAAAATTGAGCGGAGAATTGTTTCGCAACTGACCTCGGACATTATAAGAAAAATGCTTGTTTCAACTGTTGAGAATGCTGAAGCAAAATGGGACCGGCCGAAAGGTTTTGCAATAGGGGGAAAAACCGGGACAGCTCAAGTGCCGATCAAAGGAATTTATGATGCTTCAAAGACGATTGCATCATTTATTGGGTTTGCACCGGCAAATGATCCTAAATTCTTGACCTTTGTCGTTCTTTATGAACCCAAATCATCTCAATGGGGATCAGAAACAGCCGCTCCTTTATTTTTTGAGATCGCTAAACAACTTATAGTATATTATAATATAAGTCCAAACAGATAATATGTTTCAAAAACTAAAAAATATCTATCATTTGTTTCAGGCCATTTTGGCCAATATTTTCTATGGTTTTCCGAGTAGAAAACTCAAGGTGATTGGAATCACCGGAACGGATGGGAAAACTACAACAACACATTTAATTGCCTATATATTGAAGTCGGCCGGTAAAAAAGTTTCCTTTGTTTCTTCAATTGTTGCTGAAGGTTTTCATGTTACCACCCCAAGCTCATTTGCCTTGCAAAGATTATTGAAACAATCAGCCGATAATCATGATGAATACTTTGTTCTAGAAACAACCTCGCATGCCTTGGATCAAAACAGGGTTTGGGGAATTAATTATGAAGTTGGGGTAATCACAAACATAACCCATGAACATCTTGACTATCATAAAACTTATGAAGAATATTCAAAAATAAAATCAAAATTGTTAAAAATATCTAAAGTAGGCATAAAAAATACAGATAAAATTGCAAACATCGTCAAACAAATCCCCAATTTAGCTTTATTTAATCAACATAACTATTCATCAGCTTATACGGTTTGTAAAAGACTGGGAATATCCGATAAAGAAATATTAAAAGCAATGATGACGTTTAAACTACCTAAGGGAAGAGTTGATCTCGTTTATGATAAGGATTTCAGGGTAATAATTGACTTTGCTCACACTCCGAACGCATTATTACAACTACTGCCAGCTGTCCGGAAGCAGTTTTTAAAAAAAGGAGGACGACTTATTCATGTCTTTGGTTCAGCCGGACTTCGTGATTTTGCTAAAAGACCGTTAATGGGCGAAGCCTCAGCTAAATATTCAGACGTTATTTTTGTTACAGAAGAAGATTATCGGACCGAAAATTTAAAAAAGATATGCGAGCAAATAGGTTCAGGTATTAAAAATAAGGACTATAAAATTATTGTTGACCGTCAGGAGGCAATTAATCAGGCTATTAAAATTGCGAAAGCCGGCGACGTCGTTGTTTTAACCGGTAAAGCTCATGAAAAGAGCTTGTGTCGGGGAAAGACGGAAGAGCCGTGGGATGAATACGAGGCAGTGGAAAAAGCATTAATAATGTCAAAATAATCAAATAAACAAATGAAGAAATAAATAATTAAATGTATGAACGATTAAATACATTTTATACATTTTTTCATTTATTTAATTATTTTATTATTTTTTTATTTAGTCATTTTGTATGATATTCTTTGATTCCAATCTAAAAATCTTTTATTCTACCTTAATCAATGATGATAGGTTTTTTGGCGGGTTTGGAACAAAGTTTTTAGGCGATGGGAGAAAGATAGAAAATATTTTTAATTTTGCCCAATCAAATATTCCGAACTTTAAAACAATCGTGATCCCCGAACAGATCCATTCAACTAATGTGTCAGTTTTTAATTCGAATTCTCTTGACAATCTGCAAAGAATTCCGGAAACCGACGGCGTTATTTCCAATGATGTAAATTCAGTATTAACAGTTATAACGGCCGATTGTTCACCTTTAATTTTTGTTGAAAAAAAACAAGGTTTGATTGGAATATCTCATCAGGGTTGGCGGGGTAGTGTAAAACGGCTAGGCCAAAAAATGATCAAAAAAATTCTTGAGATGGGAGGAAAGAAAGAAAATATATTTGTTGCTATTGGTCCCTCAATCGGTCAGTGTTGTTATGACGTTGAGGACGAAAGATACTACCAGTTTATTGAAGAGTTTGAAGACTATGCCGATAAGATCTTTCATCGCCATAATGGAAAACTGCATTTAAATTTAGCGTTATTAAATTATCTTCAGATAAAAGAATTGGAAGTTTCTGAAAAAAATATTGATCATTTTCCCTTTTGCACCCGTTGTGATAATAAACGTTTTTTTTCTTTCAGAAGAGATACAAAAAAGGATTACGGAGAAATGATGAGTTTTATTGTCAAGAGTGTATAATTATATAAATTATTATGCTAGAACAAGCTAAAAACATATTTTTTTTGGGAATAAAGGGTGTGGCGATGGCCAATTTAGGAGTGATCCTGAAGAAGATGGGTAAAGATGTGACGGGTTGTGATATTGAAGAAGAATTTATAACCGATAAATTACTTAAAGACAATAGGATTAGCTGGACGGTCGGATTTGATTTAGATAAATTGACGGAACGAACAGATTTAATTGTCTATTCAGCCGCTCACGGAGGCACCAACAATCCTTTGGTTATTGAAGCAATAAAAAGAAAGATCAATATCATTTCCCAAGCGAAACTTTTAGGAGAACTAATGGATCAGTTTGAGACTAAAATCGCCGTCTGTGGTTGTCATGGGAAAACAACCACCTCGTCATTATTGGTTTATGCCTTAAATAAATTAAAACAACAACCAAGTTATCTGGTTGGTGTGCCTTTCTTTACGGGTTATCAAGGGGGGGATTTTCAAGACAAAAAATACTTTGTTGCGGAAGCCGATGAATATGGAGTTAATCCGCCTATAGACAAAACACCTAAATTTAACTTATTAAATCCGAATTATATTATTGCTACCAACATTGATTTTGACCACCCTGATGTTTACAAAGATATCGAAGAAACTAAGAAAGCTTTTAAAAAGTTTTTTGGTAACAAAAAACTTATTGCTAATATAGATGATAAAAACCTGCTTCAATGTATTAATCGATCGAAAACTATAACCTATGGAGAATTTGACGAGGCAGACTATCAAATTACTAATTATAAAATAAATGAAATTGAATCAACCTTTGAAATAAAGGATATAGGAGAGTTCAAAATTTCTCTTTTTGGTAAACATAATATTTTTAATGCTACCGCAGTGATTGTTCAATTGCTTGAATTAGGCTTCAAATATCAGGAAATTAAAAAGGCACTTGTTGGTTTTACCGGAGCAGAAAGACGTTTTGAAAAGATCTATCATAAAAATGACATTTATTTGTTTGATGATTACGCCCATCATCCCGCTGAAATTTTCGCAACAATCAATGCAGCCAAATCACGATTTAAAAATAAAAGAATTGTCGTTATTTTTCAACCTCATACTTATTCAAGAACGAGTAATTTATTGCATGAATTTCAAACGAGTTTATCCTTGGCAGATCAGGGATTTATTTTACCGATATTTGCTTCTGCTAGGGAAAAGATAGGTAATTTTAAGGTCAGTTCCTCGGATATCGTTCAAGGGAAAAACAATCTCCATTATGTCGAATCCAACTATCAATTGATTAAAGAACTAGAAAAAATTATAAAGAAAGACGATGTTATTTTTACGATGGGGGCAGGGGACGTTTATAAACTTAAAAATGATTTAATCAAAATTATAGATAGTAAACTTAAAATTGAGGAAAATAAAGATTTGATTCAATTTAATACTTTAAAAACATCGGCGATAGCGGAATATTTTCTGGAAGCAAAAAACCGTGAAGATTTAATAGAAGGTAAAAAATTTGCATTGAAAAATAAGCTACCCTTATTTATTTTAGCCGGAGGCTCAAACTTGGCGATTGTTAAAGATAGGATTAACGGATTAGTAATCAAAAATAGTTATAAACAACTAAAGTTACTTAAGGAATCCGATAAAGATGTTCTTATTTCAGTCTCTTCAGGTTATCCAGTTTCGTTACTGGTGAACGAATCAGTTAATAAAGGTTATGAGGGTTTTGAATATCATAAAGGACTGCCTGGAACAGTCGGAGGTGCTCTTTATATGAACTCAAAATGGACAAAGCCGATCAGTTACTTCGGGGAGAACTTAAAATATGCTTATCTTATCGGCGATCGTGGACAAGATAAAAAAGTTGATAAAAACTATTTTAAGTTTGCCTATGATTATAGTGTTCTTCAAAAAACGAAAGAAATTTTACTTGAAGCCATTTTTTTACTGAAGAAAGTTGATCCACAAATACTTAAAGATAGAGCTGAAAGATCTTTAGAATACAGGAAAAAGACTCAACCTGTGGGTGAAAAAACTTCCGGATGTTTTTTTAAAAATGTCGAAGGAAAGTCGGCGGGACAGATGATTGATCAGGCCGGACTAAAAGGATCGGCAGTTGGAGATTTTTTTGTTTCACCGATTCATGCAAACTTTATTATCAATAGGGGAAACGGAAAGAGCAAAGACTTATTGGAATTAGTTAAAATAATAAAAGCAAAAGTAAAACAAAAATTTGGGGTAGAATTAGAGGAAGAGGTAATAATAATTTAATTATTTTATGGATGATTCATACTTAATTAGTGGCGGTAAACCTCTCAAAGGAGAGGTGATCCTTTCCGGAGCAAAAAACGTTGCTTTAAAAACAATCATTGCTGCATTAATGTTTAAAGATGATGTGATTTTAAAAAACATTCCCAAGATTAATGATGTTTTAGACCTTATTGAATTAATAAAATCACTCGGAGCGAAAGCTGATTTTATTGAAAAAAACACACTGAAAATTAACAGTAATAGTTTAAGAAATAACCGCGTTGAACTGCAATATGGATCTAAAATAAGAGTTTCATTTATGCTTTTTGCTCCTTTGCTTAGTCGTTTTGGCGAATGCTTTGTTCCAAATCCTGGAGGGTGCCGGATCGGAGCCCGTCCGATCGACCGGATCATTAAAGGTTTGGTTGCCCTTGGAATTAAAATAGATTATGATCCGGATACAGGTTATTATCACGCTCAAATATCCAAAAAACCTGCAGGTAAATACCGTTTTGAAAAACCGAGCCATACAGGAACAGAATTACTGATGATGGTCGGACTAATGACAGAGGGAAAAGTTGTGATAGATAACGTTGCCAATGAACCTGAGATAGACGACCTCATTTTGTATTTAAATTCCGCCGGAGCAAATATATCAAAAGAAAAAAATATAATTACTGTTTGTAAAAGTATCGAACTGAAACAAAAAGAACCATTTACGATAATGACCGATCGAAATGAATTGGTAACTTATGCGACGTTGGCGGTAGCAAGCGCCGGGGATGTTACAATCGGTCCAATTACAGAAAACCTGGTTTCTTCTTTTATAGAAATTATGAAAGAAGCCGGCGCCGGTGTTGAAGAAATATCAAATTATAAATACCGGTTTTATTATAAGGGCGCAATAAGGCCGGTTAATATCGAAACTTCGCCCCATCCCGGATTTATGACCGACTGGCAGCCAAGCTGGGCGATATTAATGCTTAAAGCAAGCGGTTCATCGGTAATCCATGAAAGAGTTTTTGAAAATAGGTTCTCGTATGTAGAAGAACTGAAAAAACTGGGAGCAAAAATTGATTTTGTTAATGTAAACGTGGAAAACCCTGAATTTTTTTACCATTTCAATTTTGAAAAAAACAGGGAATACAAACAAACAATTAAAATCCAGGGAGAAGAAGATCTTCACAACGCAATTTTAAACATTTCTGATCTGAGAGCCGGAGCTGCATTAGCCTGTGCGGCTTTACTGGCGGACGGGGAATCAATTGTCAACGGCGCTTCAATCTTAGAACGGGGTTATGAGGACTTCGTGGAAAAGATCAAAAAGTTGGGTGGAGAGATAAAAAAGGTTTAATTTGATAAAATGTACCTATGCGGAAGTTAAAAAACATATTGATATTAGCAGGAGGGGATAGTACGAGGTTTTGGCCTCTCCAGGACAAGCTTTTTTTTAGTTTCTTAGGAAAACCATTGATTCTTCACCAGATAGAAGAGTTGGCAAAGTATGGTGAGCTATTGACAATTGTGGCAAGCAAATCTAATGCCACAGCAATTAAGCGGTTGATTGATAATAACGACATTAAATCACTTCAGATAATAATTCAAAAAGAAGACTATCCGGGAATGGCCGGAGCCATTTTTTCCGTTAAAGACCACATCAAAGGTGAAGTACTTATTATAAACGGAAGTGATTTAATAGATTATTCCATTACTTCAAAACTTATTTCATTAATAGATCAGGAAAATAAACTGATAATGGTCGGAAAACAATTTAATGAGTATTTTCCCGGGGGATATTTCAAATTTAATGATGACAAAAAAATTATTGAAATTGTCGAAAAGCCGGACAAAGACGAACTTCCTTCCTCAACAACAAAGTTAGTTTTTGATTTTTTTTCCGATATTGATATTCTCTTAAATGAATTCAAAAATGTAAAAACCCAGGAAGATAATTTGTATGAGTCAGCTATTAATAAACTATTAAAAAGCGGCTTAAAACAATCACATTTTATTTATCAATCCTATTGGTACGCATTAAAATTTCCGTGGCATGTGTTAGAAATGATGAAGAGGTTTTTATCAACCATAAAGGAAAGCAAAATCTCCCCAACCTCAGAAATTTCAAAAAACGCTCTAATCGTTGGTCCGGTTATTATCGGTGAGAATGTTAAAATCGGCGACTTTTCAAAGATAGTCGGTCCGGCATATATCGGTGATAATTCAATTGTTGGCGATTATACAATGGTTAGGGAAACTCAGATAGGAGAAGACTGTCTTATCGGTTCATTTTCCGAAGTGGCCAGATCTTTCATTGGAAATAACGTTTTTCTCCATCGTAATTATATCGGTGACTCGGTTTTAGATAATGACGTAATGTTCGGTGCCCAAGCGGTAACAGGAAATTTTAAATTTGATGGGGAAAAAGTTTTTTCTGAAATTAATGATGTGAAAGTTGACACAAATAAAAATAAACTGGGAGCAATAGTCGGGAATCTTTCAAAAGTCGGAGTTAACGCAACAATTTTTCCGGGAGTAAAAATAGGAAAAAAAACATGGATAGGACCAGGTGAAAAGGTAAAATATGACCTTGAAGATAAAATTTATTTAATTGACGGTGAAGAAAAAGAAAACTCAAAAGTTTAATACTTATGAAAAAAATAACTGTTATTGGCGGTGGAACGGGAACGTTTGTTGTTTTGTCGGGTTTAAAAAAATACCCTCTTGATCTATCAGTGGTTGTGACTATGATGGACTCCGGCGGTTCAACCGGCCGGTTAAGGGATCAGTTAGGAATTCTGCCTCCCGGAGATCTTCGTCAATGTCTAGTCGCTTTGTCAGACGCCCCTTTGCTTTGGAGAAAGCTATTTCTATACCGTTTTGAGAAGGGGGATTTAAAAGGTCATAATTTCGGTAATATTTTTTTAGCTGCGCTGGAGAAGGTCAGCAGTTCATACGATGAAGCTATTGATACTGCTTCCTACGTCTTAAAAACAAAAGGAAGCGTGATACCGGTAACTCACAATAAATTACACCTGGTAGCCCAATATGAAAATGGCAGCAAAATAACGGGGGAAGGACTAATTGATGAAAATCACGGAGAAAAGTCAAAAATAGTAAATGCTTCTTTAGAACCTAAAGGAAAAGCGAATCCAAAAGCCGTAAAAAGTATCCTGGAAGCTGATTTCATTGTCATTGGACCTGGTGATTTGTATACAAGCATTATTCCCGTTCTTTTAGTTGACGATGTAAAACTGGCTATAAAAAAAAGCAGGGCAAAAATTATTTATATAATGAATATGATGACAAAATCGGGACAGACTACAAATTATAAAGCTTCAGATCATGTTTGCGATCTAGTAAAGTATCTGGGGAAGGAGCCTGACTATGTTTTAATAAATAACGGAAAAATTATTCCTGAGATTTTATCCAGTTATGAACGTTATAATGAAGTTAAGGTTGTTAATGATCTAAATAAAAATGGTTATAAAATAATTGAGAAAGATTTAGTAGACGGGAAGAAAATAGAAAAAAGTACTTCAGACATTTTATATCGAAGTATTTTGAGACATGATTCGGAAAAAGTTGCAGAGGAATTAAAAAAAATATTTTATGTTTAAAAAACACACGATCTCTTTTAAAAATGCTTTTAATGGATTAGTCTGGTCGCTAAAAACCCAGCCAAACTACCGTATCCATTTATCGTTGTCTTTGATATCGATCGTTGCTGGTTTTTATTTAAAAATTTCGTATTTTGAATTTCTTTTAATCGTTTTTTTAATTACAGTAGGATTGGTTGTCGAAACTATTAATACCGCAATTGAAGAGACGACCGATGCTATTGATACAAAAATCAGGGAAGATATAAAAATAGCCAAAGATGTTTCCGCCGCCGCTATGTTGATTTATGCCATTGGGGCAACAATTATCGCCTTAATGATTTTTATTCCTAAGTTAATTTAATAATTATGTCAACGTATTTATTTGCAGTTTTTGCTTCTTTCCTTCTCAATTCAATATTGATCGTTCCTTTTATAAATTTTCTTTACCAGTTAAAATTTCAAAGGCAGCAACAAAAAACTAAGGATTTTTTAAACAAGCCAACCCCTATTTTTGATCGTTTTAACAGGCATAAACAAGGAACCCCGATCGGCGGAGGTATTTTAATCCTTTTAACGACGGTCTTTGTCTTCTTCTTTTTTATTCTGATGTATTCGATATTTAAGAAAAATATTTTTACAAATTATCCTTCAGCTTCATCAGAGATATTGATCATTATTTTTACTTTTTTGTCTTTCGGAATTCTCGGATTTTTAGATGATTTCAAGAAAATATTTACGTTTAAAAAAAGTCAATTCTTTGGATTGAGGATTAGACATAAATTTATAATTGAACTGATATTGGCTTTTATTATTTCTTTTTTATTGTTTTCAAGTTTGAAGATAAGCATAATCCATATACCATTTTTTGGAGTTTTTAATATCTCTTATTTTTATATAATATTTTCCACTTTCGTAATAGTCGCTTTTGCAAATGCCGTAAACATTGCTGACGGTTTGGACGGACTAGCGAGCGGAATATTACTTTTTGCTCTTGTCGGTTTTTGGGTGATTTCCCGATCAATTCTTGATGTTCCGACATCTTTATTTATTGCCGCTTGGATAGGAGGATTATTATCTTTCCTATACTTTAATATTTATCCGGCTAGAATTTTCCTCGGAGATACAGGATCACTTTCCTTTGGAGCAACTTTTGCCGTTGTCGGCTTAATACTTGGAAAAGCTTTTGCCCTTCCGATCATCGGCGGAGTTTTTATATTAGAGATCGGTTCGTCCTTGATTCAAATCATTGGAAAGAAATATTTTCATAAAAAAATTTTTCCGGTCGCCCCTTTTCATCTTTATCTTCAAAATAAAGGTTGGGAAGAACCGAAGATAGTCATGCGCCTCTGGTTGATCTCAATTGTCTTCGTCATCTTCGGGTTGATGATTGCATTTATGAAATAATTCGCACCAACTACGCCAATAGAAACTCTATAATATACTGATGAGTAGACAATTAATTCAAAATTTAAAAAATAAGTATACAGGGAAAAAAATTCTTGTGGTTGGGCTGGGGTTGCAGGGCGGAGGAGTTGGGATTGCAAAATTTTTTGTTGATCTGGGGGCTAAGGTGACCGTAACGGATAAAAAGGATGAAAGTAAGTTGCTTGAATCAATTAATAAGCTAAAAGGATTCGATATACAACTTCATTTGGGCGGCCACAATATTGATGATTTCATAAATGCGGACGTTATTTTCAAAGGACCTTCAGTTTTATGGACAAGTCCTGAAATAGTTGAAGCCGGAAAGAAAGGAATTCCTGTTGAAATGGAGATGTCTTTTGTGGTTGAAAATTATCCTGGGAAAGTAATCGGGATAACCGGAACCAGAGGAAAATCAACTACGACTCATCTGATCTATAATCTTCTTCGAGAGTCAGGTTTTAAAGTCAGCTTAGGCGGCGGATTACCAGGAATATCAACTATTGACTGTCTTAAAGAAGCCGATGAAAACAGTTGGTTGGTGGCTGAACTATCTTCATGGGCTCTTTCGGGGTTTCATAGAAAAAAGATAAGCCCTCATATTGCCGTGTTTACAAATTTTTATCCTGACCATCTTAATTACTATAAAAATCTAGAAGATTATTTCTATGATAAACAGGCAATTTTTCAGTATCAAAAAAAAGAAGACTATTTAGTAGTGAATTTAAATTTGAAAAATAAAATTACCTTATCTGCCATTAATTTTTCTAAGAAAGATTTTCCTACAGAATTAACTCAACTTAAAGGTGACCATAATCTGGAAAACGCAGGGGCGGCCTTAAAAGTTGCGGAAATTTTAAAGATAGACAGAAACAAAGCTGTCGAAATAATCAAAAATTTTGGGGGGTTGCCTTATCGATTACAAATAATTGGCAAAAAAGATCATATTACTTTCATTAATGATACAACCTCAACGACACCGATTGCGACGATTAAAGCAATTGAATCATTAAAGGACAAAAAAATCATTTTATTTTTAGGCGGTAATTCTAAAAATCTTCCTAAAGAACAGTTAGTCGAAAAACTAAACTTGGTTGATAAAATTATTCTTTTAGCAGGAAGCTTTACCGATGAAATTTTGTCCGACTTAAAAAGGAATTATTCTGAGAAGTTGGTCGGACCGTATGACAATCTTGAACAAGCCGTAGATGAAGGGTATAGGTTAGTAAAAAAAATAAATGAGGAATGTTGTTTGCTTTTTTCACCAGGCGCAACTTCTTTTGCAATGTTTAATAATGAATTTCATCGTGGAGATGAATTTAATAGAATTATAAAAAAACTACTATGAATATTGGGGTTTTTGATTCCGGTTTGGGAGGACTTACAATACTTAAGGCATTATTAAAAGAATTGCCTCAATACAATTACGTTTATCTTGGTGACAACGCAAGGGTTCCTTACGGGAACCGATCCCCGGAAACAATTTATCAATTTACAAAAGAAGCGGTTGAATTCCTATTTAAAAAAAATTGTCAACTTATTATTATCGCCTGCAATACTTCAACAGCAACATCTTTGCATAAAATTCAACAAGAATATCTGTTAAAGTTTTTTCCTGATAAAAAGGTTTTGGGAGTTATAAAACCGGTTGTTGAAGAAATAAAAGAAAGAGGCGATAGAACCATTGGGGTTATCGGCACCAAGGCAACGATTAATTCAGAAGCTTTTGTACGTGAGATTAAAAAAGTTCTTCCAAACACTAAAGTTTTTCAACAAGCCTGTCCGCTTCTGGTTCCGTATATTGAAGATTCCGGCCGAAACAAAAAGATTCTAACTTTGATTTTAGAAGAATATCTTAAAGAGCTAAAAGAAAAAAATATTGATAGTTTACTGCTTGCTTGCACTCATTATGAAATTATTAAAGAAGAGATAAAAAATATTGTCGGAACAAAGGTTAAAGTGATTTCTGAGGGTAAGATTGTTGCCAAAAAGTTAAAAAATTATTTGTTACGTCATCCAGAAATTGAAAATAAATTAGAAAAGAAAAGTCAGGTTTCCTATTTCTTTACAGATGAAAACCAAGACAATAAAAAATTAATAAATTTATTTTTAAATGCTTAAAAGATTATTTATCCGCAATAAATTTTTTATTCCCTTGGTGACGATTCCTTTAATACTTTCTTTGGTCGGTTTGATCTTTATTTTTGAAGCATCAGCCATTAATAGCGCCAAACAGTTTGGAGACAGTTTTCATTATTTAAAATCGCAGGCCCTTTGGATTTTTTTAGGTCTAATAGCGATGATGGTTTTTTCATTTATAGACTATAAAAATCTTTATTTTTTATCCTTCGTTTCGTTAATACTAACCATTATTTTATTGATAGTGGTTCTCATTCCCGGAGTTGGTTCAAGAATCGGTGGAGCTCGACGGTGGATAGACTTCGGTTTTTTTAGTCTGCAGCCGACAGAGTTGGCAAAATTTTCAGTGATAATATATCTGTCTTCATGGTTTTCAAATAAAGAAAAAAACCGTTTTTTACCTTTTGTAACGGTGATTTGTTTTCTGGTTTTTTTAATTATGATGCAGCCTGATATGGGGACGGCAATAATTATCTTTTTAATTAGCTTAATAATTTATTATTTTTCAGGAGCAAAATTGAAGGATTTCGTATTTATATTCGGAGGCTCAGTTGTGAGTCTATACTTTTTAATAAAGTTATCACCGTATCGTTTTAATCGTTTGTTAGCTTTCTTAAACCCGTCAATAGATCCTCTGGGAATTTCTTATCATATAAATCAAATATTTATTTCCTTGTCATCCGGAGGATTTTTTGGTCGTGGATTTGGAGCTTCCCGTCAAAAATATTTATTTTTGCCTGAAGCGCACACAGATTCAATTTACGCAATAATTGGAGAAGAATACGGTTTTATCGGGGGATTAATTTTAATTGTAATGTATTTTGTTTTTGTTTATAAAATCTATCATTTAATAAGATTGGTTCCGGATAAACTCTCCAGATTAATAGTTATCGGAATTTTTGCTTTTTTTAATCTGCAATTCATTATTAATTTAGCCGGAATGACAGGGCTTTTTCCAATCGTCGGCGTACCTCTTCCATTTTTGTCTTACGGTGGAAGTAATTTGTTAATATCATTTTCACTGCTTGGAATAATGTTGAATATTGAGAGGAGAGTCAAAGTGTAAAACATTTTAATGTCAAAATAAACAAATAAAAAGATGGGGAAATAAATGATTGAATAAAAAAATAAAGAAATAAATAAACGAAATTAATTTATTTGATTATTTAGACATTTATTTTTTTATTTTATTATTTCTTTATTTAGTCATTCAGTGATATCATTAATATATGAAATTATTAATAACTGGCGGTCATTTAGCTCCGGCCTTGGCTTTAATAGAAGAACTACAAAAATCAAGGAAAGATGTTGATGTGATTTTTGTCGGGCGCAAATATCCGACCGATCAGGAAAGAACCTTATCTTTGGAATATAAAGAAATCAGCAAAAAAAAACTAACCTTTGTTTCACTCGAAGCGGGCCGATTAACAAGAATAATATCAGTTTCTTCATTAATTGGAATATTAAAAATTCCAATTGGTTTTTTAAAAGCATTTTTTATTATTAATCAGTATCGACCTGATGTTATTATGTCATTCGGGGGTTATTTGGCCTTACCTTTAGTATTTTGGGGATACCTTTTTCGCATTTCTATTTTTACTCATGAGCAAACAATCAAGCCCGGTTTAGCTAATAATTTAATCAGCTTTTTTTCAAAAAAAATCTTTGTTTCTTTTGATGAAGTTAAAAACAATTTTCCAAAAAATAAAACTTTTATCTCAGGTAATCCTGTCAAATCATCTATTTTTAAAACTATAAAAAAACCTTTTGAAATAAAAAAAGATCGACCGGTAATTTATATAACCGGCGGTTCACTTGGATCGCATAGTATCAATATCCATATAAAGAAAATAATTAATTTACTGTTAAAAGATTATATCGTCATTCATCAAGTCGGAGATACAAAAGAGTATCATGACTACGAAGATTTATTGTTTTTAAAAAATCGACTACCTAAAGATATGCAATCGCGGTATTTTTTGGTAAAACATTTTTTTGACGATCAAATGGGATATATCTATAGTAATGCGGATTTGGTTATCGGACGGTCCGGTGCCAATACTTTTTTTGAACTGTTAGCTTTGAAAAAACCGGCATTATTTATACCTCTGCCTTGGTCATCTGGCCGGGAACAGCAGCATCATGCGGAAATTTTTGTTAAAGCCGGTTGTGGAGAAATTTTTTATCAAATTACACCGAGTGAAAAATTATTAAGATTAATCTATCAAATGACAAATAAAATTAATTATTATGAAAAAAACTTTAAAAATTTATCTAAATTTTATAAAAAAGATGTTTCCAAATACCTCATTAATGAAATTCTTAAGAAAAATTAAATTTTTTGTATTTTTTTCATTTCTTTGTATTGTCATATTCACAGTAATTTTTTTTATTAACGAATTTTTTTTAATAAAAAATATTCAACTTATTGCTGAAAAAAAATTTGTATTAGTCAATAAAGATAAACTGATTAATAAGAGTTTATTATTTGCTGATGAGGGTAAAATTTCTAAAAAAATAATCCTAGAAAATTATTTATTAAAAGCAGCTGTTGTAGAAAAAATTTGGCCGGATACTTTAAAAATATCGGTAGTTTTTTACGAACCTTGTGCTTCATTAATTATAAATAACGGTTTTTTTATTTTATCGTGCGACGGAAGAATTTTACAAAAAACACAAGATACCTTAAATGATTTACCGGTTATTAATTTTTATCAAAAGCTGAACAGCGGTTTTTTTCAAATAGGCGATTGGATTGACTATAAAGATATCAAACAAGCTTTATTTTTTGTTGACAAATTGCAACAAATAAATACAGTTCCATTAACTATTGATATCAAAGGACAAGATATGTTAGTATTTAATTTAGCTGGAACAAAGAAAATTATTTTTAGTAATAGTAAAGACAGAGAAACCCAAGATTACCAATTGGAATTGATCATAAAGCAGTTTAAAATAGAGGGAAAAGATTTCAATAAAATTGATTTGAGGTTTGATAAACCGATCATAAGTTTTTAATATGATAGACACTTTAATTTGTGGAATAGATATCGGGAGTTCCAAGATTGCTACGGTTGTGGGAATGAGCTCAAATGAAACAGATGAATTAAAAATAATCGGTTTTAATACAACACCAGCCCGTGGAGTCAGAAGAGGATTGGTTGTCGATATAAAAGAAGCAACAAAGGCAGTTGAAGATAGTGTCGAAAAAGCCGAAAGAATGGCAGGTCATAAAATAGACAAAGCTTTTGTCGCTGTGGGGGGACCGCATATTTCTTCACTAAATTCACATGGAATAGTAGCCGTTTCTAACCCCCAAGGAGAAATAACTGAAGAAGATGTGGTAAGAGTTGTTGAGGCTGCTAAGGCGATTAATCTTTCCTCGATCCGTAGGATTATAGAAGTTATCCCAAGAGATTATATCGTTGATGGCCAATCAGGAATAAAAAATCCAGTCGGGATGAGCGGTGTTCGACTCGAAGTGGAAACCCACATTATAACTGCGTTAACCACTAATTTAAGAAATCAGGAAAGAATCCTAGAAGATTTGGGAATTGAAAATCAAGGCTTTGTTTTTTCGGGATTAGCTTCGGCACAGGCTGTGTTAACTAACACAGAAAAGGAATTAGGCGTTGTTTTGGTTGATATTGGTGGAGGAAAAATAGACTTGTCAATTTACGTAGATGGAGCTTTGTCTTATTCTTCATCAATTCCGATCGGAGCGCGCCACATTTCAAACGATATTGCGGTTGGCTTGCGGGTTTCGCTTGATTCCGCTGAAAAAATTAAGATTTTTCTAAGCAAGAATTTGAATATGAATAGCGCAACATCAATCGGAAAGAAAAAAGCCCCACAAATAAACTTAAATGAGCTTGATTTACCGGAAAATTTGACCGAAGTTTCATTAAAGACACTTGTTGACGGCATAGTTGCTCCACGATTAGAAGAAATTTTTAAATTAATTTTTGAAGAAATTGAGAAAAGCGGCTTTGGGCAACAGATTCCTTCAGGTTTAGTAATTTCCGGTGGCGGCGCCTTGACAATTGGAATGTTAGAAACCGGGAAGAGAGTTGTTGGCTTACCAATCAGAATTGGTTTTCCTGAAAAAATCTCCGGTTTGGTAGATGAGATTTTAGATCCACAATACTCAACAACAGTTGGGTTGCTTTTGTATGGAGTAAAAAATGATTTTGAAGATAAAGATAGCTTTAAAAATTTTGGTAAAATATTAAAGGACTTTAAATTAGGGAATTCGGTTGGAAATTTAAAAAACTTTTTTAAACAGTTCATTCCATAATATGTTAATTAAACCCCGAGCAGGACAAGCAGCTAGGATAAAAGTTATCGGAGTTGGTGGAGGCGGAGGAAATGCTTTATCTTTTATGGTGTCCGAGGGAGGGATAAATGGCGTTGAGTTCATTGCAATTAATACCGACGCTCAAGCCCTTCTTAATAATAAAGCAACCGTTAAAATCCAAATTGGTGAAAACTTAACCAAAGGATTGGGAAGCGGGGGCGATCCCGAAGTTGGACGTATGGCGGCTGAGGAATCAAGAGAACGACTAAAAGAAGACTTGTCCGGCGCCGATATGATTTTTCTTGCCTGTGGAGAAGGTGGTGGAACAGGAACAGGAGCCACACCGATAATAGCCGAAATAGCCAAAGAAAGCGGGGCTTTAACAATTGCCGTCGTCACAAAGCCATTTGAATTTGAAGGGACTAAACGAAAGTTTTCGGCGGATGAAGGCATAATGCACCTTAAAGAAAAGGTTGATACTTTAATTGTCGTTCCTAATCAAAGGATCTTAAATGTCATTGATAAGAAAACACCAATCCTTGAAGCCTTTAAAAAGATAGACGCCGTGCTGCATCAAGGGGTAAAGGGAATTGCCGAGCTAATCACTACTCCAGGTTTGATTAATGTTGATTTTGCCGATATTCGCACCATTATGCAAGGATCCGGCACTGCTTTGATGGGAGTGGGAATCGGCAGCGGTGACAAACGAGCCATTGCAGCAATAAAGCAGGCGATCTCATCACCGCTCTTAGATGTGTCCATTGAAGGGGCGAAGGGTGTCTTGTTCAACGTCGTTGGCGGACCGGACATGACAATGTCTGAGGTTGATGAAGCGGCATCGATAATAGCAAAGTCAGTTGATCCTGACGCCGATATAATTTTTGGCGCAGTTATTGACGAAAAGATGATGGATCAAATAAAAGTGACGATCATCGCGACTAAATTTGATGATAACCGTCTAAAGCTTTTTCGCTTTAAAAAACCTGAATACGAGGAGCCTACTCCGCAAAAAATAAGTGATATGGCGAAAAAAAACGAAGAAAAAAATGAAAAGGAAATTTTAAACAATGAAGAGGAATTTATTGATGACGACTCCTCAGAGTTTGACATTCCGGC